>NZ_JBSGHB010000009.1:159124-302133 GCF_053604195.1 Actinokineospora sp. NPDC004072 | reverse complement strand
GCGTGAAGAGCGGCGATGCGGGCGAAGCCCGTTCACGCCCCCGCAAGTTTAGCGGCGCTTCGCTCCCCGCGAATGCAAGTCCACCCCATCGGACAGGCTTAGCGGGGCGCGTTCTGCCCGCAGCCGGGCGGCATCACTCGGGCTTTCGAGCCACCACCACATGATCCCGCGCAATGGTGTCCGACACGAACCACCGATCCACCTCAAACCCATGCCGCCCCAACAGCTCAAAGCACTCATCCACGCTGAACGGCTGGTGATCATCCCGGATCATCGTGCTGTTCAGCCGCCGCAGCAACGTGTCGTGGTCCTTCAACGCCGGATCCACCAGCGCGTCGTACACCACCAGCCACCCGCCGGGCCGCACGGCGTCAAAGCACCGCTTCACCAGGTGATCGCGCTCCGCCTCCGGCCAATCCGGCAGCACGTGCCCGATCACCACCACATCCGTCACCGGCAGCGGCCGCGCGAAGAAGTCGCCGCCCAAGAACTCGACCCGATCCGCCACCCCCAGCTCCGCCACCAGCTCATCGAACAGCGGCTCCAGCACCGGCAGGTCCACCACATACCCCCGCAGGTGCGGGTTCGCCAGCGCGATCCGCGCCGCCAGGTTCCCCCGCGCCCCGCCGATGTCGGTGAACGTCGTGCTCCCGCTCCAGTCGAAGTGCCTGACCAGCTCGTCGGCCATGAACCCGTTGTGCGCGTCCACGTGCTGCATCAGCCTGCGGGCGCGTTCCGGGTCGGCGTAGAACTCGATGAACGCCTGCGTGCCCTCCGGGCGGACGTCGGATTTGCCGTGCCCGTCCCGCAGCGCCTCCACCAGCCTGCCCCAGGCGTGGTAGTGGACCCGCGCGTGCTGGCTGGCCGTGCCGCCCAGGTAGGTCGGCGAGGTGGAGACCAGGAACTCCGCGGCGTCCTCGCTGTCGCGGTAGGCGTCGCCCTCCCGGTCGAGCAGGCCCATGTCGACCATCGCGTCGAGGTAGTCGCTCAGCAGCCGGTGGCGCAGGCCCAGCCGGTCGCGGATCTCGTCGGCCGTGGCGGGCTCGGTGGCCAGCAGGTCGAACAGGCCGAGGTCGACCCCGCTCTGCAGCACCTTCGACCGGAAGTAGCCGTTGTTGATCTCCATGATGGCACGGGCCCGCGCCACCGGGTTCGGAACCGACATCAGTCGTTTCCCTTTCTGTCGGGTCGGCAGTCAGGCGGGCTGGCCGAGGTGGGCGTTGACGACGTCCAGCAGCTCGCGCGGGGTGGAGACCTCGCCGACGAGGTCGTCCGGCAGGCGGATGGCGTGGTCGCGCTCGATGCGGCCCGCGGTGTTGAACAGCGCCAGCGAGTCGTAGCCCAGGTCGTCGAAGGGGACGTCCAGGATGTCGCCGTCGAGGTCGACGGCGTCGTCCGCGCCCGCGCACTCGCGCAGCAGCCGGGTCAGCTCGGCCAGGGTCATCTCGGTCATCTGCGGTTCCTTCCTCCGCGGCGCCGCACGAGCAGCGCCGAGTTGAACCCGCCGTGGCCGCGGGCGAGCACCAGCGCGCAGTCCACCCTGGCCGGGCGCGGGTCGTCGCGGACCAGGTCGAGCACATCGGCGAACCGGGGGCGGCCGATGTGGACGGTGGGCGGGATGACACCGTCGCGCAGGGCGAGCAGGGCGGCGGCCACGTCGAGCGCGGCCCCGCCGCCGAGCAGCCTGCCGGTCATCGTCTTGGGCGCGGTCACCGGCACCCGGCCGGGGCCGAACAGCTCCACCAGGGCCGCGACCTCCTGCCGGTCCAGCTCCGGCACGCCGCTGGCGTCGGCGAAGACCACGTCGACGTCGGCGGCGGACATCCCCGCGTCGGCCAGCGCCAGCTCGGCCGCGCGGCGCAGGGCGGGCGGGCGGCCGGTGTCCGGGTGCGGGTCGAAGGTGGCGGCGTAGCCCGCGACCTCGCCGTAGCCGCCGTCGGCCGCAGCCGGGTCGGCCAGGACCAGCAGCGCCCCGCCCTCGCCGGGGACGAACCCGCAGGCCTCGGCGTCGAAGGGCAGGTAGGCCCGCCGCGGGTCGGCGGCCGGGCTCATCCGGCCCGAGCGGGTCAGGCACAGCCACCCCCACGGGCACAGCGAGCCGTCCACCCCGCCGCTGACCATGACCGGCGTCCCGGTGCGGATGTCGCGGCGGGCGATGCCGATGGCGTCGAGCCCGCCCGCCTGCTCGGTGACCACCGCGCCGCCCGGCCCGCGCAGGCCGTGGCGGATCGAGATCTGCCCGGTGTTCACCGGGTAGAACCAGGCGAAGGACTGGTAGGCGCTGACGTAGGTGCTGTCCTTGCTCCACAGCGCCTCCAGCTCGCGCTGGCCGAACTCGAACCCGCCCCCGGAGGCCGCGGTCACCACCCCGCAGCCGAAGCGGCCCAGCGCGGCGGGCTCGACCCCGGCGTCGGCGAGCGCCTCCTCGGCGGCGACCAGCGCCAGGCGGGTCATGTGGTCGGTCTGCGGGAGCAGCCTGCCCGGCAGCAGCTCGGCCGCATCGATCTCGACCTCGCCCGCGACCTGGGCCCGGTAGCCGCTGGTGTCGAAGCGGCGCACGCGGTCGATCCCCGGACGCCCGGCCAGGGTCGCCGCCCAGTACCGCTCGACGCCCAGGCCGTTGGGGGCGACCACGCCCAGCCCGGTGACCACGGGCGCGGCGGTGCTCACCGCGCCCTCCCCGGCGCCGTGAGCACCATCGCGCTCTGGAACCCGCCGAACCCGCTGCCCACGTTGAGCGCCACGTCGACGCGGTGCTCGCGGGCGGTGATCGGCACGTAGTCCAGGTCGCACTCGGGGTCGGGCTCGACGAGGTTGGCCGTCGGCGGCACCACCGAGTGCTCGATGGCCAGCGCGCACGCGACGGTCTCCAGCGCGCCGATCGCGCCGAGGGAGTGCCCGACCATCGACTTGATCGAGCTGATCGGGGTGCGCCGGGCGTGCTCGCCGAGGCTGGCCTTGTAGGCGGCGGTCTCGTGCCGGTCGTTCTGCTTGGTCGAGGACCCGTGGCCGCAGATGTAGTCCACCCCGCTCGGGTCGATCCGCGCGGCGGCCAGCGCGGCGGTGATCGCCGCGGCCAGCTCGGCGCCGTCGGGCCGCAGGCCGGTCATGCTGTGGGCGTTGCAGCGGCCCGCCGCCCCGGCCAGCTCGGCGTAGACGTGGGCGCCCCGGCGGCGGGCCCGCTCGCCCTCCTCCAGCACCAGCACCGCGGCGCCCTCGGCGAGGGCGAAGCCGTTGCGGGTGCGGTCGAACGGGCGCGACGCGGTGCCCGGCTCGTCGTTGCGCGGCGTGGTGGCCTTGATCGCGTCGAAGCAGGCCACGGTGATGGGCGAGATCGGCGCGTCGGACGCGCCCGCCAGCACCACGTCGACCACCCCGTCGCGCACCAGCTCGGCGGCGTGCACGATCGCGTCGATGCCGGAGGTGCAGCCGGTCGGCACGATCGCCGTCGGCCCCTCGGCCCCGACCAGCCAGGCCAGCTCGACGGCCATCGAGGAGGGCAGGAAGTAGTCGTAGAGGTAGGGCGAGCCGTGCCGGTCCTCGACCAGCCAGTCCCGCCCCTCGTCGCTGACCACGGCGTACTCCTGGTCCAGGCGCTGGGTCATCCCGCACGCGGTGCCGATGGACACCCCGGTCCGCTCGGGGACGACCCCGCAGGCGACCCCGCTGTCGGCCAGCGCCTCGCGGGCGGCGACCACGGCGAACTGGGTGGTGCGGTCCCACATCCGGATCTGCCGGTGGGTCAGCCCGGCCAGCCGCGGGTCGAAGTCGCACTCGGCGGCCACCCGGGAGCGGAACCCGGTGGCGTCGAACAGCGAGATCGGCCGGGTGGCCGAGCGCCCCGCGGTGAGCAGCTCCCAGAACTGCTTGGCGCCGATTCCACCGGGGGCCACCACGCCCAGCCCCGTCACCACGACCTGCCTGTCCATCGTCCGCACCTCGCCCTGTCTCGCCGTCCGCCTGACCGCCGTCCGCCCGCAGCGCCGCTAGTAGCCCGCGCGCTTCTCGGCGTACTCCTTGGCCAGCCGCAGGTTGCTCGTGCTGTTGGCGCCCAGCACCCGCCGCAGGTACTTGCGGGCCTGCTCCAGCGTCGCGCCCTCGCCGAAGAGGTGGAGCATCGATTCCTTGATGACGGCCACGTGCCGCGCCGTGGCGATCACGCCCTCGGGGGTCTGCTCGAAGCGCCAGTGCCCGGTGTGGGAGTCCAGCGCCTTGGGCGGCTGGACCTGCTTGTAGACGATCAGGCGCGGGGCCAGGCAGATCCGCACCGAGCGGGTGGTGTGCTGCGCGCCCTCGGGGGTCCTGGTGTCCATGTCGAAGAACTGGACCTCGGGGGTGGGCTGGGTCATCTCCAGCCGGGACACGTGCGGGATGCGCTCGGGCCACTTGTCCGCTTCGTACAGGTAGGCGTAGATGTCGTTGATGTCGCCCGCGATGAACACCGAGTCGTCGAAGGCGATGGTGCGCCGGTCGAGGTCGGACTGGTTCTCCGCGGCGTAGCGCAGCGACGCCAGGTGCGCGTCCGCGCCGCGGCGCATCGACGCGAGCCGGTCGGCCGCCAGGGCGTCGTCCTCCGCCAGCAGCGAGAACTCGTGCCGCATCCGCACCTCGGTCGACCCGCCGGGCAGCGGCCGGAAGGTGAACCCGCCGCCGACGTGCTCGAACGGCTCCGCGGCCGGTTCGTGGGCGAACTCGATGCCCTCCGCGGTCTGGTAGCGGCGGGCCTTCCAGCTGCGCACCGAGTCCTCGCCCGCCAGCGACCAGAACTGGATCAGCTCGCCGTCCCCGCCGTCGGCGACGCGCTCGGCGTGCACCGCCGGGCCGTGGAACCGCGGCCACCTGGCGAAATCCATGGCGACGTCGCGGACGACCTCGGGCGGCGCGGCGACGACCACCTCGGTTTCGGTCACGTGCTTCTTGTTCGTCAGCACCTGGCGCTCCTCGTTCGGGGCTTGGCATAGGGGTGCCCCCAGCCTGCTCGACCGCGCTGGAGCGCCGCTTGAGCCCGCTTCGACTGCTCCCGGGCAGAGTCGGGTGCATGAGCATCCGGTACGCGGACGACGCGGTCGACATCCCGTTCCACGAGATCTACGTTGCGGTGCAGCAGTTCTACGCGCGGCAGATGCAGCTGTTCGACACCGGCGCGGGCGAGCCCTGGGCGGCGACGTTCACAGTGGACGCGGTGATGACCCTGCCGAACCTGCCCGAGCCGATCCGCGGTCGGGCCGCGCTGGCCACCGTGCCCGGCCGCGCGGCGGGCGCGGCGGCGCAGGCGGGCGAGGTGCACCGCCACTGGCACGGGATGGTCGACGTGACCCCGCGCCCGGACGGCGCCCTCGACGTCCGCTGCTACTCGCTGGTCATCGCCACCGGACCCGACGGCAGCTCCCGCATCCACCGCGTCTGCGTCTGCCAGGACGTGCTGGTGCGCTCAGGCGCCGACCTGCTCGTGCAGTGCCGCAAGGTCACCCGCGACGATCTGGGCTGAGATCAGTCGAAGATGGCGACGGCGCGGGCCCAGCCCGCGCCTGCGCGGGCGATCTTCACCGGCAGGCACGAGACGGTGAATCCCGTGCTGGGCAGCAGGTCCAGGCTGCCGAGGCGCTCGATCTGGCAGTACTCGCGCTCGCGGCCGACGAAGTGGGCGGGCCACAGCACCGAGCGGTCGCCGGTGGCGCGGTAGCGCTCCAGCATGCTGGGGAACGGCGCGTCCAGGCTGAAGGCGTCGGTGCCGATCACCAGGACGCCCAGGTCCAGCAGCAGGTGCGTCGCCTCGGCGTCCAGGCCGACGAAGTCGGTGAAGTACTTGGGGGTGCCGAAGACCAGGTCGGCGCCCGTGCGCAGCAGCACGATGTCGCGCGGGCGGGGGGTGTAGCCGATGCGGTCGAACTCGCGGCGCAGGTGGTCGGCGCCGACCGCGCCGACCGGGGCGTCGCTGAGGTCGAGGACGACGCCGGGGCCGATGAACCACTCCAGCGGCATCTCGTCGATGTGCCGAGGCGTGCCGTAGCGGGCCTTGGTGCCGTAGTGCGACGGCGCGTCGACGTGGGTGCCGGTGTGGGTGGTGCAGGTGATCGTGTCCAGCGACAGCAGCTCGCCGTCGGGGAGGACGGCGGGGTCGAACTCGATGCCGTGGCGCTCCAGCATGCCCTCGGCCATGTGCCGCCCGCCCTCGGCGCACGTCATGACCTCGTGCACGACCGGGTTCGGCTCCCACACGTCGGCGTCGATCGGGGTCGAGATGTCGATGATGCGCATCAGGCGGTCAGCTCCATTCCAGGGGCGGCGGCGGGCAGCAGGTGGAAGCGGCGCAGCGCGGCGTCCAGCGGCTCATGCGGGCCGAAGCGGCCTGCCAGGTAGCCGTCCGGGCGGATCAGCACCGCGCCGCCGCGATCGATGCCGAGGTCGCGGCGCAGCCGCCGGTCGGGGTCGGGCAGCGGGTGGGGCCCGCCGCCGATGCCGCGCACCGAGACCGCCGCGCCGTACTGGCGGTCGAGGCCGCCCAGGTCGTCGCCGGGGACCGCGACCAGGGTCCACCGCGGGTCGGCCAGCTCGGCGCACAGCGCCCGCCAGCCCGGGCTGGCCTGCTCGGTCTCGGCCGAGCAGGCCAGCCGCGATCCCGGCTTGAGCCGCCCGTCGCCGGGCTCGGTGAGCGGGCTGTCGGCGTAGCTGAGGGCCAGGCCGGACATCGCCCGCAGGATCTTGCGCTCCACCACCCGCCGCAGGGGCGGGATGGTGTTCACCGCGGCGACCACCACCGGCAGCAGCGGCTTCGGGATCGGGATGCCCGCGGCGGGGGCCAGCACCGTGGTCGCGGTCTGCGTCGAGCGCAGCAGCTGCGCGCCGACCTCGACGCGCTCGGCGTCGTAGCTGTCGAGCAGGGCCTCCCCGGCGTACCCCCGGATGACGTCGGCGAGCTTCCAGGCCAGGTTGACCCCGTCCTGCACCCCGGTGCACATCCCCTGCCCCGACGCCGGGCTGTGCACGTGCGCGGCGTCGCCCGCCAGGAAGCACCGGCCCTCCCGCATCCGGTCGACCATGCGCTGGCGGACCAGGAACTCCGACGACCAGCTCGGGCGCTCCACGACGATCCGGGCGCCCATCGCCGCCGACACCCGCTCGGTGAACCAGTCGGCGAGGGCTTCGGGGTCGTTCTCGCCGCCGGTCATGTCCACCAGCCGCCACCGGCCGGGGGTGGGCAGCGGGACCAGCAGGATGGTGCCATCGGGGGTGACCAGCAGGTGCAGGCTGTCCCTGGGGATGTCGCCGTGCACCACCGCGTCGGCGGCCAGCCAGGTCCGCGACGACTCGCCGACCAGGCCGATGCCCAGCCCGGCGCGCACCGCGCTGCGCCCGCCGTCCGCCCCGACCAGCCACGGCACCGGCTGCTCGACCGCGCGCCCGTCCGGCAGCAGCAGCCGGGCCAGCACGTGGTCGCCGCGCTGGCGCAGCCCCTGCAGCGCGGTCGACCACTCGACGGCCACCCCCAAGCCGAGCAGCCGCTCGCGCAGCACCCGCTCCACCTCCACCTGCTCCACCTGGAGGGTGAACGGGAAGCGGGTCGGCAGCTTGCGGTAGTCGGTGCCCAGCCGCAGCAGCCTGCGGCCGCCGCGGTGCACGCTGAACCGGCTGACCCGGTGGCCGCGGGCCAGGATGTCGGGCAGCACCCCCATCTGGTGGTAGACCTCCAGGGTGCGGGCGTGGTTGGCGGTCGCCCGGCTGGTCGTCGCCGGGCCGTCGGCCCGGTCCACCACCCGCACCGAGACACCGCGCCTGGCCAGTTCGTGCGCAACCGTCAGCCCGACGGGTCCAGCTCCGACTACGAGGACATCAACCATGCCCGGCACCCTGATCGCGCCCGCTCGATTCCCGCTGGAGCCGGGCTCGCGGCTCGACGGCCGATCGAACCGCCGCTGCCAGCCTCGCGCGCATGACGACGACGAAGGCCCTGAGCATCGCCTGCGGACCACCCCTGGAGACCGTCGCCGGGCTGTGCGAGGGGCCGCGCATCGATGACCCGCTGCGCCGCGCTGCCGCCCGCGTCCCGGACAAGGCCGCCGTGGGCGACCTCGCCTTCGCCGACCTCGACGACCGCGCCACCCGCATCGGCTCAGCCCTGCGCGCCCTGCTCCCCGAGCCGGGCGTCGTCGCCCTGGCCATGGTCCTGCACCCGGCCTACGCGCTGGGCTTCTACGGCATCGCCCGCTCCGGGCACGTCAGCGCGCTGGTCAACCCGCTGCTGCGGGCCGACGGCCTGGTGCACGTGCTCGGCGCGAGCCGGGCGCGCGCGGCGGTCGTGCCCCCCGACGTCTACGACCGGCTCGCCCCCGTCCGCGACCAGCTCCCGGCGCTGCGCGAGCTCATCCTCACCGAGCCCGACGAGGCCCACCCGGGCGTGCCCGCCCTGGCCGACCTCGCCGCCGAGAACCGGCCGCCGGTGCGCCTGGACGACGACCCCGGCGCGGTGGCCTGCCTGCAGTTCACCAGCGGGACGACGGGCGCGCCCAAGGGGGTGCGGCTGACCCACCGCAACCTGACGGTGAACGCCGCCCAGACCGTGCACGGCCACCAGCTCACGGCGGATTCGGTGCTGTTCAACTACCTGCCGACCTTCCACCTCATGCACCTGAGCATCGGCGTCGCCGCGATGGCCTCGCACGTGCTGTTCCCGGACGAGGACACCCCGGCGATGGCCGCGGCCGCCCGCCGCTGCGGGGCGACCCACCTCTACAGCCTCCCGGTCCGGCTGGCCCGGCTCGCCGCCGACCCGCACCTGGCCGCGGTGCGGATCCCGACGCTGCGGGCGGTGCTGTCCGGCGGCTCGGCCCTGCGACCCGACCGCGCCGAGGCGCTGGCCCGGCGCCTCGGGGTGCCGGTGGTGCAGGGGTTCGGCATCGCCGAGGCCGCGCCGTGCACCCACCTGGCCGACCTCGACCGACCGCGGACGGGCTCGTCCGGGGTGGTCGTGCCGGGGGCGGAATGCCGGGTGGTCGACATCGACACCGGCGCGGTCGTGCCGATCGGGGAAACCGGCGAGCTCCAGGTGAAGGGCCCCCAACTCATGGCCGGTTATCTGGACCGCGACATCGATGCCGATCTCCAGCCGGGCGGGTGGTTCGCCACCGGGGATATCGCATTCCTCGACGAGGACGGATATCTGTTCGTCGTCGACCGGATCAAGGACGTATTCAAGCGCGACAACTGGTTGGTCGCGCCGGGCCGGATCGAGGCCGTCCTGCTGCGCCACCCCGACGTCGCCGACTGCGTCGTCTTCGACCACCCGGACGAGTTCTCCGGCGCGGTCGCCCACGCGCTCGTCGTGCCCGCCCGCGCGACCGCGGACGCGGCCAGGATCAAGGAGTTCGTCAACCGGCAGGTGCCGCACTTCGAGCAGGTCGAGCACGTGGAACTGGTCTCGGCGATTCCGCGATCACCCACCGGGAAGGTCTCCCGCAGCGATCTCCGCAAGGCGGCAATTGCGCGTTCGTGAATGGGTGTCGACCGGGTGAATCCACTGGCGACGAACGGGATCAGAGTTGCGTGCCCGGAAAGTCAACTCGATGCTGGGACATGCTTTGCGGTTCGCAACCTGTCCGGTCCCGCCTCGCCGCGGGGTGACCTGAGAGCGATCCACATGAGATTCAAGATCCTCGGGCCCATGGAAGTGACGCACGCGGGCCGGGTCTGCACACCCACGGCGACGAAGGTGCGGTGGACCCTGGCTTTCCTGCTGCTGCGCGCCAACCGGATCGTCGACACCGCGTCCCTGATCGACGAGCTGTGGGGCGACCACCCGCCGCGCAGCGCGCTGACGACCATGCAGACCTACATCTACCAACTGCGCAAGATCTTCAGCCAGGTCGCCGCGCGGGACGACCGCGCGGTGCCCCGAATCCTGACCCGCTCACCCGGCTACACGCTGCAGATCGATGACGAGGCGCTCGACGCCCGGGTCTTCGAGCGGCTGCTGAACCAGGGCCGCGACCTGCTCGACTCCGGCAACCCGGAGGAGGCGTCGCGGACCCTGCGCTCCGCGCTGGACCTGTGGTGCGGCCCCGCGCTGGCCGACATCCCGGCGGGCAGGCTGCTGGAGGCCCACGTGACCCACTTCGACGAGCTGCGGATCAAGGCCCTGGGCCTGCGCATCCGGGCCGACCGGCAGCTGGGCCGGGCCGCCGAGCTGCTGCCCGAGCTGCGCTCGCTGGTCAGCAGCCACCCGCTCAACGAGTGGTTCCACGGCGAGCTGATCAAGGCGCTCACCGCGACCGGCAGGCGGGGCGAGGCCCTGCAGGCCTACCAGGCGCTGCGCCGCATCCTGCACGACGAGCTGGGCCTGGAGCCGTCACCGGCGATGCGCAGGCTGCACCAGCAGCTGCTCACCGGCGACAGCCCGCCGATCCCGGTCATCCCGAGCCAGGAGCGGCGCAGCCCGGCCTCGGTGCGCTGATCTCACCCGTCGGTGGCGCATGGGCCGCCGGGTCCGGCGGTACCCGGTGCGCTCGACCACCGAATCGGAGGTTCCCGCATGGACACCGCGAAGCGCCTGCTGCTGGCAGCCGTCCTGGCCGTGGCGGTGGTGGGCGCGCCCACCGCCGCCGCGGCCGACCCCTCCCCCGCGGTCAGCGCCCAGGACACCACCACGCACGACGACGATGACGGCAGCAGCGGCAACTGGGGCCTGCTGGGTCTGGTCGGCCTGCTGGGCCTGGCCGGTCTCGCGGGCCGCAAGCGCACCATCCACCACGTGGACGACCGCGGCGCGCCGGGCCGCTGAGGTGCGTGTCGGCCGCACCCGGGTGGAGTTCCTCGGCGGCCGGGCGGGCTGCCTGACCATGCTGGTGATCTCGATCGTCCTGTCGGTCCTGCTGACCGTGCTGCTGAACGCCGTGCTGTGACGGTCAGCCGATGACGACGCCCCGGTCGCGGATGCGGTCCCAGGCGTCGATCGGCAGGTCGACCACGACGAGCAGCTCGTCGACGCTGGAGAAGCGGCCCTGGGCCGCGACGATCCGCTCCGCCTCGGCCTGCGAGAGCCCGACGGTCGCGGCAATGGCCTGCGCCGGGGCGGCCGCGAGGTCGACCAGGCCGCCGTCGTCGTAGGTCCGGGGGTGGTCCGGGCGGCCGATGCCCAGCTCCCTGGCCATCATCGGGTCGCGCGCGGCCAGCTCCCTGGCCTGCTGGCGCCGCTCGCGCGCGGCGAGCACCTGCGCGACCGCCGGGTCGACCGGCTCGACCACGGGCTCGCCGTACACCGCGACCCGCAGCGACCTCAGCTGCAGGCAGGCGGTCACGACCAGCACGATCACGGCCAGCCCCACCAGCGCCGAATACTTGTCCTTCACCTGGTTGTCGAGTTCGGCCAGCGTCACGAGCCCGGAGCAGGCCAGCCCGTAGACGCCGACCCACACCCACGCGGACGGGCGCCGCAGCCGCAGCGCCGCGTGCAGGAAGGGGACCACCGACAGCACCCCGGCGGACAGGATGACCACGGGGTAGTACCACCGCCCACCCAGGCGGCTGCGAACTGGCGCGGTCACGGCGTCCTCCCCCGGGCGTGCGGTCTCGCCAGAGGGTATCGATGCGCGGGGGCGTCCGTTACAGCGGGCGCGGGCCGTGCATGGCCGCCTGCGCGCGGGCGATGCCCTCGGCCGCACGCTCGGCCTGCCTGCGGTAGCCGACGCGGCGGGCGGTGGTGTGGGCGCGGCGGTGGTGGGCCAGGGCGGTGCGGGGGTCGTCGGTGCGCAGGCAGGCCGTGGCGAGGGTGTTGTCGGCCATCACGAGCAGCAGCGGGTGGTTGATGTCGGCGAGGATCGCGCACGCCCGGTCGGCGTGGGCGCGGGCGGCGGTCGGGTCGCCGTTGATGAGGAGGACCTCGGCGTAGTCGGTGTGGGCCCAGGCGGCGCCGAAGGGGTAGTCGAGCTGCTCAGCGGCGTGCAGGGCTTCCTCTGCGCGGTCGGCGGCGGGGCCGGTGCCCAGCTTGGCCAGGATCAGCGCTTCCTGGGCGGCGCTGAGGACGACGCGGGCGGGGTTGTCGGCGGTGGTGGCGAGGTCGAGGGAGCGCTGGATCGAGGACAGGGCGGCGGGCAAGTCGCCCAGCATCTCCTGGGCGTGGCTGAGGTTGCCCAGCAGCAGCGCCACCACGTCGGGGTCGTCAACCAGGGCGAGGGCGCGGTGGTAGCAGTCCATCGACGCGGCGTACTGCCCGGACATGGCGTGCAGGGCGCCCATCCTGCTCAACGCGGTCGCCGCGGCGGCCGGGGCGGGGACGGGCATCCGCAGCCGCCTGCGGGTGCAGGCGAGCGCCCCGGCGAGGTCGCCGTCGTCCCAGCAGGCGTCGGCGAGGTGGCCGAGGGCGCGGTGCAGGGCGGCGGGGTCGCCCAGCCGGGCGGCGGCGCGGGCGGCGGCCTCGGCGACGGCCCGAAAGTCCTGGTGGTCGCGCAGGTGCGGCGCGGCGTGGTCGGCGATCAGCCACGCCGACTCGTCCCACTCGCGCTCCACCGCCCGCTGGACGACCGCGCGCAGGCTGGACCGCTCCGCGGCGTACCAGTCGCGGCCCCCGCCGGTCCGGTAGTACGCCAGCAGCCGGGCGAAGCCGTCGTCGTCGGACAGCCTGCGGGCGAACTCGGCGAGCAGGTCGTGCAGGCGGTAGCCGCCGTGCTCTGGCTCGACCAGGTGCGCGTCGAGCAGGTCCTCCATCAGCCGTTCGGCCGCGGCGACGGGCAGTTCGGCCAGCGCGGCCGCCGCGGGCGCGGTGATCACGCCACCGGGGTGGGAGCCGAGCAGCCGGAACATCCGCTGCCGCGCGGCGTCGAGCTCGCGGTAGGACAGCTGGAAGGTCGCGGCCACGTCGCGGCCGCCCACGCGCAGCTCGGCCAGCCGGTCGCGCTCCCGGCCGAGCCGGGCCGCCAGGCCGTCGGCCGTCCACTGCGGACGCTGCCGCAGCCGGGCTGCGGCGATCCGCACGGCCAGCGGCAGGTTCCCGCACAGCTCGGCGACACCGGCGTCGGGCCGCCCGGCGACGGCGGCGAACAGCTCCGCGGCTTCCCCGGCGGGCAGCGGGTCCAGCGGCACCGGAACGGCCCCGTCGACCTCCACCAGCCGCCGCCTGCTGGTGATCACCGCGGCGGCGGGCGCCCCCGGCAGCAGCGGCAGCACCTGGCCTGCGTCGGCGGCGTTGTCGATGAGCACGACCAGCCGCCGCCCCGCCGTCCGCGCCCGCCACAGCGCGGCCCGCTCGTCCACGCCCGGCGGCTGCGCGGCGGCAGGCACCCCGGCCTGCCACAGCAGCGTCCCGAGCGCGTCCCCGGGCGCCACGCGCTCGCGGCCGGGGGTGTAGCCGTGGAGGTCGACGTAGAGCTGCCCGTCGGGGAAGCGCCCGGCAGCCCGATGCGCGGCACGCACCGCCAACGCCGTCTTGCCGACGCCCGCCATGCCGTCGATCACCACCGGCGTGGGCAGCGCGGCCACCACCGCGGCCAATTCGGCTGCGCGGCCGGTGAAGTCGGGGATCTCGGCAGGCAGATAACACGGCCTTGTCGGCTCCGCGGCCAGGCTCGTCGGCTCCGCTCCCAGCACGTGCTGGTGGGCCGCGCGCAGGTCCGCGCCCGGCTCGACGCCGAGCTCGTCCACCAGCCGCCTGCGGGTGGCGTGGTAGGCGGCGAGGGCGTCGGCCTGCCTGCCCTGGTGGTGCAGGGCGCGCATCAGCAGGGCGGTGAAGCCCTCCACCAGCGGGTGGCGCGCGACCAGGTCGGTCAGCTCGGCCACGACGTCGTGGCCTGCGGCCACCTGCTCGGCCAGCCGCAGGTGCAGCACGGACAACCGGCGCTCGTCCAGGGCGGCTGCCGCGCCTGCCAGCGCCGGGCTGCCGATCCCGGCCAGGGCAGGACCCCGCCAGCAGGCCAGCGCCTCGGCGTAGGCGCCGCGCTCGACGTGGTGGTCGAAGGCGCGCAGGTCGAATTCGGGCGGGTGCAGCGCGAAACCCGGCCCCACCGCGGTCAGCGCGTCCGGCGGGAGACCGGCGGCGACGAGGGTCCGGCGCAGCCCGGTGGTGACGTTGCGGATCTGGCGGGACGCCGTCGCGGGCGGTTCGCCGTCCCACACCACGTCCACCAGCCGCGACACCGGGACGACGCGGCCCGCGTCGAGCAGCAGGGCGGCGAGCACGCGCTCCTGCCGCGCCCCGACCGGCGCGACGCGGCGGCCCCCGGCGTGCGCCCCCACGGGTCCGAGCACGCGGAACTCCATGATCCGACCCAACCACCGCGCGGCCCGCCGCGATGCGCCCGTGATGCACCTGTGATGCGCCCTCCGCCGAGGCTGGGCGCGAACAGCAACGACGACGGGAGGGATCGCAGATGGGCAAGCGGTTGGCGGTGGCGGGGGTGATCGCCGCGGGCGCGGCGGTGGTGGCCGGGGCCCCGGCGGCGGGCGGCCAGCCCGACCACCGCACGTGCGAGCGGGAGTTCCACCGCGCCGTCTGGGAGGACATGGACAGCTTCAACAAGCGCGACGAGTCCCGCTACCGCGCGATCATCCACCGCGACATGGTCACCGTCGGCCGCACGGGCGCGGTCCACATCGGCTACGACGCCAACGTCCTGCCGGTCCTGGAGTCGTTCAAGCTGCCCTACGAGTGGTCGATGCCGTGGACGGTCACCCACACCGTGGTCACCGGCTGCACCTCCGGCTTCGCCATCCTCGACGCCCGCTACCTCGTCCCCTCCCAGAACGTCGACCGCCACCTCACCATCAGCCTCACCCTGGTCCGCGAACGCGGCCGCTGGCAGGTCATCAAGGACACCGTCACCGACGCCCCCTGACCGGGGCAGCTCTGGGGGTGCGGCGGGGTGGTGGGGATGCTCACCACCCCGCCGCCTGATCAGGCCCGTTCGGCGACGATCAGGATGCGGCGGGTCATGCAGGTTGTGGCGGCGTGCATTTCGTGGAGGGCGGATTCGATGTCGGCGGGGTTGGTGCCGGATTCGGCGGCCAGGGCGTCGATGGAGTCCATGAGGAGGGCGGTGGTTCGGGCGATCCGGTCGCGCCAGTCGTGGGTTTCCTCGTAGGTGCGGACGGTGAAGCCTGCGGCGGTGAGGGCTGGGCGGTGGTCGGGGAGCTGGGGCGGGCGGGCCGCGGGTTGGGTGTGGTAGTCCCAGGTGGTGAGGACGAGGCGGCCGCCGGGGGTGGTGATGCGGGCCAGTTCGGCGAGGGCGGCGGGTTTGTCCGGGGCGAAGGGCAGGGCGTCGACGCTCATCACCGCGTGGCAGGTGGCGTCGGGCAGGCCGGTGGCGGCGAAGGTGCCGAGCTGGAAGGTCGCGCGGTCGGCGAGGCCGAGGGCGGCGGCCTTGGCCCGGGCGGCCTCGACCGCGGGTTCGGCGATGTCGATGCCCACCAGCCGCGCCTCGGTCCTGGCGGCCACCCACAGTCCGGGGCCGCCCTGGCCGCAGCCGATGTCGGCCAGGCGGTCGCCGGGGCGCAGGTTCGACTCGGCGGCGAAGCGGGCGAGCTCGGTGGTGGAGATGTAGCTGTAGGGCTCGACCTCGGCCGGGTACTCCGCGCCGTACACCTCAGCCCAGATACGGGCGTGCACCGCGGACGCAGGCTGGGCGAACACCTCGGTGAACCTGGATCGCCAGTGCTGCTCGCGGGAGTCCACGGCGGTCAGCGCTGCTTGGCGGCGAGGCGCTCGGCTTCCTTGCGGACCTCGGCCTGGGTGGCGCGCTCGCGCTGGAGCCACTCCGGGTTGTCGGCCTTGAGCTGCTCGATCTGGTCGGTGGTCAGCGGGTCGGTGATGCCGCCGCGGGCCAGGCCGCCGATGGAGATGCGCAGCTTGGCGGCGATGACCGGGCGCGGGTGCGGGCCGTTGCGGCGCAGCTCGCGCAGCCACTGCGGCGGGTCGGCCTGCAGCGCGTTGAGCTCGTCGCGGGAGACGACGCCCTCGCGGAACTCCGCCGGGGTGGCGGCCAGGTACACGCCCAGCTTCTTGGCCGCGGTCGCGGGCTTCATCATCTGGGGCGTCTTGCGCGAGGTCATGCGACCAGGGTAACGGGAGGTGGGTAGCCTGCCCGCGTGACCTCCTCGGCCTTCCGCCTCGGCCACGTCCCCGGCGTGACGCCGGACAAGTGGGTGCGGACCTGGCGCGAGCGCTTCGCCCACCTGCCGCTGGACCTGCTCCACGTGCCCGCGGCCGACGCGGCGGCGATGCTCCGCGACCGCGTGCTCGACGCGGCCATCCTGCGGCTGGGCGACCGGACGGGCCTGCACGCCATCCCCCTCTACACCGAGACGACGGTCGTGGTCGCCCCCAAGGACCACGTGATCGCCGCCGCCGACGAGCTGACCCCCGCCGACCTGGCCGACGAGGTCCTGCTGCGCCCGCTCGACGACGTGCTCGGCTGGGCCGACCCGCCCGCCCGCGTCGCCGACGACCGGCCCGAGAGCACCGCCGACGCGCTCAAGCTGGTCGCCGGGGGCCTGGGCCTGCTGGTCGTCCCCCAATCCCTGTTCCGGCTGCACTACCGCAAGGACCTCATCGCCCGCCCGATCGCGGACGCGCCGCAGTCGGTGGTGGCGCTGTCGTGGCTGGAGGACGAGACGACGGACCCGATCGAGCTGTTCATCGGCATCGTCCGGGGGCGCACCGTCAACAGCACCCGTGGCCGGTCAACCCCGACCGTCGCCCCGCCCCGCCGTCCCGCCGGGCCGCGCCGGAGCAAGCCCCGCCGCCGCTAGCAGGGCTGCGCCGCCCGGAGGCCGCAGCCTCCGGGCGGGTCAAGCCGTCGCTAGATCACCAGCTCGCCGTCGCGCACGACCACGCGGCCGCCCGCCACGACCAGCTTCCGGCGGGGTGCGCGGACCAGGGCGTCGGGGACGTTCTCGGCGTCGACGAGCACGATGTCGGCGCGCGAGCCCGGGGTGATGCCGCGGGTGGGCTGGTCGAGGAAGGTGCCCGCGGTGGCCAGCTCGACGGCCCAGGTGAGGTCGTCGTCGGTGCGCAGGCCGTGCAGGCGGGCGAAGCCCTGGGCGATGCGCAGGATGTCGCCGTCGCCGTAGGGCGACCACAGGTCGCGGATGCCGTCGGTGCCCAGGCCGATCGCCACGCCCTGCTCGCGCATGCCGCGCCAGGGCAGCGGGGCGTAGCCGGGGGGCGCGACGGTGGCCCAGGAGATGCCCGCCTCGGCGAGCTGGGCCAGCAGCTCGGCCTGCCGGTGCGGCCGGATGTCGCCGAGGGCGAAGCCGTGGGAGACGGTCACCTTGCCCTGCAGGCCCGTGCGCAGGGTGCGGTCGATGATCAGCTCGTACTGGAACGCGCCCAGCTCGCCGCCGTCGTGCAGGTGGATGTCCAGGCCGACGCCGCGCCGCTCGGCGATCTCGAACAGGCCGTCGAGCTGGGACACCGGGTCGCGGTCGATGGAGGCGGGGTCGATGCCGCCGACGCGGGTGGCGCCCGCGGCCGCGGCCTCGTCGAGCAGCTTGAGCACCCCGGGCCTGCGGACCACGCCGTCCTGGGGGAACGCCACGACCTCGACCTCGACGGCGCCGCCGAGGGCCGCGGCCGCGGCGTGCACGGTCTCGATGCCGCGCAGGCCGACGCCGAGGTCGACGTCGACGTGGGTGCGCGTCGCCGTGGTCCCGTGGCGCAGGAACTCGCTCAGCACGGCGACCGTGCTGTCCAGCCGCGGCATGCCGTACTTGTCCCGCTCGGCGCGCTCGTGGGCGATCGCGTCCTGCGTGCCGCGCAGGTCGCGCGCGGACACCCAGGGCTGGCCCCACCAGCTCTTGTCCACGTGCGCGTGCGCGTTGACCAGGCCCGGCAGCGCCAGCAGCCCGGACCCGTCCACCTTCTCCCCGGTCGCGGTCCCCGCGGGCACCACCTCGGTGATGCGGTCCCCGGACACCACCACGTCCACCGGCTCGCCGCCCCACGGGCGCACATCGGTCAAGCTCCACGTCATGCCGACGATGGTATACCAAATCGCCCGTTCGCCATGTGCCCGGCCACCAGCCGGTCGACCCGCTCGACGTCGCGGTCGGCGATCGCCTCGCACAGCTGCGCGTGCTGCTCGGCGACGGCGACGAGGTCGTCGTGCTGGCCCATGAACCACCGCATCCGGCTGCGCAGCGGCCGGTGCACCTCGATGAGCAGCTCGTTCGCGGCCAGCTCGGTGACGACCTCGTGGAAGTCGGCCGCCGCCCGGCGCGCCAGCACCCCGTCCCCGGCCTTGGCCGCGGCCAGCCCCTCGGCCACCACCACACGCAGCCGCCGCAGCCCGTCACCGGTCCTGCGCTGGGCGGCGAGGCGGAATACCAGCGGCTCGAACGCGGCGCGGACCTCGGCCAGGTCGGAGACGTCGGCCGCGGTGAACTCCCGGACCACCGCCCACGTCCGCGGCCGGGCCACCACCAGCCCCTCGGCGACGAGCACCCGCAGCGCGTCGCGCACGGGCACCCGGCTCACCCCCAGCTCGGCGGCCAGCTCCCGCTCCACGAGCCTGCTCCCCGGCCGCCGCACCCCGTCGATGATCTCGTCCCGCAACCGCCGCACGACCCGCTCGGACTCCGCCTCGAACCCGCCCACGCCACCCCTCCCCCGAGTAGTCAGGGGGTTGGTATACCACAGCCCCCGGTCCACCGGGCGCCGTACGCCAGGCCGGGCACCAGCTTGCGGAACCGCGCGTGCACCTCCCCCGCGCCGTCGACCGGGACCGGGCTGCCGGTCTCGGCCCCGTCCGCCCCGGGCAGCGTCCACACCCGCGGCACGCCCGCCCCGATGCCGAAGCGCACCCGCAGCTCGAACAGCTCCCACGGGTGCTGCGGCACGCACACCAGGTGCGGCCGCAGCGCCTGCGCCGACGGCAGCCGGTAGACCAGCCCGATGTCGTGCGCGGCGCCCCGCTGGATCGGCGCAGGCGGGGTGAGCGCGAACGCGACGCGCCCGTCGGCCGTGCCGCGCGCCCCGACCGTGCCGCCGTACAGCACGCGCACGTCCACCTCCGGGCGGGTGACCTGGATCGGCGCGGCGATCTCCAGCTCGCCGACGCCGTCCTGGTCGGCCACGACCCGCCGCTGCACCAGCACCTCCGGCTGGGCCCGGTCCAGCGCCACCGCCACACGCAGCTCGGTGGTGCGCCAGCCGCCCAGCCGCGCGGGCGGCAGCTCGGCGGCCATCTCGGCGAGCCGGGCGATCGCGTCGTCCACCCGGCGGCGCACCGTGCGCGGGTCGCGGTCGAGGCGCATCGCGGCCCAGCGCACCCGGTCCTGGTACAGCGGCAGCCGGACGCCCTTGATCGCGAAGGCCGCCTGGGCGGGCAGGCCCAGCTCCGGCGGCAGCCGGTCGACCAGCTCGCCCAGCCGGGCGCTGACCTTCTCGCGGATCGCCAGCGGCCCGTCCAGGCCGGTGATCCCGCACGTCGCCCGCAACGTCGGGCCCACCCGCTGATCGATGCGGCTGGCGTGCACGCCACCGCCCTTGCGCAGCGCCTTCAACTCCCTGACCAGCTCCGGGTACCGGTTCACCCGCTCGCCTCCCCTCGTCCAGCGCAGAGGGTGCGGTGGGCGGGTGGACCGGGAGTGGACGCTTGGTGGATGGTCTAGACGTGGATGGTCTAGACGCGGTCGGCGCGCGAGCCCGCCGCCGCGACCGCGACCGCCAGCGCCGCGCCCATGCGGACCCCGTCGCGGCGCAGGAACACCCGGAAGGCGCCGATGCGGCCCAGCGCGTCCGGGTCGGCCGCCCCGATGCCGAAGGCGGCCACCGCGGGCCGGGCGGGCCACCCGGGGTCGGCGAGCGCGGCCAGCGCCGACGGCCAGGCCAGCGGGTCGGTGGCGCGCCCGTCGGAGGTGAAGAACACCACCGGCCTGCTCACGGCCAGCCGCTGCTCCTTGAGCCCGCGCACGTCGCGCTCGACGGTGCGGCGCAGGAAGGCGAACGCGGGCCCGAAGCGGCTGCCCGCCAGCAGCTCCGTCCCGGCCAGCTCGGCCAGCTCGGCGACCGGGCGCAGCGGCTGCAGCACCCGCGCCCGCTCGGCGAAGCCGACCACGCACACGCGCACCCGCGCGGCCGCGGCCGGGTCGGCGTGGACCGCGCCGCGGAACTCCCGCAGCCCGGCGTTCAGCTCGTCCATGTGGTCGGACATGGACGACGACACGTCGAAGACCACGTAGCACGGCAACACGTCGGACCTCATACGACCTCTCCTCTCGGTGGGCGGGCGAGCGTGCCCCGGCCGTGTCGAGCGAACGTGGACGGAAAGCCCATCCGACACACTTCGGCCGCTGCGACGACCCCTGTCAGTGAGATCGGGACCGTGATCGCGGGAGGCGGCGTGGAATTTCGGATGCTTGGTCCGCTGGAGGCGTGGCACGCGGGCGCGCCGGTGCCCCTGGGCGAGCAGCAGCAGCGGTTCGTCTTGGTGGTGCTGCTGCTGCACGCGAACAAGCCGGTGTCCACCGAGCGGCTGACCGAGATCATCTGGGGGGACAACCCGGACCGCCGCACCCTCGTCCGCAACTACATCAACCGGCTGCGCAAGGCGTTCCAGGACGCCGACGACGTGGCGATCGAGACCACGCCGACCGGCTACCTCCTGCGCGTGGGGGCCGACCAGCTCGACACCGCGCGGTTCGAGCGGCTGCGCGCGGAGGCGGCCGCGGTGGCCGCCGACGACCCGCGCCGGGCCGTCGAGCTGCTGCGCACCGCGGTCGGGCTGTGGCGGGGGCGCTTCCTGGAGGACATCGATCCCGACCGGGTGGGCGGCGCGGAGGTGATCCCCCCGCACGACAGCTACCTGGACGCCGTGGGCGACCTCGCCGAGCTGGAGCTGGCCGTCGGCGAGCACCGGGCGGCGCGCGACCGGCTGCGGCACGTGGCGCGCCTGGAGCCGGAGCCGAAGTTCGCGGTGCTGCTGATGCGCGCGCTGCTGGCCACCGGCGACCGGGTGAGCGCGATCCGGGTCTTCCACCGGGCCGCGGCCGCGCTGGCGGAGTGGGGCCTGGAGCCCGGCCACGAGCTGCGCAACCTGCTGGCCAGGGCGCAGCGCGGCGACCCGGCCAGCAGGCTGCCGTCGCGCCCGGGCGGGTTCACCGGCCGGGTCGCGGAGCTGGCGCTGATCGAGGCGGCCGCGGCCAGCGGCCGCCGGGCGGTGTGGGTGAGCGGGGCGCCGGGCGTCGGCAAGACCGGGCTGGCCGTGGAGGCCGCGCACGCCATGCGCGACCGATTCCCGGACGGGCAGTTCCTGGTGCGGCTCAACGGCCTGGGCTCCCACGCGCCCGCGACGGCGGTCGGCGAGGCGCTGACCCACCTGCTGGGCGAGCTCGGCGTGCCGCCCGAGCAGATCCCGACGACGGTGGGCCGCAAGTCCGCGCTGTACCAGGCCGAGCTGCTGGGCACCCGGCGGCTGCTGGTGCTCGACGACGCGGCGTCGCCCGAGCAGGTCCGGCCGCTGCTGCCCGAGGCGGCCGAGTGCCTGGCCATCGTGACCAGCAGGCGGATGGGCGGTCCGGGCGCCGGTGAGCACCTGCGGCTGTCCCCGCTGTCGCCGGACGAGGCGATCGCGTTGTTCGAGGCGTTCGTCGACCAGCGGCGGGTGCGCGGTCGCGCGGCCGAGGTGGGCGCGGTGGTCAAGCGGTGCGGGTACTTGCCCATGCCGATCCGGCTGGCGGCGGCGATCTTCCGCAGGCACGAGCGGTGGCCGCTGGAGCACCTGCTGCGGCTGCTGGAGGAGAGCGGCCCGTGGCGCACAGGCGACGACGGGGACGGCGCGGCCGCGGTGCGGGTGTCCTACGAGCACCTGGACGAGGCGCAGCGGGAGCTGTTCCGGCTGATCGGCCACCTGCCCGGGCCCGACGTCGACGTGGCGGGCGCGGCGGCGCTGGCAGGCCGCGCGGTCGGCTGGGCGCGGGACGTGCTCGACGACCTGCACGAGGTGTGCCTGCTGGAGGAGGTGGTGCCCGACAGGTACCGGATGCTCGACCCGCTCAAGGAGTTCGCCGCGGCCCAGCCAGCCCCGGCCGCGCCAGGGGAGAGCGCCGACGCCCTGCTCCGCATGCTCGACTACTACCTGGTGGCGCTGGAACGCGCGGTGCGGACCGCGTACCCGTTCGACCGGGCCCTTCAGCCCGCCGCGGGCCGGACGTGCCCGGTCGCCCCGGACTTCACCGCGCCCGACAACGCGCAGGTGTGGATCACCGCCGAGCGGGACAACCTGGTGGCCGCCATCCACCACGCGGTCGCCGTCCCTGAGCTGCACCACCACGCCTGGCGGCTGGCGGTGCTGCTGTGGCGGCATTTCCACAGCAACAGCCAGCTCGCCGACTGGCTGGCGACGATGCAGCTGGTCCGGCGGATCGCCGCCGACGACCTCGGCCGGGCGCACGTGCTGCTGCGCCTGGCCACCGCGCACAACCGGCTGGGCAAGCTCGCCGAGGCCCGGGAGCTGGCCGCCGAGGCGCTGCCGGTGTGGACCCGGCTGGGCGACGTGCCCGGCGAGGCGGCGGCGCTGTGCGCGCTGGGCATCCCGACGATGGAGCTGGGCGCGCACGACGCGGCGATCGCGCACTTCGACGCCGCGCTGGGCAGGTTCGAGCAGATCGGCGACCTGCGCGGGCAGGCCCACGCGCTGAGCATGCTCGGCCTCCTCGACGAGCTCCGCGGCGATCTCGCGCTCGCCCTGCGCAGGCACGAGGCCGCGGTGGCGATGCTGCGGGAGGTCGGGCACGCCCAAGGGCTGGCGCACGCGCTCAACAACCTCGGGTCCGTCCAGCAGCAGCTCGGGCAGCCGTCGGCCGCCCTCGCGGGCCACCGGGAAGCCTACGAGCTCGCGCGGCAGGTCAGCGACGACTGCGTGGCCGCCTACGCGCTGAACTACATCGCCAACGTGCACCGGCAGCTGGGCGACCTGGCCGAGGCCAAGCGCCACCACGAGCAGGCGAGGCAGGCCGCGGCCGGGCTGTCCGACGCCGACCTGAGCACCCAGCTCTACCGCGACCGCGGCGCGACCGCGCTCGCCGGGGCCGAGCTGGCCGAGGCGTTCCGCGCCTTCCAGTCCGCGTTGGACCTGGCCGCCAGCACGGGCAACCGCACGCACGAGGCCCACGCCCACCACGGCATCGCGCAAACCCTGCACGCGCTGGGCAGGCACGCCGAGGCCGTCCAGCACTGGCAGGCCGCCGAAGCCCGCTTCACCGACCTCGGCCAGCCCGAGGCGGCGGGCATCCGCGCCGCGCGCGCCTGCCTGGGGTGCGGCTGCGGATGAGGATCAGACCAGGGTCGGCCCGTGGGCGGCCCACCAGCGGGCGTAGCTGGGATTGTGGCTGGTGAGCGACAGGTACGCCGCGGCGACCAGGCGGCGCAGCAGGGCCGGGTCCACCGGGCAGGGGTGGCGCCAGGCCAGGAACCGGGTGGCGACCAGGGGGTCCCCGCGCAGCGGGCGCACGACGATGCCGCGGCCCTCCAGCGAGGTGGGCTGGGCCAGGCCGACGCACTGGCCGTCGGCCAGGAACGGGCGGGCCGAGGAGGCGTCGCCGATCTCGTGGGTGATCCGCGGCTCGAACCCGGCCGCCCCGCAGGCCCAGCGCAGCGCCGCGATGGGCCCGGGGCCGCCGTAGGCGTCGACCAGCCAGTTCTCCTCGGCGAGCGCGGCCAGGTCGACGGTCTCCTGCGCGGCCAGCGGGTGGTGTTCGGCCAGGGCGACGAACACCGGCTCGACGGGCACGACGACCTCGCGCAGCAGGCCGTCGGGCGGCTCGGACTCGAAGCCGGCCACCTCGACCACGAGCGCCGCGTCCAGCCGCCCGCACCGGACCCTGGCCATCAGGTCGGCGGCGTTGGCCTCGCTGTGCACGCGCACCCGCAGCGGGCGCGGGTGCGCGGCGACCAGCCGGGGGACCAGGGCCGCGGCGAGGTAGCCCGGGGCGCAGCCCAGCTCCAGCGCGGTCTCCCCCGCCGCCGAGGCGGGCGGAGCCGCGCTGCGCAGCCCGGCCATCTCCCCCATGACCGCCCGCGCCTTGACCAGCACGGCCCGCCCGAACCCGGTCGGCGCCACCCCGGTGTGCCCCCGCTCGAACAGCGGCGCCCCCAGCGCCCGCTCGATCCGCCGCACCTGGGCGGTCAGCGACGGCTGCGAGACGCCGAGCGCGGTCGCCGCGCGGGAGATGCTGCCCTCGTCCGCCAGCGCGATCAGGATCCGCAGATGCCGGAACTCCAACTCCATGCCGGGCAACATAAACCGACCCGGGCGCGGCGGCGAAGGACCAATGCGCTTACCGACCGGTATGCGGACTCAGTACCGTTGCAGCACGCGGTTCAGCTCCGGGTACACCTCCCGGACCGCGCCGTGGCTGCGCCACCGGCTCAGCGTCCGCGCCAGCTCGCGCAGGTCGAGGCGCACCGTCGCGGAGTCCACGTGGGCGGCGTCCTCGATGACCCCGGTGAGGGTCCGGCAGCTCTGATCGATCTCACCGGACAGCGCGTGCGCCAGCGAGCGGCGGACGCCGAAGCGGGCCCTGGCCCGGCGCGACGTGGCGGGCAGCTCGGGCAGCGCGCCGTCGAGGACCTGCGCCGATTCGCCAGCCCGGCCGAGGTCGCACAGGGACCATCCCCTGGCCAGGGCCATCGGTTCCGGCGCCGTGGTGCCGAGCACCGGGTACGGCCCGTTGTCCACTGTGGATTGCTCGAACAGCTCGCCCGCCCGGTCGAGCGCGCGCTCGAACTCGCCGCGATCGCCTGCCAGCGCGTGCCCCTGGGCCTCGCGCCGGGCCGCCAGCGCCAGCGTCCGCGTGCTCGCCAGCCCGCTGCGCTGGGCCTGCCTGGCCAGCTCGACGGTGCTGATCGCGTCGTGCCGGTAGAGGGCCAGCCCGGCTTCGCGGACGAAGGCGTAGCACTCGACCTCCCGGTCCCCGCCCGCGCCCGCGAGCGTGGCCGCGTGCCGGGTCCACCACAGGGCGGCGCGCTCGTCGCCCGCCTCCTGGCTCATCCACCCGGTGTACTCGGCGATGCGGGCGGCGAGCAGCAGCAGCCGCGACCGGATCGGCTCGGGGTTCTCGGCCGCGAGCCCGTGCACCGTGCGGACCTGGGCCACCAGCGGTTCCAGGACCACCGCCGGGCTGGTCTCGGCGCCCAGGGCGCGCAGGTGCTCGAACGTGGTGCGCATGCCCGCGATCACCCGCTCGTCCGGGGCGGGGCGGGGGCCGCCCGCCAGGGCGATGCCCAGCACCGTCCCGGCGGCGAGCACTTGGCGGCGGTCGACGGTCGGCTCCGGCCGCGCCGAGCGGGCCGCGTCGATCAGCCGCCCGCCCGCGTCCAGCGCGCCGTCGCAGAGCCGGGCCATCGTCTCGTTCGGCGGCTTGAGGTCGTTCTCGATCTTGCTGAGGTAGCTCTTGCTGTAGTTGACGCGCTTGGCCAGTTCGCCCATGGACATTCCGGCCGCCGCGCGCAGTTCGCGCAGCAGCGCGCCAAAGGATTCGACCACGACGCCTCCTTGTCGAGTGGATCGAGTACAGCAGTTCGCGGGTCGCCGGGCAATTGCCCCGGCCGCGAATTCCCGCGTGGAAACCGCGGCCGGGGCAGGAGGGGCGAATCACCCGTGCCAGGGGTTCCCCTCGGTGGTGGCCGTGGTGGTGGTCGTGGGCGGCGCGGCGGGCGAACCCTCGTCGGCGGCCCCGGTCCCGGTGCCGACGAGGCACAGCGCGACCAGCGACGAGGTGATGGCGGCGAGCAGACCGGACACGATTCTGGACATGGCGAACACTCCTCGGGAATTGTGGTTGACCGGGCATTTCAACGCCCACCACAAGGATTCGCCCACAGTGGTGCGACCAACAAGGAGGTGACCGTTTCCCCGCGGGGCGGACAACGGGACACAGCCCGATCCACGCACCATCCACGTCCGGTCGACAGGCCGCGCCCATGCTTCGCCGCGCACGACAAACAGCGATCATCCGGGAGGTTTGGAGAGTGAGCGAAGTTGCGACCTACGACGTCGCCGTGTCTTTCGCCGAGGAGCAGCGCGCCGCCGTCGACGAGGTGGTCGAGGCGTTCCGGCAGCGCGGGCTGACCGTCCTGCACGGCCCCGACCACATCCACGAGTGGTGGGCGCACAAGGACGGCGGCGACCTGCCCGCCGCCCGGGTGCGGTTCTTCCTGCCGTTCGTGTCCTCGGTGGACGAGTTCAGCGCGGCCATGCTGCGGGCGGTCAAGGCCGGGGACGAGCACGTGCTGCCGGTGCTGGTCGGCGGGGTCGAGGTGCCCGCGGACCTGCTGCACCCGCATGTGTCCTATCTGCGCGGCACCGACCCCGACCGCCTCACCGACGCCTTGAGCGGGCGGATCGAGGCGGCGGAGGCCAGCGGGCGCGACCGCGCGGCGGTCGCGGAGGTGGTGACCGCGGCCCGCGCGGCCGCCGCCCCGGTGGCGGCGATCCCGGCCGGGTTCAGCCGCTACGCCGAGCAGGACGCGGCCCTGCGCTACCTCGGCGAGCAGTTCGCCGCGGCGGCGCCCGGCCTGGCCCGGCGCGGGTTCGTCGGCACCGTGCACCGCGGCGAGGCGCGCATCGCCGTCCGCGTCGAGCGCGCGGGCGACACGGTGTACGCCTTGGACGTCCAGCGCGGCGGCATCGGGGGCGACGAGACGGTGAACTTCGTCGTCGGCAGGCACGACGCGGGCAGCGCTTGCAGCAACGGCTGGGCCCGCCCGGTCTACGACCCGGCCACCGGCTCGGCGGGGCTGGAGCTGCACGACCTGTCGGTGCTGGGCCGCGGCGCCGCCGAACCGCGCACCTACAGCCGCGAAGCCCTCTTCGCCGCGCTCTGGCAGCGCATCGAGGAGGTCCTCGCCGCCACCGTGCGCTGACCACGCCGGGAGCGCCCCTCAGCCGAGGGGCGCTTCTTGCTGTCCACAGCGAAAACGGCGAACAGCGCCCCCTCGTGCGGGGGCGCTGTTCGCGGTCACTCCCGGCGGGCCCGGTCGAGCACCTCCTCCAACCGCAGCGGGCTGGGCGGGTGGTGGCTCAGGCACAGCGGCGCGAGCATCCTGCGGAAGCCGAAGTCCTCCCCGGTGACGTAGAACTGCCCGCGGTCCAGCTTGCCGATGTCGGCGACCGCGCTGCCCTTGGCCCTGGCCAGCTCGGTCGCGGCGGCGATCTGGGCCGGGTTGTTCAGCCTGCCGAAGAACTGCGTCGTGGCGTTGCCGGTCACCTGGTTGTGCACGCCCTTGGGCGCCTGCGTGGCCAGCACCAGCCCCAGGCCGTACTTGCGCGCCTGCGAGGCGAGCAGGATGGTGCTCTGCGTGCTCGCCGTCCACG
The DNA here is from genome assembly GCF_053604195.1 of Actinokineospora sp. NPDC004072. NCBI lineage: Bacteria > Bacillati > Actinomycetota > Actinomycetes > Pseudonocardiales > Pseudonocardiaceae > Actinokineospora > Actinokineospora sp. NPDC004072. The sequence goes on along the minus strand of NZ_JBSGHB010000009.1, from coordinate 274,837 downwards.
CCCCGGACGGGGCGATCGTCTGGGCCTCGTCCATGACCAGCAGGCCCGCCAGCGGGCGGTCGGCGGCCGGGTTGCGCTTGGCCCAGGCGAACACCTCCAGCTGGAGCTGGCTGACGAACGCCTGCCGCTGCTCGTCCGACGGCAGGCCGACGAAGCTGATCACCGAGACCCGGGCCCGCTTGCCCGGCGCCGGGGTCAGCAGCCCCGCCGGGTCGGTCGGCTCGCCCGCCCCGCCGAGGAGCGGGTCGTTGACCATCGCCGCGCGCAGCGTCTCGGCCAGGTCGGCGGCCATGGCCGCGGCGCTGCTGAGCTGGCTGACCCCCTCGGGCAGCTCGGCGAGCACGTCGACGAACCCGGACAGGTCGCGCTTGCCGCTGCGGGCGTAGTGGGTCAGCGCCTCGCGCAGCACCGCCTGGCCGCGCACGGCGGTCTTGGTGCCGCCCGCCACCCGGGCGTGCGGCACCAGGCGGGCCACGGCGGCCTCCACCGACGCGGTGAACTCGTCGGCGTCGTCGAGCACGCCCGCGAAGTCCGGCAGCGGGTGGAAGCTCAGCGGGCGCGCCGACGAGCGGCCCGGCGTCCACACCACCACGTCGGTGTTGGCCAGGTACTCCGCGGCGATCCGGTCGTCGCCCGGCCGCCAGTCCGGCGGCGGCGACGGCCAGGGGTCACCCAGCCGCGCGAGGTCGTTGTTGGGGTCGAGCACGATCGCCGAGACGCCGCGCACCGCGCACTCCTCCACGATCCGCCGCAGCAGCACGGTCTTCCCGCTGCCGGACCCCGCGAAGATCATGACGTGCTTGCGCAGCGATTCCAGCGCGATGCGGATCTCCCCTGCCATGCCGAGGGCGAGCACGTCCGGCGGCGGCGGGCGGGTCTCCTGGTGGCTGCCCGCGGCCCGGCCGGGGTCGGGCAGGATGTCCCGCAGGAGCGTGCGGCTCGCGGGCTTGCGCGCCACCAGCCACGCCAGCAGCTGGTGGCTCGGCATGGGCAGCATCTCCTTGAGCGCGCTGAACGTGCGCAGGTCGTCGTCGGAGATCTTGACCCACTTGCCGCCCGCCTGCTCCAGCTCGGCCACCTCGGCCTTGGTCTTGTCGCCGGTCCAGCCCTGCTTGCCGTTGCGGATCAGCACCAGGTGCCGGTCGCGGGCGCCCATCCTGACCTGCGCGGCGGTGCGGGCGTCGCGCAGCCTGCGCAGCACCCGGTTGCCGTGGCTGCTGGCGATCATCCGGAAGCCCCAGCGCTCGAAGGTGTCCAGCTCCTCGTTGAGGGTGCGCCGCAGGCCAGCGTGCAGCGAGCCAGGCGAGCCGTCGGCGGGCTCGGCTGCCCAGGCCATGTCGTCGTTGCCGACCTCGTTGATCCACGACTTGAGCCCGGCCAGCAGCAGCGCGGGCATCACCTCGTCCTCGTTGTGCTGCTTGAGCTCGGCCGCCGTGATGGCGGCCTGGCTGCGCAGCTGGGCGAAGCGCGCGTCGAACTCGCTGAAGTAGTCCGGCTCGGGGCCGTCCTGCGGCGCGTGCGCCTCGGGCGGGCGCTCGTCGAAGGAGGTCAGCTCGTGGATCTCGCCGTAGAGGCAGGACTCGGCGTGGGCGTGGATGCGCTTGAGCAGCTCCCGCGGCGTGCGCGCGACCCACCCGGCGTCGGCGAACGCCTCCGGGGCCACCGGCCAGGTCGGGTGCGGCGGGACGAACCCGTCGCGCTGGTAGATCACCCCCAGCCACCGCTGCACCAGCGTCCTGGCGTTCTCCGGGTTGATGATGGACCCCAGGATCGGGGTCTCGGTGAACCGGTCGAACACCGTGTCGCTGGCGATCGAGTGCAGCTGCTTCCACGTGTTGGGCAGGCACGCCACGATCGACAGCGTGCGCCGGGTCGTCTCGCGCAGCTGCATGAGGCCGTCGGCGATGAGCGCGATCTCCTGGGCCAGCTCGGTGCCGGTCACCGCCTCGTCGATGGCGTCCTGGCCGCGGTTGACCAGGGTGTCCAGCTGGTCGATGGCGACCACGCACGGGCCGGTCAGCGCCAGCACCCGGGAGATGTCGCGCACCAGCGCCCGCGACGGCTTGGCCCGCGGCTGGATGCCCCACGGGCGCCGCTCCTCCCCCGCCTCCGGCAGGCCCTGCAGGTACGCCATGCCGATGTCGGCGTGCTCGGAGCCGTAGAGCACCAGCGCCCGGATCGTGTCGGCGCACTCCACAGCGATGCGGGGGTCGACCTTGCGCAGGTGGTTGCCGAAGACGCGCAGGTCGTCCGGGGTCAGCGGGGCGTCGCCGAGCACCGCGGCGGCCACGGCGTCCGGCACGCCCGCGGTCCTCGCGAGCTGCCGCAGCAGCACCGTGAGCTGGAGTTCGCCGTCGTCGTCGGCACGGCGCAGCTCGCTGCGCATCGCGTCGGCGACGTCGTCCCAGAACACCTTGCCCGCGGTCAGCTCGACCAGGAAGAAGTAGCCGCCGTCGCGCTGCACCATGCGGCGCACCGTCCCCAGCAGGTGGGTCTTGCCGACGCCCTTCTGCCCTTGCAGCACCAGGCCGACCGGGCTGGGCCCGGTGCTCGCCTTGGCGTCGGCGATGCCCGCCAGGATGCGCTGCTCCGCCTTGAAGTGCAGCCCCTCCACGTGCGACGGCGAGGTGTGCCAGACGTCGTCGGGCGTCTCGGCGGAGTTGAAGCGCAGCGCGGCCAGCGCCTCGCGTAGGTGCTCGGTCATGATTCCTCGATCGCCATGAGGTGCTTGTCCTCGTTGCCGACCCGGATCGCGGCGGCGTGGTCGGCCTCGGTGAGGACCTTGCGGTTGGAGTCGGGGGCCAGGTGCGCCTCGCCCGCGCGGACCATGCGCAGCAGCACCGCGTCCACTTCGGACCGCTCCGCGCCGTCGAGCCGGGGCCGCAGCTTGGCCAGGCGGACCCAGTCCTGCGGCTTGACCGACAGGTCCAGGTAGGCCGCGCGGATCAGCGTCTCCAGGTCGCGCGGGGAGATGATCTCCGCGAGGCTGGCGCCGGTCCGGCTCAGGTGCGCGGCGATGCGGCGCAGGAGGTCCAGCGCGATGACGATCATCGGGCCGGAGCGGGCGGGCGCCTCGATGGCGGCCAGCTCCCGCTCGCACCAGGCGATGCCCTCGTCGGTGATCTGGTGCATGTACGGCCTGGTGTCGGTGGCCGTCTTGAGCAGGCCCGCCTTGTTCAGCCGCTGGCGGCCCGCCGGGCGCAGGTCGATCCCGGCCTTGGTCAGGTCAGTGTTGGGCACCGCCCGGTTCTCCCGCATCAGCAGCAGCATCGCCGCCTTCTCGTGGGGCCCGAATTTCTCCGCCATGTCGCGCCTTTCCGTTGGTCGCTGCGTGGATTCGTCGGTCGATGCGGTCGAGCAGGGCGTCGCGCCCGGCCCGCAGGTCGTCGGGGGCGGGCATGCCCGGTCCGCCGCCCGCCGACCGGCTCAGCAGGTCGAGGTCGACGGCGAGGTCGCGCAGCCGGGCCAGCTCGCCCTCGTCCAGGGCCTGGGCCATGCCGAGCAAGGTCTGCTCGACCAGGCCCAGCCGCTCGGGATAGGGGATCTCGGCCAGGGCGCGCAGGGCGGCCGCCGCCGCGCGCAGGGCGTCCACGTCGGGGTCGGCGCCCTCCTGGGCGACCCCGGTGATGAGCCCGTGCAGCTCCTGGGCCACCCGGACCGGCCGGGCGGCGGGCTCGAACTCCAGGGGCCGCAGGTTGCGCAGGAAGCCGGGCAGGCGGTCGCGGTCGGTGCCGCGGGTCAGCACGCAGAACAGCTGGCGCTGGTCGCCGTCGGGGTCCAGGGCGTGCCGCAGGAACCGCTCGGCCTCGGTGAGCTGCCAGCGGCTCACCTCGCCGTCGACGACCAGGCACAGGTGCTTGGCGGGCTCGCGGGTCCGGTCGAGGAACTCCGCGTCCCCGGACAGCGACCGGTCCACCCGCAGGTCCAGCGCGCGCAGCTCGTCGATCAGCGCGGTCGCGGTGGGCAGCGCCGAGCGCGGGCTGGACACCAGCAGGTCCAGGTCGAAGCTGCGGTGCCGGGCGCGGGCGGCGGCCACGTAGGCGTCGCGGTTGTCGGCGAGCAGGTCGGTGCGGTCGAACTGCTGGGCGATCACCGCGGCCACGGTCTCCAGGGCGAAGGAGATCTGGTCGGCCGACGGGACGCGCTCCTCCCGCACCGGGAGCTGCTCGCCGAAGCTCCAGTAGGAGACGTAGGGCAGGGTCAGGTGGCGCAGCATCAGGTCTTCCGGCACGGTCTTGGCCAGCCACGAGCCGAACAGCGGCGCGACGACCTCGGCGCACTTGCGCTGCCAGCTCTCGGCGCGCTCGTACTCGACGCGGTTGTCGAGGCGGGACAGGATCGGCAGCACCAAGTGCCGCGGGCGGTCGTAGGGCAGGCGGTCGCGGGCCTGGTCGGCCAGCCGCACGATGCCCATCGCGTCGACGAGGTTCTGGTCGTTCGCGGTGAACACCACGGCCAGCCGGTCGGGCAGGTGGGCGGTGCAGATGCCCGCGATGTCGGAGATCCCGGTGCGGCTGTCGATCAGCACGAAGTCGTAGTCGGCGGTCCACTCCTCCCGGCAGCGCTCCAGGAAGGTGGCGAACCCGCGCCGGTAGAGGTCTTCCCAGTCGATGGCCTGCATGCGGCGGGTGTAGGAGCCGTCGCGCCTGCCCGCGGCCAGCAGGGCGAGGGTGTCGCCCTCGATGGCCAGCCGCACCTCGTGCGACCGCGGCCCCTGCGCGCCCGCGAGGAAGTCGTAGGCGAGGTCGATGACGCCGCCTTCGGGCGCGGTGGGCATCACCGGGGCGAAGTAGTGGTGCAGGCCAGGCGCTTCCAGATCCCAATCGATGACCAGCACGCGGTATCCCCACCTGGCGAGCAGGACGGAGATGTTGGCCAGGGTGAAGCTGCGCCCGACCCCGCCTTTGTAGGAGTAGAACGTGATGACGGTCCCGGTCATGGGTCGAACCTCGGCATCGGCGGCGGCGGGATGATCACCGGATCGGGTTTGACGACGACCGGCCAATCGGGCTGCCACGGGGGCACCTGCTGCAGCAGCTGGACGAGGTCCTGGGCGAGCTCGGTCATCCGCCGGTGGAAGCGCACGAATTCCCGGCTCTCCTGGTAGACGACGTCGGGGAAGCCGTAATCCTTGAAATCGCACCACGCCAGCTCGCGGCCCTCGGCCGGGAAGTTCTCCGAGTCGGAGTAGAGAATGGGGTACACCAATCCCTGCGGGATGCGCGGGTTGGCGATCCCGAGCACCTTCTCCCGCTCCTGCATGCTCCGCCACTCGGCCATGCACCAGGGCGACTGGAAGTAGCCCGGCGTCAGCAGCTGCACCATGATCTTGCTGTGCAGCAGCGCGCGCTGCAGGTCCGACGGCCAGTGCACGCCCCGGGGCATCGTGCGGTCCACGTACACCCGCGGCGCGGGGGCGATCTGGTCGGCGAGGCAGTCCTTCAGCTTCTGGTGGAAGTGGTTCAGCAGCCACTTCTGCACGCTGCCGTGGCGGCAGTAGCTGATGAAAATGTCGAACTTGTAGCCGGACACGCGGCAGATGATAAGCAGCGATCACCCGGAAATGAAAGAGTGAAAAGTGGACAGTTGCGGGGAATGGGACGCGGAAGTGGACAAAGAATGGCCAACCCCGCCGATTCCGCCCCGGCCGCCGAACTGGAAACATCCCAACCACCCCCGTTGTCGGTGGCTTTCGCTAAGGTCTGGTCCCGCACTGTCCGGCCATTGCCGCCGTCGGCGCCCGACGGCTGCGGCCACCCACCGGCGAACCGGGAGCGAATCCCCACGATGCGAGTATTCGTCAACTACCGGACCGGCGACGGCGAGCACATCGCCCTGCTCGTGTCCCGATTCCTCAGCGCGCGGCTGGGCGCGGAGAACGTGTTCTTCGCCAGCCGCTCGATCCCGGCGGGCGCGGAATTCGACCGCGAGCTGCTGCGCAACGTCTGGCGCAGCGACGCCCTCGTCGCCGTGATCGGCGCGCGGTGGCTGGCGGCGCGCGACCGGCTCGACGACCCGCATGACTGGGTGCGCCGCGAGATCGCCGAGGCGCTCTCCCACCAGGTCACCGTGATCCCGCTGCTGGTCGACGCGGTGCCCCGGCCTGCGGCGGCGGACCTGCCGGAGCCCTTGGCGGGTCTGGCCAAATGCCAGGGGATCCGGCTGCACGTGCCGGACGCGGACGCGGGCTTGGAGCGGCTGGCCGCCGCGCTCGGCGCACCCGCCGCCGCCCCCGCCAACGCGCCGGTCCGCGGCGGCGGCATCGGCTCGATCACCGCCACGACGGTCACCGCCCTCACCGACGCGCAGGGGCCGGTGCACATCGGGGACCGGATCACCTTCCACCGCCCCCACTCCGGGACGCACCGGGAGCCGCGATGAGCACGGGCGGGATCGGGTCGGTCTCCGGCAACCGGGTCTTCGCCATCACCGATCCCCAGGCGTCGGTGATGGTCGTCGAGCGGGCCGACTTCACCATCAACGCCCCTGCCACCCCGCACGTGCGCAGGCTGGTCCCGAACGACATCATCGACACCCTGCTCAAGGTGTTCGTCCCCCCGCGCGGCTACGGCCAGATCGCCGACCACCTGCGGAAGCGGCGGACGGTGATCGTGACCGGCGCGCCCGGCACCGGGCGGCGGTCCGCCGCGCTGATGGCCCTGGTGGAGTCCAGCGACGCGGGCAGCGGGTTCCGCGAGCTGCCCGACGACGAGTCCGACGGGGTCCTGCGCTTCGACCCAGAGGTCATCGAGCCCGGCGAACGCCTCGTACTCGACTTCTCCGCCGACGCGCGGGCGCTGACCCCGCAGGTGTGCGCGCAGTTGCGCGCGTACCGGGCCGAGGTCGCCGAGCGCGGCGCCTACCTGGCGATCGTGCTGCCCGCGACGGCCGGGCACACCGAGATCCAGGCGCCGGTGGTCGAGATCGGCCGCCCGGACGGCGCCGAGGTGCTGCGCAGGCACCTGGCGGCGCTGGGTGTGCCCGACGCGCCCGCCGACCAGCGGCTCGCCCCGCACTGCGCAGGCGACCCGATGCGCGAGCTGGCCGCCCTGGCGGACCGGATCGCCCGCGCCCGCGCCGACCTCGACGGGGGCGGCACCTGGGAGCAGTGGCTCACCCCCGCGCTCAACGGCGCCCAGGCGCAGGCCGGCGCGGTGGCCGCGGCCGTGCGCAAGCACCGCGGCGGGCGCACCCGCGCGCTGCTGCTCGCCGCCGCGGTGTTCGAGCAGGCCACCCCCGAGGTCGTCGCGCTGGCCAGCGCGCGGCTGCTCGACCTCGTCGACTACCCGCCCGACGAGGAGCACCGGCTGGACAAGCCCGATCTCGCCCAAGCCCTGCACGAGCTGGACGCGGACATCGCCGGTCGGCGCGTGCGCTTCGCAACCCTCACCTACGCCGAGGCCGTGCGCACCCACTTCTGGACCGCCTTCCCCGAGCTGCGGCCGAAGCTGCGCCGCTGGATCGGGCAGTTCCTGCGCGACGGCCGGATGCCCGCCGAGGACCGCGTCGCCGCCGCGCTGCGGTTCACCGAGCAGTGCCTGGCCACCGACCACCCGGAGGACGTCAAGGAGGTCGTCGACGGCTGGACGGCCGCGGGGGCGGGCGAGCCGCTGCTCGCCGCGGCAGGCGCGGCGCTGAGCCGGGGCCTGCTCGACGACCGGCACGACCGCTGGTTCCGGGGCCAGGTGTACGACTGGTCGCGCCAGGCGGCGCTGCCCCCGGCCCTGGCCGGGCTGCTGATCGAGCTGTGCGTGGACACCATCGCCCCCGTCCGGCCGGGGCAGGCCCTGGTGCGGCTGCGGCACCTGGCCAAGCACCAGGACGCGGGCGTCGCCGCCGAGGCCCGCGCCGCGATCGCCCGCCTGGCCGAGCAGGACGGGTACTTCGCCCGGCGGCTGCTCCACCGCGTCCACCACGACCTGAGCGGCTGGCACCCCCAGCCGGTCGACCACGCGCTGTTCGCCGTCGTCGCCGACCCGGCGCTGCTGTTCGGCGCGGGCGGGCGGGCGCGGCTGCGGATCACCGAGCCGCGCACCCGGCGGCTGCTGACCGAGGCGTGGGCGGTCGCGCTCACCGCGGGCAGCGCGCCGCTGATCACCTCCTGGCTCGACGCGCACGCCGCCGCGCCGGAGCGCGACGCGCTCATCGACTGCCTGGCCGACGCCGCGCGCGGCACCCCCGCCGCCGTCGCCCTGCTCTACGCGACCGCCCGCGACTGGCACGCCGCCGCCCCGACCCCCGACGACGCCCGAAACCGCCTGCGCACGGCGGCGCAGCTGCGCAAGGCGTGCATGACCGTCCACAGTGAAAGGACCTCGCAGTGACCAGCAGCGACCGGATCATCGTCGGGGCGGGCATCGCCGCCACCGTGGTGGGGACCTTCGTCCTGGCCGCGGCGGGCCAGCCGTTCTGGCTGGGCTCGGCGATCTGCGTGCCGGTCTTCGCCCTCGTGCTCCTGGTGCGCCACCACTGGGAGGACAGCAGGGCCGCCGCCCCGGTGGTCTACCAGCCGGTCCCGGTCCAGCCCGCCGCGGTCCAGGCGCCCCCGGGCACGCACATCCGCGATGTCGCCCTGCCCAGCGCCGCGGCCGACTACCGCTTCCTGCTGCACGGCCTCGTCCGCTGGCGGGCGGCGGCGGACGCGCCCGTGACCGGCGCGGAGCGGATCGCGGTCAACGCCGTGGTCGAGCGCGCCCAGCGGATCACCCGCCAGGAGCCGCCCGAGGTCCACGACCTCATCGCGCCCCGCCTGGCCGTCGAGCTGGGCCAGCCCGCGCCCGACCGCACCGGGCTGGTCGAGGCGTGGCTGGAGGAGGTCGTCGTCACGCTCCCGGACGCCGACCTGCAACGCCTGCGCAGGCTCGCCGACGTGCGCAAGGACGAGCAGGTCTGGGAGCAGGAGCGCCAGCTTGAGCGGAACAAGCGGCGCTACCTGCGCGACGACGTCCTGCAGTCCACCGGCAGCGCGGTGGTGTGGTGGCTGGCCCAGGACCCGACCCGCGTCGAGCAGACGGTCTCGCTCATCGGCGCGCTGGCCAAGCTGTCCGCCGTCGCCCAGGACCGGCCGCTTGACCCGGTGTTCGAGCAGTTCGAGGAGGTTCCCGAGACGGTGGAGGCGGCCGTGCGCAGGCTGATGGACGAGGTCGTCCCCGGCAGCGCGGAGCACGTGCGGTCGGACTTCGCCGATCGGCTGGCGAGCCTGGCTTCCGAACTCGGGGCGGACGAGGTCGCGGCGCGCATCCGGGAGGCGTTCAACGCGCCGGATCTCCTCGCTGCGGATCTCTTCAGCCCGACCGACGTCCCGGCTGCCGCACGCAATGGCGACGGGCCGCATGACGAGGTGGGCGAAGTCAGCGGATGACCACGCCTTCGACACGGGTTTGCGCAGGTCACAAGTGGTGGGTTGCTCGCTTCGACAGCGCGACCTAGGCCGTTCGGGTGATCTCGGGCGCGTCCGAGCGATGGAGCGGGGTGGCGTTGCTAGCGTCTTTGATCACACAGCTGCGGTGACCGGTGGGGGCGGCGTTGTGATCATCCGGGACAGCGGGTCGGCGGCGGGGTGCGCCGCCGGTCGCGGCGGAGCCGGCCGGTCGGCGCGGGAACCGGTGGCACCTGCGGGGTCCGCCGTGCGCTTGCCGCGCCGATGTGGGCGGGCCACCCGCGCGGGGTGCTCGGCGGCGCGCCGCGGCGATCCGGAACCGGGCGGCGTGGCCCCCGGGCAGCGCTAGCTTGGAGGAACAGTGCCGCAGGCCCTCGTCGTCGGGATCGACCGCTACTCGGCGCAGCGGATTCCGCCGCTGCGGTGCGCAGCCAACGACGCCGAGGAGGTGTCCCGGCACCTGAAGTCCGCCGGGTTCGAGGTCGTCACGCTCACCGACTTCGCCGCCACCCGGCGCGACATCCACTGGGAGCTGGAGGTCGGGCTCAACGAGCGGGTGCGCGACGCCGACGAGCCGGTGCTGATCTACTGGTCCGGGCACGGCATGTCGGACCTGCGGGAGACCGCCGACAGCGACCGCGGCTGGTCGACCTTCCTGCTGCCGCACGACGCCGACATCGACCAGCCGATGGCCTCGGCGTTCCCGGTCGCGCAGGTGTGGGCGCTGCTGAACCGGCTCAAGTCGCGCAGGCTGCTGGTCATGCTGGACACCTGCTTCAGCGGCGCGTTCGCGGGCGACAGCCGCGGCTTCGCCATCGGCGCGCGGGGCGCGGCCGTCGACGCCGACGACGACTTCCTGCGCATGGAGGGCCACGGCCGCGTCGTCATCTCCGCCTGCGGCCCCACCGAGGTCGCGCGGGAGGACGACCGGCGCGGGCACGGCCACTTCACCGGCGCGGTGCTCTCGGCGCTGGAGCGCGACACCGGCGCCCGCCAGGCCAAGGTGACCACGCTGATGGCCGAGATCCGCGAGCTGGTCCGCCGGGAGACCAGGGGCGGGCAGACGCCGTCGCTGCACGTGGCCGCCCAGGGCGCGGACTGGAGCATCCCGCTGCCGACCCCAGCCCCCTACCAGCCGCCCCTGCCGAGCTGGGCGTTCGTCGGCACCTCCGGCGGCGTGGGCAAGACGACGCTGGCGATGATGACCGCCGAGCTGCTGGCCGAGTCCGGCAACACCGTGCTCTACCTCGACGCCGACATCGCCCAGCACGGCGGCACCAGCGAGTGGTGCCAGCGGGCCAAGGTCGACATCGGCACCGCGCGCACCTTCGCCGACCACGTGGCGGCCTTCTCCAAGGAGCCGACCCGCACCCAGCAGCACCACCTCAACGACCGGCTGCTCGACGTCACGCCGGACTACCTGCGCCGGTTCGACTGCGGGAAGATCCTGCTGCTGCCCGCCGCGCGCACCAGCGACAAGCTGTTCGTGTTCAACCTCGTCGCCGAGATCAAGGACCGCCGCTCCAACTCGGTGTGCAGGCAGATCCTCGACGCGGCCTTCGAGCGCGGCACCCGGCAGGGGGCGACCTGCGTCGTCATCGACTGCGGCGCCCAGTTCGACCCGCTCGTGGTCAACGCGATCACCGCGGCGCACCACCCGTTCGTCGTGGCGGCGGCCCGGGCGGGGGCGAAGGACTCGCGGGAGACGATCCTGAGCAACTGCACGCAGACGGTCGAGGACTTCAACCGGATGCGGGTGGAGACCGTGGTCAACCGCGTGCCGAGCCGGGAGGCGCTGGTGCGGCACTGGGGCGACCCCGGCTACGGCAAGAGCTTCCACTGGCTGCCCTTCGACCGCAAGCTCTTCCAGGACTGGGAGGAGGGCCGCCCGAACTTCGAGCTGGGCTACGACGAGCTCAGCCACGCCTGGCACGAGATCCTGGTGGCCTCCGACCGCAACGGCTGCGACGGGCTGCACCGCGACTTCCTGCCCAGCGAGTGGGACCGGTTCAGCAAGTGGTCGCTGTGGCTGGTGAACAACCCCGGCTGGGCCGAGGTCACCCGGGGGCTGCTCGGCCGGGCGATCCGCCGCTCCTACGTGGCCGCCGCGCTCTTCCTGGCGATCTTCGCCGCGGGCCTGACCAGCCTGCTCCTGCACGACCCGGCCGTGCCCGACGACGCCGACCCGGCCTACTTCCCGCAATGGCTGGCGATCGCGCTGGTGGCCGTCTCCGGGCTCGCCCTGGTCGGCAACATCGTCGGCAGGCTGCTGCTGCGCCGCCGACGGCGGGTGATCGATGAGGTGGCCCGGCACGCCGTCTCCGCCGACGAGCTGAAGCGCTGGTTCGCCGTGCCGCTGTCGGACGGGCCGTGGTGGAAGGTGTGGCAGTCCAGCCGCAGGGCGGCGATCCAGTGGCTGCACAAGCAGGTGGTCGCCGCGCGGGCCAGCCAGCTCCCCTCCGGGCAGGCGCTTGAGGTGTCGGCATGAGGGACCTCGGCTTCCCCTGCGCCTACACCCGCGCCGCGGGCGCCGGGGACCCCTGCGGCCGCCGGGCGACCCGCCGCAGGCACGGCGAGCCGAAGTGCCTGGGCCACTGGGCCGTGGACTACCTGCTCACCCTGGCGGGCGGCACCGAGCACGCGCGCAAGACCTGGGCGGTGGCCAGCGCGGCCCTGCTGCTGCTCGCGGCGGGCTCGACCTGGTGGCTGCGCGGGCCGACGATCCCGCACGCGGTCACCGCGGTGCTGCTGACCGGCGCGCTGGTCGTCTGCTTCTTCTGGGAGCACCCCGCGGGCGGGGTCGCCGCCTTGGTCGCGGCGCTGGCGACCGCGGTGGTCTGGGCCCGGGGCAGCGGGTTCGGCTACCTGCTGCTCAACCCCGACGCGCCGATCCCCCCGGGCTCGACGCGGACCCAGCAGCTGCTGATCACCTCGATCGACGCCCAGGTGGCGTTCGTCGTGCTGTTCTCCGCCGTCGGCTTCATCATGCTGTACTTCTTCAACAACAACTCCGAGGTGCGGTTCTGGCGCGGGTTCGCCCTGCTGGTCGCCGTCGTGCTGACCATCTCGGTGACCATCTACGCCATCGCCTCCGGTGGGCGCAGCACGGTCCTGGTGCCGTGGGTGGCCGTGGTCGCGCTCGCCACCCTGGTGGCCAGGGGCGGGCGGCTGGCCAGGAAGATCGCGGGCATCCTGCGGGTGTGACGCGCCCGCTCGCCCGCCGGTCGTATCGGCGCTGGGCCGAACGGCTCTTTCAGATGTGGAACCGATGACCGGCGCAAGTCCGGATGGCACACTCCGCCGCGTGTGGGATCGGGCGCGGGCGATGGCGTGGCGGCGGGGCTACCTGCGGGTGGTCCGCTCGTCCTTCGCCACGGTGCCGTTCTACCGGGAGCTGTGGGCGCTCGGCGGCCGCACCGACCCGGTCCTGGTCCCCGGGCGCACCGGGGTCGACGGCGGCGCGGTCCCCGCGGCCGCCCTGGACGGGCGGGTGGGCGACCTGGTCCCGCTCGCCGGCGGCCCGGCGACCATCGATGCGCTGCGCGGCCTCGGCCCGGTGCTCGCCGAGCACCTGGCGGTGGGCCCGGGCGCGCTGGTCGTGGTGGTCGACCCGGCGACGCCGCAGCCGCCGGTGGACCTCCCGGCGGGCGCGCGGTCGTGCGTGCTGGACCCAGCGGGGTTGGGCGGGCCGTACGCGGGCGTGCTGGCGGAGGTGGCCACCCAGCTGCGGGCCGGTCGGCACGTCGTCGCCGTGGGCGGGGACAAGGATCTGGACCAGTTGAGCGCCGCGCTGCCGGAGGCGCTGGCGCCGCGGGTGGCCCGCGCGCCGCTGCGCGGACCGGAGGACCTGGCGGACCCGGTCGGGCCGCACGCCCTCATCGCCCACCCGCTGCTCGGCGTGCTCGGCGCCCTCGGCGCGTGCGGGCGCTGGCACATCGACCACCGCAGGGTGTACCTGCGGGCCACCCCGGCAGGCCCGGCCTACACCCTGCTGCGGCAGCGGTCCCCGCGCCTGGTGGACGTCCTCGCCGGGAGCGGGCGGCCGGGCCGGTGCCCGCGGCACGGGACGCCGGTGGTGGAGCCGTGACGCCCACCGCCCGCATCCACGACCCCCGCACCGACGCCGAACCGGACGGCTGGGCCGACTTCGCCGCCCGGCTGGACCTGCACTCGGTCTGGGACTACGGGCTGATGCGGCTGGAGGCGTGGCTGTCGCGCAACCCCCCGGTGCTGGGGGTCGTCCGCGACGGCGGGCGCATCGTCGCCGCGGCCACCGCCCTGGTCTGCCGCCCGCAGGCCCACCGGTACGCGGCCACGCCCGCCAAGCGGTCGCTGCGCCCGCGGTGGGCGGAGGTCTACCTGCCTTGGCTCTCGGGCTACCCGGCCGTGGTGTTCGACCCCGACCTCGACGACCGCGCGACCGCGGTCCGCTCCTTCGAGCAGGCCCTGCTGCGCCATGTCGGCCCCGGGCTGCTGGGGATCGCCTACCGGGCGGTGTACCCGGACCTGGTGGCCGCGCTGGACCGCCCGCTGGCCCGGGCCTGGCGCAGCGACCCGACCTCGGTGCTGGCCAACGAGTGGCCGACCGAGGACGGCTGGCTGGCCGGGCTGGGCAAGGAGCGGCGCACCAGCATCCGCCGCTACGCCCGCAAGATCGACCGCGATCCGACGCTGGAGGTGCGGGAGGGCTGGGGTCGCACCGACACCGACCCGCACGAGCTGGCGGGGCTGATCAACCGCCACCGCGCCCGGCTGGGGATCGCGCGCACCGACCCGCGCACCGCGGTGTCCGGGGCGTTCCTGGCCGAGTTCGTGCGCAGGCCGGACGTCCGCCTGCTCACCTACCGCGACGACAGCGGCACGCTGCTGGCCGCGAACACGCTGCTGGACCACCCGTCGAGCACCGTGCTGCAGCACTGGGCCGCGCTCACCCCGGCCGAGGGCGGCAGGCACAACCTGTACTTCGACTGCTACCTGCGCTGCGTGCGGCACCTGGTCTCGGCCGGGCGGGCCGAGCTGACCTCCGGGCGCGGGCTGATGGACGTGAAGACCTCGCTGGGGTTCCGCACCCGCGAACTGCGCACGGTCGCCGTGCCCCAACCCGCGGTGGGCCGCCGATGACGGTCGAGGTGCTGGACCCGCGCACGGACCCCGAACCGGCGTACTGGGCGCAGTTGCGCAAGCGGGCCGGGTTGCGCGCGGACTGGGCGTGGCCGGTGCTGCGGGCGCAGGCGTGGAGCGGGCGGTGCCCGCACCTGATCACCGTGCTGCACGGCGACGACGGCCCGGTCGGGGTGGTGAACGCGGGCTGGCTGGGGTTCCCCGGCCGCTGGCGGGGCTTCCTGCCCGCGGGCGCGCGGCCGCGGCTCGGCGCGCTGCACGTGCGCGGCCCGGGCACCAGCGCCGTCCCCGGCTGGTGGCTGGCGGAGGGGGTGCGGGGGTTGGCCTGCTACCAGCGGGCCATGCGCGCCCAGCTCGGCCCCGGCTGCCTGGCCACGGTGCTGCGCCAGGCGACGACGGCCGAGTTGTCCGCATTGGGCGATCGAGTCCTGCTGTCGCGCATCACGGAACCGATTTGGACGATCGATACGGCCGGAATGTCCGATGTGGATGCCTGGCTGCGCTCGTTGGACAAGAAGCGCCGCAGCAACCTGCGGGTGATCGGGCGCAAGCTCGCCGACCGCGTCGTGGTCACCACCACCGCGGGCGAGCGGGTGAGCCAGGCGGCCGAGGTGACCGAGCTGCTGCGCCAGAACAACGCGAAGTACCAGGGCCTGATGCACAACCCGGTGCCGCAGCTGACCGGCTACATCGAGGAGCTGACCGGCCAGCCGGACACGGTGACCTTCCGCTACACCGACCCGGGCACCGGCAGGCTCGTCGGCGTCGGCATCCTGCTGGACCACCCCACCGCGCCGGTCTGGCGCACGTGGGCGATGGTCCCGGTGGACGACGGCGGCGTGCGCGACCTGTACTTCCTGCACATCACGCGCATGATCGAGTGGATCACCGGCAACCGCCGCCCGGCGCTCGTCCTGGGCAAGGGCAAGGGCCGGTTGAAGTCGTCGGTGGGGGCCACCGAGACCGAGCAGCACGCCGCCCTGCTGCGCTGAGCCTCAGGCCGCGACCGGGGCGGGCACGCGCGCCGGTTCGCGGAGCCGGGCGCGCAGCCAGGCCGCCTTGGCGGCCAGGCCGATCACCAGGGCGGTCATCGCGCCGACCGCGCCGAGGGTCGGCACCATGAGCAGCGCCGCCGCCGCGGTGGCCACCAGACCGGCGACCGCGGCCGAGCCGGTGGTGCGCAAGGCCGCCCCGGTCGTGTTCTCCAGCAGGTACACCGCGTAGACCACGGCGCAGAACACGGTCATCTCCACCAGCGTCACCACGGCCAGGGCCACCGGGTTCGCGCCGAGGTCGCCGACGGCCGCCGCTCCCCCGCGCGCCCAGACCACCGCGGCCGCGCCGAGGACCAGCCCGACGGCCACCGCGGTCACCGCCACGGCCACCCCGCTGATCCGCCGGGCCACCGCCCGCCCGGACCGGCCCGCCGTGCCGCGCAGGCGCAGGGACGTGGCGGGCTGGCCGATCCGCAGCAGCAGCAGCGCGAGGCCGCCGAGCGCGGCGGACACCAGCAGCGCCAGGTAGACCGCGGCCACGTCCTGCGGCGCGACCACCACCGCCAGCACCACGTAGAGCACCGAGATCGACGCCGAGTCGGCCACGTCGGTGACCGAGGCCAGCGCGGCGCGGCGGGTGAGCAGGGGGCCGAGCCCGGCGCGCGGGCGGGCGGGCCGGGCGCGCACGGCGGGCACCAGGGCGGCCAGCACCGCGCACACCGCGAGCACGCCCACCACCAGCACGAGCAGGTAGGCGTAGGGCTCCAGGTACCCGGCCACCGCCAGCGCGGTCGCGGCGAGGACGTGCAGGGCGACGGCGGTGAACGCCAGGCCGTCGCGGGCCGGGTGGCCGAGCAGGCGGTGCGTCGAGGCCAGCGCGGACAGCAGGCCCTGGCCGGAGAGGTACACCGCGCCCAGGCCGTAGAGCGCGGGGCGCCCGCCGAGCGGGGCCAGGGCGGCGGCGACCGCGGCGCACACCGCGACCGGCGCGGCGGCCCTGGCCAGCAGCGCCCGCATCGACTGGTGGGCCAGCCGCGCGGTCCTGGGCACCGAGGTCAGCATCGTCTTCTCCGCGCCCATCACCAGGAAGACGAGGAAGACGAAGGTGCTGGTGGCGGCGACGTACTCGCCGAAGCGCGCGGCGCCCCACGCGGGCAGCAGCACCACCGCCGACATCGAGAGGCACGCCCGCGCCGTCCCGCGTCCGGCGATGACCCGCAGGACGTCGCGGCGGCGCGGCCGGGCGGTCACTGACCCGCGTGGACGGTCTCCGGCTCCGCGCGCCGCGCGCCGTCGCCAGCCGGGCGCGTGCGGCGGCCGACGAGCCTGCGCCAGAACCGGTCGGGCAGGGTCAGCACCAGGATCGCCAGCACCACGTGCACGCCGATGAAGACGAACGCCTCGTTCTTGGTCAGCTCGTGGCCGACCCGGACGGTCATGTGGTCGGCCCAGGACCACACCTCCGGGATCGGCGTCCACTTCGGGTCGGTGTGCGGGTTGACCGTCAGGTACGCCAGGTCCTCCAACCCGGACAGCTGCAGCAGGATGCAGGCGTAGCCCAGCCGCCGCGCCATCCCGCCCGAGCCGCCGCCGAGCCGCCAGGCCAGCACGAAGGCCAGGATCAGGAACGGCGTGAGCATGAGGACCAGGTAGTACACGCCCTCGCCGAAGAAGATCTTCGGCACGAAGTAGGTGAAGTACACCAGGAAGCAGATCGGGATGGCGGCCAGGGCGATGCCCCGGCGCACCCGGGCCGACAGGTCCATCGCGGCGATGGCCTCGACCGCGAGGACGAACGGGACGAGCTTGGCCAGGAACACCCAGATGTTGGGCAGCTCCTTCTCGTGCGGGAACCCGAAATAGACCGCTGCCGCCGCGGCGAACGCCGCGGCCGCCAGGATGATGAAGATCCACCGCGACCGCGTCGCGGATTGATCAACAACCATGATCGCTCCAGAATTCCTCGCCCCACCCGTGACGGGCATCGTAACCACCGGCGGGCCGTTGGGAAGCAGGTTCGGCGAAGCGGACCAGCGTCCGCGTCCGTTCGGCCGCCGTTCCCGGTCACGGTTGCGCCGAACCGCCTTCCGCGGCGACGGGAATTGGGTAATGTCACGCGCCTGCGCAGGCGGGCGCGGGCGTATTCACCGAAAACCGAAAGGAGTTCGCCGTGGCCGTCGAAACCGACCCCCAGGCGGCCATCGACGCGCACCTGGCGGCGATCGCCGGGCGCGACCTCGCCGGGTACGCGGCGAGCCTGCACCCCGAGGTCACCGTCGTGGTGCCCAGCGGGCGGGTGATGACCGGGGCGGCGGAGGTCATCGCCTTCCACGAGCAGTGGTTCGCCCAACCGGGCTGGACCTACGACGTGGTGCACCGGCGCTCGGTCACCACGGCCGACTCGGCCGTCCGGGTGGTCGAGGTGACCTACGCCGACGGGCCGGGGGCGCCGCCGTCGCGGTTCGTCATGGGGCTGTCGTTCGTCCGGGAGGGCAGCGCCTGGCTACTCGTTCACGACCAGTGCACCGTGCTCCGTACGGAGTAGTTCGGAATATTCGGCATTTCCGTAGAAGAACGGTCTTTCCCGACACGGAACCGATTGTTACAGTCCGGGCACTTCGCGCCGTGGAAAGGGCGACGCAACGATGGAAGACAGCGTTCTCATAACTGGGGTTGCCGGGTTCCTCGGCAGTCACGTAGCGGATTGGATGCTTACCCAGGGCTACCACGTCCGCGGTATCGACAACATGATCGACGGTTTTAAGGATAACGTTCCAGACGGCGTTGAGTTCCGGGTGGCCGACTGCCGCAACGCCGCCGAGTACGAGGACATGCTCGACGGGGTGGACATCGTTTTCCACTGCGCGGCCGCGCCCTACGAGGGCCTGTCCGTGTTCGCGCCGTACCTGGTGAACGAGCACACCACCGGGGCCACGGTCGCGATGCTGTCGGCGTCGGTGCGCAACGGTGTGCGGCGGTTCGTCCACTGCTCATCGATGTCGCGCTACGGCGAGCTCGTCCCGCCGTTCACCGAGGACATGCGCCCGGAGCCGCTGACCCCGTACGGGATCGCCAAGTACGCGGCGGACCTCCAGGTGCGGGCCATCGCCGGGGTGCACGGGATGGAGCACAACATCGCGGTGCCGCACAACATCATCGGCCCGCGGCAGCGCTTCGACGACCCGTACCGGAACGTCGCAGCCATCATGATCAACCGGGTGCTGCGCGGGCTGCCCCCGGTGATCTACGGCGACGGCAGCCAGCTGCGCTGCTTCAGCTTCGTCTCCGACGTGGTGTCCTGCCTGACCAAGCTGGCCATCGACCGCGACATCGTCGGCGAGGTGGTCAACGTCGGCCCGGACGAGGGCACGGTCACGGTGCTGGAGCTGGCGCAGACCATCTGCGACATCATCGGCGTCGACTGCGACCCGATCTTCATGCCCGCCCGGCCGCTGGAGGTCCACCACGCCACCTGCAGCTCGGACAAGGCGCGCAGGCTCCTCGGCTACCGCACCGAGGTCGGCCTGCGCGAGGGCCTGGCCGAGATGGTCGAGTGGATCTCCCGGCAGGGGCCGCGGGAGTTCGACTACAACCTCGAACTGGAGATCGTCAACGAGCTGACCCCGACGACCTGGTCCCGGCGGCTGATGTGAGCGGGCTGACCGCGATCGTCCCCTGCTACAACGAGGGCGCCCAGGTCGACCGCGCCTACCGCGAGGTGTGCGACGCGCTCGGCGCGGTCGACGACCTGGAGGTGCTGTTCGTCGACGACGGCAGCCGCGACGACACGCTGGCGCGGATCAAGCGCATCGCCGAGGAAGACCCGCGGGTGCACTACGTCTCCTTCGCCCGCAACTTCGGCCTGCCCGCCGCGGTCACGGCCGGGTTCCGCTACGCGGCCCGGCCGTGGGCGGTCCAGCTCGACGCCGACATGCAGTTCCCGGCGGCGGAGACGTGGCGGCTGCTGGAGACCGCGGGCGAGGGCTACGACGTGGTCTTCGGCATCCGGGCCGACCGCAAGGACTCGGTGCTGCGGCGGATGGGCGCGGCGGGCGCCCACTGGGTGGCGCGCAAGGTGCTGCACGTGGACGTGCCGCACGGGGCGACGTCGTTCCGGGTCGTGCGCACCGAGGTCGGCCGCACGATCGTCGACCTGCCGACGGGCAACTCGCACTTCGTGGCGAAGGCGCCCCAGATCGGCGCCCGGTGCGCCACGGTCCCGGTCGCGCACCGGGAGCGGGCGGCGGGCACGTCGAAGTTCCGCATCGGACGGCTGGCCGGGGACGCCTTCGAGCTGTGGTTCGGGTTCTCCTGGCGGCCGCTCAACGCGGTGTACCTGCTGGCCGCCGTGGCCGCGCTCGCCGCGGTGGTGCTGTCGGTCCTCGGCGCGACCGGGGCGGTGGGCGGGACCGCGCTGCTGGCCACCGCCCTGCTGGTGTCGGCGACGACGGCGGTCTGCGTCGCCGTCGTCGGGCGGTACCTGCACCGGCGGATGATGGATGTGCGACCACGGCGGATCTACTACGTGCGGGAGGCGAACATCCCGGTGTCCGACGACGACCTGCTGGACCGGGGCGTGCAGGCGCCGCCGCCACCGCGGCGCGCGGCCGAGGCGGCGCCGCGGTGAGCGCCGGGGACCTGCTCGTCCTGGGCGCGGGCGAGGAGCAGGTGGTGCTCTACCAGGAGGCGCGCCGCCGCGGCCTGCGGACCATCGCGGTGGACATGCGCGCCGACCGGCCGGGCATCGCCCTGGCCGACGAGTTCCTGCGCATCTCCACGACCGACCACCGGGGCATCGCGGCGGCGCTGCGCGGCAGGCGGCTGGCCGGGGTGGTGTCGACCGCGGCCGACACCTGCCTGGACTCCTGGCACCACCTGTCCGTCCACTTCGGAACTCCGTGGGTGTACCCCGCCGAGGCGGCGGCGGTGTCGATGGACAAGTCGGCCTTCCACCGCACCGCGGCGGCCGCGGGCGTGCCCACCTACCGCTGGGCGCAGTCCGACGACCTGACCGAGCTGGCCGCCGCCGCGGCCGGGTTCCGGTTCCCGGTCGTGGTCAAGCCGACCGACGCCTCCGGCGGGCGCGGCGTGCACGGCGTGGACGACCCGGCCGACCTCGACGTCGCCCTGAAGACCGCGGCGCGGCTCTCCCCGCGCGGGCAGGTCATCGTGGAGGAGTTCGTCGAGGGCGTGAACTACACGGTGAACGTGTTCATGTCCGGCGGCGAGGTGGCGCTGGGCGTCATCACCGAGAAGATGATCTTGCCCGGCCCCGGGTTCCTGATCGGCGGCCACACCGCGCCCGCGCGGCTGACGCCTGCCGACGAGGCGGCGATGACCGCCGAGGCCGCCGCGCTGTGCCGCGCCTTCGGCCTGCTCGACGGCCCGGCCAACTTCGACGTCGTGGTCTCCCCCGACGGCACGCGGTACGTGCTGGAGGTGGGCGCGCGCATGTCCGGCAACGGCTTCCCGCGGCTGGTGTCGGCCCTCGCCGGGGTGGACTGCGTGGCCGCGGTCGTCGCCCTGGCGATCGGCGAGCCGGTGCGGCTGGAACCCACCCGGTGGCGGCCGACCCGGCTGCAGGTGCTCACCTCGCCCCTGCCCGGCCCGGGCGAGTTCGTCGGGGCGAACGGGCTGGACGCGGTGGCCGCCCTGCCGGACGTGACGTCGGTCGAGCTGTTCGTCCGCCCCGGCGACGCGGTGCAGCCCTTCACCGAGGCGGGCCGCAAGCTCGGCTGGGTGGTGGTCAGCGCCGACGACCGCGACGGCCTCGCCCAGCGGGTCGACGAGGTCGTGGCGGCGCTGGACGTCGAGGTCCGCCCCGCGGAGGCCGTCGCCTAGCCCGCCGGGGTGACCAGCCCGGACTCGTAGGCGAAGACGACGAGCTGGGCGCGGTCGCGGGCGTGGAGCTTGGCCATCGCCCGGTTGATGTGCGTCTTGGCCGTCAGCGGGCTGATCACCATGCGGGCGGCGATCTCGTCGTTGGACAGCCCGCGGGCGACCAGGGCGACGGCTTCGCGTTCGCGGTTGGTCAGGTCGTCCGACCGAGGGGCGGTGGGCCGCGGTTGGGCGACGAACCGGTTGATCAGCCTGCGGGTGATCGATGGGGCGAGCAGGGCGTCACCGCGGGCGGCGACGCGCACGGCGTGCAGGAAGTCCTCCGGCTGGATGTCCTTGACCAGGAACCCGGCCGCGCCCGCCCGCAGGGCGTCGAAGACGTGCTCGTCCAGCCCGTAGTTGGTCAGGATGACCACGTGCACCCCGGCCAGGTCCGGGTCGGCGGCGATCCTGCGGGTGGCCTCGATGCCGTCGACGCCGGGCATCTGGATGTCCACCAGGGCGATGTCCGGGCGGTGCAGGCGGGCCAGCGCCACGGCGGCGGCGCCCTCGGCGGCCTCGGCCACCACCTCGATGTCGTCTTCGGCGGCCAGCAGCGCGCGGAAGCCGCTGCGGATCAGCGGCTGGTCGTCGACCAGCAGCACCCGGATCACCGCTGCTCCACCGGCAGTTCGGCGTGGACGGTGAAGCCGCCGCCCCCGCGCGGCGCCGCCCGCAGCGCGCCGCCCAGCGCGGTGACCCGCTCGCGCATCCCGAGCAGGCCGACGCCGGGCGCGGGCGGATCGTCCGCTGTGGCCGTCCCGTCGTCGTCCACGCGGATCACCAGGGCGTCGGGCCGGTAGTCGATGCGGATGGTGGCCGTCGCGGCCGCCGCGTGCCGGGTGATGTTGGTCAGCGACTCCTGCACGATGCGGTAGGCGGTGCGGTCGACCGCGGCGGGCACGGCGTCCGGCGTGCCCCCGATCGTCAGCGTCGCGTCCAGGCCGGTGGCCCGGACCCGGCGGACCAGGTCGGGCACGTGGTCGAGGCCGTGCTGGGCCGCCTTGTCGTCGTCGCGCAGGGCCGCCAGCGTCGCGCGCAGCTCCCTGGCCGCCTCCCGGCCCGCGTCCCGGATGGCCAGCAGGGCCTCGGGCACCGCATCGCCCCGCTTGCGCGCGAGGTGGACGGCGACCTCAGCCTGCAGCTTGATGACCGAGATCTGGTGGGTGAGCGAGTCGTGCAGCTCGCGGGCGATGTGCAGCCGCTCCTCGTTCGCCCGGCGCAGCGCGGTCTCCTCCCGGGTGCGCTCGGCCTCGTCGGCGCGCCGCTCGGCCTGCCGCAGCGCCTCCCCCGCCGCGGCCGCGGCGACCAGCCACGCCAGTTCGAGGACGTCCCGGGAGCGGGCGAACGCCTCCCCCACGAGCGCGCCGTGCGGCGACACCACGATCGCCAGCGGCAGGGCGGCGAGCATGAGCACGGCGCTCGCGGCGGTGATCGCGCGGTGGCCGGCGCGCATGGCGGAGTAGACGGCGAACAGGTACGCCACGACCGGCACGTCGAACCCGAGCGCCTGCGCGCCCAGCGCGCACAGCCCCGTCGCGGCGAGCACGGCCACCGGCGCCCGCCTGCGCCCGACCAGCGCCAATCCGCCTGCCGCCAGCACGACGTACCCCGGCAGACCCGCATCGGGGTGGTGCTTGGACAGCCCGGTCACCACCAGCGTCACCGCCACCCCGACGGCGAGCCCCCCATCGACGACGACCGCCCGCCCCTTCATGCGGCCACCCTAACCACGGCCGCGCACCGCCGAATCCCACGCGGGGACGACCGCCGACTACCGCACCCGCAGTACTCCCCCGCCGCCCTGCGCCACCCGTGGCACCGCAAAGTGCCTGCCCGAGCACGACGACGACCGGTGATCGGCCGGACAAGATCAGCGGCAACTCACTGGAAGGAACCCCCATGCTGGTCACGTCCTTGGCCCAGAGCGCCGACGCCTACACCCTCTCCCCAGGCAGGCTCGCCGCCCTCGCCGCCGCGCTGCTCGGCCTGGCCGCCCTCACCGCAGCCATCCTGTCCCTGACCCGCTTCACCCGCCGCCCCGCCACCGCGCGGCGCTCCAGCGCGGCCGCCGTCGCCTTGGGCGCGATGGGCGCGGTCATCGGCGCGCTGGTCGTCGTCACCGCCGACGGCGGGCTCGGCACCGGCAACGGCCTCGGCGGCGGCGTGGTGTCCATCGCGCTGGGACTTGCGGGGGCGATCGCGGGTGGTGTCGCCCGCCGTCGCACCGCATGAACTGGCGGACGAATCCGCGCGAGCACTGCCCGCGGGCCGCCCCCGATCACTAGGCTGCTGGGCATGGACGGCGCGATCCTCGACCCCGGCGGTGCGCGGGAGCATTTGGCGGCGTGGAAGGGGCGCATCGACAAGATGGCCCAGGACACCGAGGCGATGCGCCAGCGGCTGCAGGAGCTGCGGGTGACCGCGCGGGACCCGAACGGGTTGGCCGAGGTGTCGGTCGACTCCACCGGGGCGCTGGTCGACCTGCGGCTGACCGACCGCATCGGGCGGGTCGCGCCGGAGGTGGTGGCGCAGGCGATCATGAGCACGCTCGGCGCGGCGCGCGGAACCCTCGCCGACCGGTCGCGGGAGGTCATCGCCGAGACGGTCGGCACCGAGTCGCCTGCTGCCAAGGCCATCGCGGAGAGCGTGGACCGGCACCTGCGCCGCGACTTCAGCGCGCCGAACCCGCCGAGCCCGCAGAAGCGCCGCCCCGACGAGGACGACGAGGGCTACTACGACCCGTTCCCCGAGGGGTGAGCCGTGGGATTCAAAGTCGACATCCAGCAGCTGCGGACCCACGCGCAGAACGTGCAGGCGGTCCGCCAGCGCTTCGACGCCGTGCAGAGCGCCAGCTCGCACATCGCGCGCGACGACCAGGCGTACGGGCTGCTGTGCGGCTGGATCGCCGGGGTGCTGGAGGGCAGGCACCAGAAGCAGGACGAGCTGCTGGCCTACGTGGCCGAGAACCTCGACATCGCCAGCCGCGAGCTGGAGCTGAGCGCGGACGCCTACGACGAGGTGGACAACGACAGCGCCGACAAGCTCAACCGCATCGGGGTGGTGGAGCTGCCGTGACCGACGGATCACTCGTCGCCCCGGTCCAGTCGACGCGCGACCCGTGGACCGGCTCCAGCCTCGCCGACGGGATCGAGGACCTGGTCACCGCGATCAAGAGCGAGGACTGGGTCACCGGCGCGCTCTCGGGCGCGGGCCTGGCGCTGGAGGGCGCGGCCACGGTGATGGACCCGTTCAGCGCGCTGCTGTCCAACGGCCTGGGCTGGGCGATGGAGTACTTCGAGCCGCTGCGCCAGGCCCTCGACGAGCTGACCGGCATGCCCGACGTGGTCCGCTCGCACGCGGCCACCTGGAACAACATGGCCACCGAGCTGCAGGCGATGTCCGAGGAGCTGCGCAGGAACCTCGACGGCGACCTCTCGGAGTGGACCGGCGCGGCGGCCGAGGGCTACCGCGAGCTGATGGCCAACAACGTCGATGCGATCGGCGGGCTGGCCGCGATCTCGGCCGGGATGGCCGCGGCCACCGAGGGCGCGGGCGGCCTGGTCGAGATGACCCGCGAGATCGTCCGCGACCTCATCGCCGACCTGGTGGCCCGGGTGGTCGTCTGGGCGGTCGAGGCGCTGCTGGTGGTGACCATCCCGGTGATCGCCGCGCAGATCGCGGCCGCGGTGGTCAAGTGGGCCGGGCGCATCCTGAACTACACCACCTCGCTGGTGCAGAGCATCACCAACCTCTCCCTGCTGCTCGACGGATAGGCGCGACATGACCCCACGAACCCGGCGGCCGGGCGGCGGCGGTGACGGCGGCGACGGCGGCTCCGGGCGCAGGCCGTCGCGGCGCTCCGGCGACGTCGACGCCTCCTCCAGCGTCTCCACCGCCCAGCGCGCGACCCAGGAGATCGCCCAGCGCGGGCGCCCGGGAGGCGCGTCCGGCAACGGGCAGACCACCCAGCCCGGCCGCACCCGCGAGCCGGGCTCGGAGGAGTCCAGCAGCATGCCGGAGTGGCTGCGGCAGCGGATCGAGGAGGGCAACGAGTTCAACCGGCGGCGCGAGCCCTACTACGAGGAGCAGGGCGGCGCGAACGAGGTGCACGTCGAGCCCCGCTCGGACAAGGGCCAGTACCCGCGGGTGGACTCCTACGTGCCCGGCGAGGAGATCGTCAGCCGCAAGCACACCCAGTTGGGCGAGGTGCAGGAGAGCACGGCGATCGGATATCTGCGCGAACTCGCCAACCACTACGGGCCGGGCACGATTGTCGCCGACACGCCGACGAACCGGCGCGATCTCGGCGACGACGCCATCGGTTTGCCGATGGACGGCGACATGGTCCTGGAAGTGCCCGTGCAGACGCGGGACGTGCCGGAAGCCGTGCTGGCCGAGGCGCGCAAGCTGGGTATCATCATCCGGGACGAGAACGGCCGAACGTACTGATCCACAATTCGCGGGCACGGAGACATGGTCGACTACTGCTTCAAGTGGAATTACGCCGACAGCGCCCCCGGGGAGCCGTTGACCGAGGACGAGGCCCGGGTCCGCGACGCAGCGGGCGACGAGTACACCGCGATCATGCCGCCGCGGACCGGCGCGAAATCGCCGACGCTGGTCACCGTGGTGCGCAAAACCGGGGTCTTCGTGGTGACCTTCCTCGACGCCCCGGGCCGCAAGTCCACTGAATACACGTTCATGCGCAAAACCGGGGAAAGCCTATTCCTGGCCCGGGTCCACCTGTGGAAGTACCCGGACGAGCAGGCCGGGCTCCGGCTTTCCGACGCCTCCTCCCACGAAACGGTGACCTACCGCGAGGACGGCTATGTGAAGCGGCTCATCCGGAACAAGGTCGACCGGGTTCAGGAAACCGTCGAATACACCGATGTGCCGGTCGACGCGAACTGGGAGCCGGTGCCCGCCTTCGGCGACTACCGGTCGATCGCCCGCTACGACCGCGACGAGCAGGTCACCAACCGGATCCCCTGACGACCCCGGACGTGAGGGTCGGTCAGGAATGGAGAAGCGGGGGCGGTGGGGCCGCGCCTAGCGTTGCTGTCAGCACGAGCCGCTGACCAGCCGGAAGGACCCCTCCCGTGAGCAACGCCACCAAGACCGCCAAGAAGACCGCCGACTACGCGGGCTTCACCGCCGAGGAGCGGGCGGCGATGAAGGAGCACGCCCAGGAGCTGAAGAAGCAGGCCAGGCGCGCCTCCCAGGCGGACAAGGCCGCGGCGGCCGAGCGCGACGTCGTGGCCAAGATCGCCGAGCTGCCCGGGTCCGACCGGGTCATCGCCGAGCGCGTGCACGCCATCATCAAGGCCAACGCCCCCGTCCTCGCCCCGCGGCTGTGGTACGGCATGCCCGCCTACGCCGTCGACGGCAAGATCGTCTGCTTCTTCCAGCCCGCGGACAAGTTCAAGGCCCGCTACGCCACGCTGGGCTTCAACGACCCGGCGGAGCTGGACGAGGGCACCATGTGGGCCACGGCCTTCGCGATCACCGCGGTGACGTCCGCCGTGGAGACCAAGATCGCCGAGCTGGTGCGCAAGGCCGTCGGCTGAGCGCCCGGAGCCGCGGCGGCCGGCCGGGATGACCCGATCGGTCCGCTGCGATCGGGCCCCGGCGGGCCGGTTCGGGAGAAGGTGGTGGCGAAGGGAGGCCGCTGATGATCACGGCGCTCAACCGGCTGGTCGACCTCGTCGAGGAGCACCTCGGCGCGGAGATCGATGTGGACGGCTTTGCCAGCGGGCACGGCACCACCGAGTACCACCTGCGGCGGATGTTCTCGTCGCTGGCGGGCATGCCGCTGTCGGAGTACGTGCGGCGGCGCCGGATGACCCGCGCGGCAGCCGAGGTCGTCCGCGGCGACGACGACCTGCTGACGATCGCGGTCAACCACGGGTACGGCTCGACCGAGGCCTTCGGGCGGGCGTTCCGGGCCGTGCACGGGATCAGCCCGCGCGACGCGCGGCGCGACGGCGGCCCCCTTCGCACCCAACCGCAACTCAGGTTCCGCCTGACCGTCGAAGGGAGCTCCCCGATGGACACCCGAATCCTCGACCGGCCCGCGTTCCGGCTGATCGGCCACGCCACCCGCGTGCCGCTGATCCACCGCGGCGTCAACCCGCACATCCAGCAGCACATCGCGCGGCTGCCCGCCGCGGAGCACGCCCGGCTCAAGGCGCTGGGCGACACCGACCCGGCCGGGCTGCTCCAGGTCACCGACGACATCGACCCCGATGCCGCTGAGGGCACCGAGCTGACCTACCTGCACGGGGTGGCCGTCGCCGCGGGCACGCCCGCCCCCGACGACCTCGACGCCATCGAGGTCCCCGCGGGCCGGTGGGCGGTGTTCCGCACCTCGGGGCCGCACCCGCAGGCCCTTCAGGACACCTGGGCGGCCACCGCGACCGAGTGGTTCCCGGCGAACCCGTGGCGGCTGCGGCCCGGACCGTCGATCGTCGCCGTGCTCGACCGCGCCGCGGACTTCAGCACCGCGACCTGCGAGCTGTGGCTGCCGGTCGAGGCGGCCTGACCCACCGGCCGGGCATGCCGCCTATTCTAGCGCTAGAATAGGCGGCATGTCCGCGTCCCTGACCGACGGCGAGCTGACCGTCCTCGGCCTGCTCGTCGAGCACCCCCGCCACGGGTACGACCTGGAGCGGGTGATCGAGGAGCGCGGCGTGCGCGCGTGGACGGCGCTCGGCTTCTCCTCTATTTACTACGTGCTCGACAAGCTGGCCAAACGCGGTCTGGTCGAACCGACCGGGGCGCCGGGGCCGGGCAAGTCGCGCGTCACCTTCCAGGCCACCGCGGCGGGCCGGGAGCTGTGCGCCGCCGCCACGCGGGAGGCGCTGGCCACCCCGACCCCGCTGCGCGCCCGGGTGCTGATCGGGATGGCCAACAGCCCGGGGCTGCCCGCGGCCGACGTGGTGTCCGGGCTGACCCGCCGCCTCGACGCCCTGCGGGAGCAGTTGGCGCAGGTCGAGGCGGCGCGGGCCGCCCAGCATCCGCTGCCGTTCGCCGCCTGCGCGATCTTCGACCACGGCGAGGCCATGCTCAAGGCCGACATCGCCTGGACGCGATCGACGCTCGACGCGCTCACCGAGGACAGGACCGTGGAGAAGTACGACATCAAGAAGGCCCGCAAGGCCCTCTACGCCCCGCCGTCCCGCGACTTCGCCGTGGTCGACGTGCCCCCGATCCAGTACCTCGCCGTCGACGGCCGCGGCGACCCGAATACCGCGCCCGCCTACGCCGCCGCCGTCGAAGCCCTCTACGGCGTCGCCTACACGCTGAAGTTCGCCGGCAAGGCCCAAGGCAGGGACTTCGTCGTCGGCCCGCTGGAGGGCCTGTGGCGGGCCGACGACCCGAGCGTGTTCACCAAGCGCAGCAAGGATGCGTGGGAGTGGACGATGCTGATCAGCCAGCCGCCGTGGATCACCGAGGACATGGTGCGCAACGCGGTCGACAGCGTGGCGCGGAAGAAGTCCCTCCCCGCGCTCGCCGAGGTCCGCCTGCTCACCCTCACCGAGGGGACCAGCGTCCAGATCCTGCACATCGGCCCCTTTGACGACGAAGCGCCCACTTTGGACCGGCTGCACCACGACTACCTGCCCGCCCACGGCCTGACCTTCAACGGCGACCACCACGAGATCTACCTCAGCGACCCCCGCCGCACCCCGCCCGCCAAGCGGCGGACGATCCTGCGCCAGCCGGTCCGGCCGACGTAGGCGCTAGGACGGCAGTTGGATCGACTGGGCGTGTTGGAAGATGTTGCGGGGATCCCACTTCGCCTTGATCTGCTGGAGGCGCGGGTAGTTGGACTTGTAGTACAGGTCGTGCCAGGGGACCGCCGAGGTGTTGAAGGCGGGGTCGGAGAGGTCGGTGTCGGGGTAGTTGATGTAGCAGCCGTCGGAGGTGGGCCCCGGGGTCGGGACGCCGCCGGTCCCGGCGTAGACGTCGGCGTAGAAGGCGCGCAGCCACGCCAGGTTCACGGCGTCGTCGGCGGGTTTGACCCAGAAGGTCTGGTAGATCGCCTGGAACGCCGAGTCGCGGTGGGAGGCCGCGGTGGCCGACGGGTGGACGGCGTTGATGTTCCCGCCGTAGGGCAGCAGGAGCACCATGGCGTTCGGGTTGGCGATGTCCGGGCTGGTGAGGTGCTTGTGGATCGTGGCGATCTCGGCGTCGGTGTAGCCCTTGCGGCGGTAGGCCGACTTGTGGTCGGCGCGCAGGCCCGGGTTGGTCAGGACGGTCGAGTTGGTCGACAGGAAGCGCACCGACTGGAACCAGGGCAGGCGCTGGATGTCGATCAGCTCCGGCATCGGGCCGTACTCGCCCGCGTTGCTGGTCACCGGGTAGACCTGCGGGGTCACCCCGTCGCGGACCTCGGCGACGAAGTCGGCCAGCAGCCGCTCCGCGCGCGGGGCGTCCGCGTCGACCTGGACGAACAGCGAGACGCTGCCGTTGGAGCGGTGGTTGAGCGCCAGCGACGCGGCCAGGGCCACCCCCGGCGAGCCCGGCGCGCTGTTGCGCTCGTGCCAGTTGCCGTAGTTGCGCACCAGCCGGGCGAACCGCTCCGGGGTGAGCTCGTCCCAGGAGAACGCCATCGCGTTGAGCAGCACGGCCGACGGCGGCCTGGGCAGGGCGGTGGTCGGGTCCTCGCCCGTCGTGCCCGGTGAGCGCAGCCAGTAGCGGGTGACGACGCCGAAGTTCCCGCCCCCGCCGCCGGTGTGCGCCCACCACAGGTCGCGGTTGGGGTCGTCGGGCTCGCGGGTGGCCACCACGCTGCGGGCGGTGCCGTGCCGGTCGACCACGACGACCTCGACGGCGTAGAGGTGGTCGACGGTCAGCCCGTCGCGGCGCGACAGCGGGCCGTCGCCGCCGCCGCAGATGTGCCCGCCTGCGCCGACCGAGTAGCACCGGCCGCCCGGCAGCGTCACGCCCCATCCCTTGTAGAGCGTGGCGTAGAGGTTCAGCAGCCGGGCGCCGGGCTCGGCGGCGAAGGCGCGCATGCGCGGGTCGTAGTAGACCGCGTCCATCCCGGACAGCTCGATGACCGCGCGCACGTCCGGGTTGGCGACGAAGTCCTCGTAGCAGTGCCCGCCGCTGCGCACCGCGACCCGCCGCCCGGCGCGCACGGCCCGCTGCACGGCGTCGACGACCTGCTGGGTCGAGCCGACCAGCTGGAAGTAGTCGGGCGAGCCGACCCAGCGCTGGTTGTCCCCGGTGACCAGCTCGCCGTAGCGCGGATCGCCCGGGAACACGGTGAACGGCCCGAAGCGGCTCGGCGGGAACTGCGCTGAGCGCTCGTCGTTTTCCGCATTCCTGGTCAAGATTTCATCCATTGCGTTCTCCCCCACATGGCCCAACGCCCGCGCCGTAACGTGAACGACTCTACGGACGGGGCCACCCCAGTTTCCCCAATTCACCTGCGCCTTCACACTATCAGGTGAAGACCCGGTGACGCTGCTGAATGCGTTGGCCCGCAACGGGAGTCTGGTCGAGGACCCCTGTGCTAGGGTGGCCGCACTGGGGTCCGGGGGGACTGCTTTGGCGAGCCCGAGATCAATTGGCGAGCAACGGGCGGAATGGCTATTTCGCCGGGTGTGCCCGAGTCGCCCCCGAACCGCCGAAAGCGCCGCCACACCAGTAGGCACTCTTAGGGGGAAACGTGCCACCAGCACAGCAGCAGGTCCGGGAGCCTGCCCGCGCGCCGGGGAAACGCGAAGACGACCAGGTGCTCATGTCCCGCGTCGGGTTGCGCATCCCGGGCGGGCTCACCTACGACAGCTGGCAGCGGACGGGGGTCCAGCTCTCGCGCATCATCGATTCGTCGGCATGGTGCCTGGGCGACTGGCTGGTCTGCGGCCAGAAGAACTACGCCGACCGGTACCTGCGGGCCGTCGAGGTCGCCGGGCTCGACTACCAGACGCTGCGCAACTACGCATGGATCGCCCGGCGCTTCCCGCTGCACCGGCGCCGGGAGGGGCTGAGCTTCCAGCACCACGCCGAGGTGGCCGCGCTGCCGACGGCGGTGCAGGACCAGTGGCTCGATCGCGCCGAGCAGGCGGGATGGTCGCGCAACGAGTTGCGCCGCAGGCTGCGCGGCAGCCGCGGGGGCGAGCGGCAGGCCCCCGCCCCGACGTCGCTGATGCCGCGGCTGCCGGTCGCGCGCGAGCGCGTCGAGCGCTGGCGGGCCGCGGCGCAGCGCTGCGACGACGAGCTGGAGAACTGGATCGTGCTCATCCTCGACCGCGCGGCCGAGCACGCCCTGACCGGAGGCGCCGCGCCGTGATCTGCGAACAGGATTCAGCTACCGCCGTGGAGGACGAGACCAGATGACGAAGACAACGCGAGTCGCCGTGGTGACCGGTGCGGGCCGGGGGATCGGCCTCGCGGTCGCCCGCGCCCTCGCCGACGACGGGTTCGCCGTCGTCGGGGCCAGCCGCACGGTCACCGCGGCGCTCGCCGAGCTGACGCCGGACGCGGTCGAGGCCGACCTGGGCGACCCCGACGCGCCCGCGCGCGTCGTGCGCCACGCCATCGACCACCACGGCCGCATCGACGTGCTGGTCAACAACGTCGCGGGCACGTCGTCGCCGTCCGGCGGGTTCCTCCAGCTCGACGACGACGCCTGGCTGCACACGGTCAACGCGACGCTCATGTCGACCGTCCGCACGACCAGGGCCGCCCTGCCGAGCCTGCTCGCCACCCGCGGCGCGGTCATCAACATCAGCTCGGTCAACGCGCGGGTGCCGCAGCCGCGGCTGGTCGCCCAGTCCGCGGTCAAGGCCGCGGTGACCAACCTCGGCAAAGCGCTGGCCGAGGAGTTCGGCGCCCAGGGCCTGCGCGTCAACACGATCTCGCCGGGTCCGGTGTGGACGGACCTGTGGTCGTCGCCCGGCGGCGCCGGGGACATGCTCGCCCGGCGCGCGGGGTCCACGCTGGCCGAGTACAAGGACCGGCTGCCCGCCGCCGTGGGCGTGTCCACCGGGGAGTTCGCCGACCCGGCGGAGATCGCCGCGCTGGTGGCGCTGCTGGCCTCCGGCCGGGTCCGCAACATGAGCGGCGCGGACCTGGTGATCGACGGCGGGATGATGAAGAGCGTCTGACCCGCTCGCCCGCACCACCCCCGCGGACGCGGGCGGCCCCGGCTGCCCGCGTCCGCCGATGAATTCGATCCCACCCTATTCCCGATCAGCCCGCGACGGCAACATCGGCCGCGATTCGCGTCCCGCCGGCGGGACGGCGGGATTCCACGGGATTCAATTTCCTCGCGGCCCCCGCCGCGCGTGTGCCATGTTGGAAAGGCGCACGCCGCCCGGGGGGAATTGCGAAATGGCCGGGTGGACCGTTGTCGGTGGTCGGAGGCCAAGGTGCGGAGTGAACTGTTGTCGATATCGGCCGATTCGGCGCTGCAGCAGCCGGAATGGCCGGACCAGCGGCACGTGCGGCTGGTCCGGGCCGAGCTGGCCGCGCGGGCGCCGCTGGTGCGCGCGGAGAACGTCGCCGCGCTGCGGCGCCTGCTGGCCCGGGTCGCCGCGGGCGAGATGCACGTGGTGCAGGCGGGCGACTGCGCCGAGGACCCGGACGAGTGCACCCCGGTCTACGTGGCCCGCAAGGTCGCGCTGCTGGACCTGCTGGCCGGGGTGCTGAAGATGGCCACCGGCAGGCCGGTGCTGCGGGTGGGCCGGATCGCGGGGCAGTTCGGCAAGCCGCGGTCGCGGCCGACCGAGCGGGTGGGCGGGGCGGACCTGCCCGTCTACCGCGGCCACATGGTCAACCGGCCGGAGCCGGACCCGCTGCTGCGCCTGCCCGACCCGCGGCGGCTGCTCACCGGCTACGACGCGGCGAGCGCGGCGATGGGCTACCTGTGCTGGCGCACCCGGGAGCGGCAGCCGCGGGTGGCGGCGTCGGTGTGGACCAGCCACGAGGCCCTGCTGCTGGACTACGAGCTGCCCATGCTGCGCCGCGACGAGGCCGGGCGGCGGCTGCTCACCTCGACGCACTGGCCGTGGATCGGCAACCGCACCAACCAGGTCGACGGCCCGCACGCCGCCCTGCTGGCCGCGGTCGAGAACCCGGTCGCCTGCAAGGTCGGGCCGGGCATGGACCCCGACGAGCTGGTCGCGCTGTGCGAGCTGCTGGACCCCTTCCGCACGCCGGGCAGGCTGACCCTCATCGCCCGCATGGGCGCCGACGCCGTGGGCGAGCGGCTGCCGCCGCTGGTGGCCGCGGTGCGCGCGGCGGGCCACCCGGTCGTCTGGCTGACCGACCCCATGCACGGCAACACCGTCAACGGGCCCAACGGGCTCAAGACGCGGTTCCTGGAGACCGTCGTGCGCGAGGTCGTGGGGTTCCAGCGCGCGGTGGCCGCGGGCGGCGGGGTCGCGGGCGGGCTGCACCTGGAGACCACCCCGGACGCGGTGACCGAATGCGTCGCCGACGCCTCGATGATTGATCACGTCGGCGACAAGTACACCAGTTTCTGCGATCCCCGGCTCAACCCCAAGCAGGCCATAGCGGTGGTTTCCGCGTGGTTCCGTGGCGGGCCGCAGCCGCGGTGAACTAGCCTGGTTCACGGCGGGTTGGATTTCCTCCCGATGTCCCGCGGGGCGGGACACCGCATTTGCGAGCGCAGGTCCTCGCGCTCATCACATTTCGCTGAAATCGCATTTCTCGGGCTACCGGAGGTCGCTGGGATGGGCACGACTGCAAGGCCGCACTACATCGAGACGACGATCGAGGTGCCCGCCGACCCGCTGGACGCCGTCGCCCGGCTGGCCGACTCGGGCCCGCACGAGCAGTTCGTGGTGTACGAGAACGGCGGGCACTGGTCGTACGCGGGCGGGGTGCTCGCCGACCTGCGGCTCGACCGCAGCGGGGCGCGGCTGCGCGGCGTGCGCGATGCTTCGCTGCCGTGGGGCGACCAACCGCTGCGGCAGGTCGGCGACCTGCTGGCGATGGTGCCGGTGCGCGGCTGGCGGGCCTACGGCACCGCCGCGTTCGAGCTGTCCTACGCCAAGGGCGGCGACCGGTCGCATCTGGACGACGCGGCCCTGCTGCACCTCGTGGTGCCCGAGAGCGAGGTGCGCATCAGCGGCGGCCACGCCCACGTGCGGGCCACCGACCCGGCCACCCTGGCCGCGCTCATCGACCTGCTCACCGGCCCGGTCCCCGAGCGGGACCACCGCGCCGTGCCCATCGACGTGCGGCAGACCGGGCACGACGAGTACTGCGCCGCGGTGGCCAGCGCCGTCGGGGAGATCGAAGACGAGCGGCTGCAGAAGGTCATCCTGTCCCGGCTGGTCGAGGTGGAGCAGGACGTCGACCTGGTGGGCACCTACGTGCTCGGCCGCAGGCGCAACACCCCGGCCCGCTCGTTCCTGCTGCGGCTGGACGGGCTGGAGGCGGCCGGGTTCAGCCCGGAGATCGTGGTCAGCGTGACCGCCGACGGCGGGGTGGTCAGCCAGCCGCTGGCGGGCACCCGCGCGCTCACCGCCGACGCCGCGGCCAACCGCAGGCTGGGCGGGGAGCTGCTGGCCTCGGCCAAGGAGATCTACGAGCACGCGATCTCGGTCAAGGTCGGCAACGACGAGCTGCTGACGGTGTGCGAGCCGGACTCGGTCGGGGTCCGCGACCTGATGTCGCTGGCCGAGCGCGGCAGCGTCCAGCACCTCGCCTCCCGGGTGACCGGGCGGCTGGCCGCCGGGCGTGACGCCTGGGACGCCTTCGGCGCGGTGTTCCCCGCGGTGACCGCATCCGGGGTGCCGAAGGAGGCGGCCTACGCCTCGATCCGCAGGCACGAGGCCGAGCGGCGCGGGGTCTACAGCGGCGCGGTGCTCACAGTGGACGAATCGGGCGCCCTGGACGCCGCCCTCGTCCTGCGGACGATCTACCGCCAGCACGGGCGGACCTGGCTGCGGGCGGGCGCGGGGATCGTCGGCCAGTCGCAGCCCGAGCGGGAGTTCGAGGAGACCTGCGAGAAGCTCGACAGCGTGGCGCGGTTCCTCGTCGCCAGCCCGGTGCGCGCCGGGGTGGGCGCGTGAGGACCGACGGCATCCACCTGGCCGGGATCGGCAGCGTCGTGCCCGAGCGGGTCAGCACCGAGCACGCGGTGGCCCAGGGCTGGTACGACGCGGCGGCCCGCGAGTCCGCGCGCCTCACCGCCGTGGCCGTCGCCGGTCCGCGGCCCGCGCCCGACATGGCCGTCGAGGCCGCCGCGACGGCGGTCCGGCGCAGCGGGCACACCGCAGACGACTTCGGCGTCCTGCTGCACAGCCACGCCCACCACCAGGGCCCGGACGCCTGGTCGCCCGCGCACTACATCCTCAACAACACCCTGGACCGCCCGATCCCGGCGATCGAGGTCAAGCAGGGCTGCCTGGGCGGCCTGGCCGCGCTGGAGCTGGCCGCGACCCGGCTGCTGGCCAACCCCAGCCACCCGGCCGCGCTGGTGACCGCGGCGGACAACTTCTCCATCCCGCTGGTGGACCGCTGGCGGACCTCGTCGGCGTTCGTGCTCGCCGACTCCGCCGCCGCGGTGGCGGTGTCGCGGACCGGCGGGTTCGCCCGGCTGCTGGCCATCGGCTCGGTCTCCGACGCCCGGATGGAGGCGCTCGACCGCGGCGGCGACCCGCTGTTCCCGCCCGGGGTGACCGTCGGCGCCCCGCTGGACTTCGACCGGCGGCGCGCGCACATGCGCGCCCAGTGGGCCCGGGGCGTCACCCCGCCCATCGGCTACTTCGGCGACAAGATCGTCGACGTCGTGGAGTCGGTGCTGAAGGAGGCGGGCTGCACCCTCGACGAGATCGCCCGGGTGGCCCACCCGGGGTTCGGCTGGGACTCGCTTGAGGCGATGTTCCTCGCCCCGCTGGGCATCGACGCCGAGCGCGGCGTCTGGGACCACCTGCGCGGCATCGGGCACGCCGGGGTGACGGAGGTCTTCATCGGCCTGGAGCACCTGTGGACGAGCGGGCAGGTCGGCCCCGGCGACCGCGTGCTGCTGGTGTCCTCGGGCGCGGGCGCGTCGATGGGCGCCGCGGTGGTCGAGATCAGCGCCGCCCCCGAGCCGGAGGAGGGCTGACATGCTCGCCGGATGCACGCCCTGGCCCACCGAGGCGGCCCGGCGCTACCGGGCGGCCGGGATGTGGCGCGGGGAGTCCCTCGGCGCGCTGCTGCGCGGCGCCGCGGCCCGGTTCGGCCCGGCCACCGCGCTGGTGCACGGCGACCGCCGGATCTCCTACGCCGCGCTCGACCGCTGGGCCGACCGGATGGCCGCGGGCTTCGCCCAGCGCGGCGTCGCAGCCGGTGACCGGGTTGTGGTGCAGCTGCCCAACGTGCCGGAGTTCGCCGCGGTGTGCTTCGCGCTGTTCCGGCTCGGCGCGACACCGGTGTTCGCGCTGGCGGCGCACCGGGGCCAGGAGATCGGGCACCTGTGCCGGATCACCGGGTCCACCGCCTACGTGCTGCCCGGGGTGCACCGCGGGTTCGACCACCGCGAGCTGGCCCGCTCGGTCCGCGCGCAGGCGCCCGACCTGCGGCTGCTGGTGAGCACCAGCGGCGAGGGCGACATCGCGGACCTGTCCGCTGTGGACGCCGAGCCGGTCGACCTGCCCGAGCCCGACGCCGGGGACGTGGCCTTCTTCCTGCTCTCCGGTGGGACCACCGCGCTGCCGAAGGTCATCCCCCGCACCCACGACGACTACGCCTACCAGGCCCGGGCGTGCAGCGCTGTGCTCGGCATGTCCACATCGGACGTGTACCTGGCCGTGCTGCCGCTGGAGTTCAACTTCACCTGGGGCTGCCCGGGGGTCATCGGCACGCTGCTGGCGGGCGGCACGGTGGTGCTGGCCGACGACCCCACGGCCGACGACTGCTTCGCGCTGGTCGAGCGGGAGCGGGTCACGGTGACCTCGCTGGTGCCCAGCGTCGCCCAGCTGTGGCTGGAGGCGGCGGAGTGGTCGGAGGCGGACCTGTCGAGCCTGCGGGTGGTGCAGGTCGGCGGGGCGAAGCTGCCCCGGTCGGTCGCCGAGCGGATCGCGCCCGCCTTCGGCTGCGGGCTGCAGCAGGTCTTCGGCATGGCCGAGGGCCTGATCACCATGACCCGCCCGGAGGACCGGCGCGAGGTGGTCCTGGGCACCCAGGGCCGGGCGCTGTCCCCCGCCGACGAGATCAGGATCGTCGACCGCGACGGCCATGACGTGCCTCCCGGGGAGGTGGGCGAGCTGCTCGCCCGCGGCCCGTACACCCTGCGCGGCTACTACCGCGCGCCGGAGCACAACGCGGTCGCGTTCACCGCCGACGGGTTCTACCGCAGCGGCGACCTGGCCCGGCTGACCGGGGACGGCGAGCTGGTCATCGAGGGCCGGATCAAGGACGTGGTGATCCGCGGCGGCGACAAGATCTCCGCAGCCGAGGTGGAGGGCCACCTGCTGGCCCACCCGGGCGTCGCCCGCGCCGCGGTGGTCGGCGTCCCCGACGACCTGCTGGGCGAGCGCACCTGCGCCTACCTCGTGGTCACCGGCGAGCCCCCGGCGCTGCCCGACATCAAGCGCGCCCTGCGCGAGCGGGGCCTGGCCGACTACAAGCTGCCCGACCGGGTCGAGTTCGTCGCCGAGCTCCCCACGACCCCGCTGGGCAAGGTCGACAAGAAGGCGCTGGCGCTGCGGGCCGACCGGCCGCGCACGCCCGCGGCGAACCCCGGAGGCTGACATGGACACCGATTCCCCGACGAGCACCCAGCCGCCCGACGAGGCCGAGCTGCGCGCGCTGGTGGCCCCGCTGCTGGGCGTGGCGCCCGAGGACATCCCGGCCGAGGCCAACCTGGTCCTGCTGGGGCTCAGCTCGATCGACATGATGCGGC
Organism: Actinokineospora sp. NPDC004072; assembly: GCF_053604195.1. Classification (NCBI taxonomy): domain Bacteria; kingdom Bacillati; phylum Actinomycetota; class Actinomycetes; order Pseudonocardiales; family Pseudonocardiaceae; genus Actinokineospora; species Actinokineospora sp. NPDC004072. The sequence continues at coordinate 236,589 of NZ_JBSGHB010000009.1, read as the reverse complement.
TGGTCGGCCGCTGGCGGCGGGCCCGCATCCCGGTGGTCTTCGAGGAGCTGGCGGCCGCGCCGACGCTGCGCGGGTGGCTGGCCCACCTGGACGGGCTGCGGGCGGGAGGGCGGCCGTGACCGAGCCCGCGGTCATCGCCGACGCCGCCGACCCGTCGGAGGTCCACGGCGTGCACGGCGCCGCCGGGGTGTCCTGGTGGAAGTGCTTCGCCCGCCGCGACGACCTGTTCGGCGGGTGGGAGGCCGTCGAGTGGGCCGGGCTGCCGCCGGGCGGGGTCAGCGGGGAGCACGTGCACACCCGCACCGAGGAGCTGTACTTCATCATCTCCGGCACCGGGGTGATGCTCCTCGACGGCCGGGAGTACCCGGTCCAGGGCGGCGACGTGGTGCTCAACGGCATCGGCACCCGTCACGGCCTGCGCAACGCGGGCGAGGACCAGTTGACGTGGCTGGTCATCGAAGTGGTGGGACCGCTGATGGCCGCCGTCTACGCCGATTACCAGAAGCAGGCCGAACATGGGGGGATGCGATGAGCAACGCCGTGGTGATCAACCTCAGGGAGGTCCGGGAGATCGACGCCCGGGTGTTCCTCAGTGGACCGCTGGGCCGGATCCGGCTGCCGCAGCTGGCCCCGGGCCAGCGCGAGACGCTGGTGGCCGACACCCAGGAGCACACGCTGTTCACGGTGCGGGGCAGCGGGAACGCGGTGAACGGCTCGGCGACGGTCGCCCTGCGCCACGGGGTCGCGCTGACGCTGCCGCTGGGCAGCAGCGTGACCGTCGAGGCGGGCGGCGACGGCCTGGAGCTGTTCATCGCCAGCCTGGCCACCCCGCAGCCCGACGGCGCGGCGTCGTGATCGTCACCGACGCGGGCGTGCGCAGCCGCACCGCGGCGGGCGCGGCCTGGCGCTGCCTGGCGCGGCGGGGCATGCTGCACAGCGAGTGCGAGGCCGTGGACTACGTGCGGCTGCCGCCCGGGTCGGTCCGGGATGGACGCGGCCGGGCGGGCGTCGAGGCGGTGTGGTTCGTCCTCAGCGGCGAAGGCCGCTTCCACGACGGCGCCGACCACTCGGTCCCGGTGCGCGCGGGCGACCTCGTCCTGTGGACCGGCGGCCGCGGCGGCTCGGTCCACAGTGGATCGGGCGGCCCGCTCGAACTCGTCGCGCTCGCGGTGCTGCCCGCCGCGGTCACCGACCGGCTCCCCGCCCGCTGCCCCGTCGCCTAGGAGGTGCGCATGGCCGACCGCTTGGTGGTCACGACGCTGGACGAGCCGTCCGAGGTCTACCAGATGCACGGCGGCGAGAAGGTCGCGCGGTGGAAGTGCCTGGCCCGCCGGAACAACCTGTTCGGCGCGTGGGAGGCGGTGGAGTGCTCGTGGCTGCCCCCGGGCGGGGCCAGCGGCGAGCACCTGCACAGCCGCACCGAGCAGTTCGACTACATCGTCTCCGGCTCCGGGGTGATGACGATCAACGGGGTGGACCACCCGGTCGGCCCCGGCGACCTGGTCACCACCTGCCTCGGCACCCGCCACGGCATCCGCAACACCGGCGCGGCCGACCTGGTCTGGCTGGTCATCGAGGTGTCCGGGCCGGGGATGGCCTGCGGGTCGCCCGAGCGTGCAGGCGCGGTCCGGGCGGCGGTGGTCCCCCTGCGCGAGGTCCGCGACCTCGACGCCGCGGGCTACCTCGCCGGGCCGCTGCGCCGGGCCCGGCTGGTGCGCCTGCGCCCGGCCGACGCCGAGGTCCTGGTCGCCGACGGCCAGGAGCACGTGCTCTTCGCGCTGGCGGGCACCGGGACCGCCGCGACGGCGACGAGGACCGTCCCGCTGCGGCACGGGGTGTCCGTCGCCGTGCCGCTCGGTGAGGGCGTCACCGTGACGAGCGGGCCGCGCGGCCTGGAGTTCTTCGTCGTCAGCCTGGCGGCGGGAGGTGCGGCGTGATCGTCTCCCGGACCCACGACGGCCTCACCCGGTCCTTCGACGGCGACGCGGCGTGGCGGTGCCTGGGCCGCCGCGGGATGTTGTTCAGCGAGTGCGAGTCCTTCGACTACGTCCGGCTCGCGCCGGGGGCGGTCCTCGACGAGCGCGGGCGCGACGACATCGAAGAGGTGTGGTTCGTCCTCGGCGGCGCAGGCGAGTACACCGCCGAGGGGGCCGCGCCGCTGCCCGTCGCCGCAGGGGCGGTGCTCCTGTGCGCGCACGCGGTGCGCGGGCGGTGGCGCAATGCGGGCGACGCGCCGCTGGAACTGCTGCTGCTCGCGTTGATGCCCGCAGCGGTGAGCGCCGGCCTTCCGGTGCGCACACCGGCCGACTGATCAGAGGGGAAACCGCATGAGTCACCAGCGCGTCGAGGTCGATGTCCTCGTCGTGGGCTCCGGGCCGGTGGGCGCCGCGTTCACGCGCACCATCGTCGCCGGGGGCCGCAGCGTCCTGATGGTGGACGCCGGGCCGCAGCTGTCGCGCAGGCCCGGCGAGCACCTGAAGAACACCCACGCCTACCAGCGCGACCACGACCGCTTCGGCGCGCTGGTCCGCGGGCACCTGCACCCGCTGTCCGGCCCGGCGTCCGCGGCGACCGAGCGCGACCTGCTCATCAGCCTGGACGCGGCGGTGGCCACCTACGCCGTCGGCGGGATGGCCACGCACTGGACCGGCGTGACGCCCCGGCACCACCCGACCGTCGAGCGCTCCACCGCCCTCCCGGCCGCGGAGTGGGAGGCCCGCTACGCCCAGGCCGAGGCGCTGCTCGGCACCCGCTCAGACCTGACCGCCCACGCGCCCTGCCACCGGGCGGTCCTCGGCGCGCTGGCCGCCGAGTACGCCGAGCTGCCCGACCCGCACGGCGTGCAGCACCTGCCCATCGCCGCGCAGCGCAGCGCGGACAACCCGCGGCTGGTGCGCTGGACCGGCGCGGACACCGTCCTGGGCCCGCTGGCCGAGGGCTGGGCGGGCTTCACCCTGCGCGAGCAGCACCTGTGCAGGCGGCTCGTCCGCTCGGCCGACGGCTCCCGGGTCGAGCGCGCCGAGGTCGAGGACCTCACCACCGGGCAGGTCCTGCACGTCGAGGCGCAGACCTACGTCGTGGCCTGCGGCGCGGTGCTCACCCCGCAGCTGCTGCACGCCTCCGGCATCCGCCCGCCCGCGCTGGGCCGGTACCTCACCGAGCAGCCGGTGGCCTTCTGCCAGGTCGTGCTGCGCGACGAGCTGGGGGAGCTGACCGACCCCGAGGACCCGAACGTGTGGATCCCGGTGTCGGACGGGCGGCCCTGGCACTGCCAGATCCACCGCGACCTGCCCTACGCCGACGCGGTCCCCCACCCCGGTGTCGACCGGCGGCGCGTGGTGGACCTGCGCTGGTTCGGCCTGGTCGACCCGGCGCCCGCCAACCGGGTGCGCTTCGCCGAGACCGCGCGGGACGCCTTCGGCATGCCGGAGCCGCGCTTCGAGTTCGCGCTCAGCACCGCGGACCGGGTCCGGCAGCACCGGATGATGGCGGACCTGCGCCGGGCCGCGGCGGCGCTGGGGCCGTACCTGCCCGGGTCCGAGCCGCGGTTCGTGGTGCCCACGCTGCCGCTGCACATCGCGGGCACCACCCGCATGGGCGCCGACCCGGCCACCAGCGTGGTCGACCCCGACGCCCGGGTCTGGGGCGTCGCCAACCTCCACCTCGGCGGCAACGGCCTGATCCCGACCGGCACCGCGAGCAACCCGACGCTGACCAGCGTCGCACTGGCCCTGCGGTCGGCCGACCGGATCCTCGGCGCCGACCGCCACCCCACGGCAGAAAGGCGCGCCGATGAGCGGCCCGGGATACTTCTTCCTCGGTGACGAAGAGAAAGCCCTGGTGCACCAAGCGCTGGCGGGCTGGCGCATCAACCGGTACCGGTTCGACGACGCGGACGCGCCGTCGATGGTGCACACCCTGGAGCGGGAGTTCAAGCAGCGCACCGGGGCCCGGCACTGCCTCGCGGTGAACAGCTGCACCTCGGCGCTGCTCACCGCGCTGGCCGCGCTCGGCGTCGGCCCGGGCGACGAGGTGATCGTGCCCGGCTACACCTTCATCGCGACGATCGCGGCGGTCGTGCACCGCGGCGCGGTGCCGGTGCTGGCCGAGGTCGACGAGTCGCTGACGCTGGACCCCGCCGACGTGGCCCGCCGGATCACCCCGGCGACCAAGGCCGTCATCGCCGTGCACATGCTGGGCGCGCCCGCCGCGATGGCCGAGCTGCGGCAGGTCGCCGACGCGCACGGCCTGCTGCTCATCGAGGACGCCGCCCAGGCGTGCGGCGGCCGGTACCGCGGCCGGGCCCTCGGCGCGATCGGCGACGCCGGGGCGTTCTCGCTCAACCTGTTCAAGGTCATCACCAGCGGCGACGGCGGCCTGCTGACGCTGGCCGACGACCACGCCTACGAACGCGCCTTCGCCTTCCACGACCACGGCGTCAAACCGCTGCGGCGGGGCATCGCCGACGCCGACTCGCTGTTCGGGATGAACCTGCGGATGCACGAGCTCAGCGGCGCGGTGGCGCTGGGCCAGCTCCGCAAGATCGACACCATCCTGGCCGTGCTGCGCAAGCAGAAGGCGGCCTTCGCCGAGGCGATCGGGGAGCTGCCGGGCGTGGCCCGCAGGCGGCTCAACGACCCCGACGGCGAGTGCGCCACCTTCCTCGTCCTGCGGTTCGAGTCGGCCGCGGCGGCGCGGGCGGTGGCCGACCGGCTCGGCACCGCCACGCTCATCGACTCCGGCCGCCACTACTACGGGAACATGCCGCAGCTGTTCGGGCGGCGCATGCCCACCGCGGCCGAGCACCCGTTCGCGTGCCCGGCGCACCCCACCACCCGGCGGTACGCGCCGAACATGCTCCCCCGCACCGACGACCTCCTCAGCCGGTCGATCGCGCTGTCGGTCGGCGTCGTCGACGCCTACCTCGGCGCCGGGTTCGGCATCGACCCGCTCTCCCCGCCCGCGGCGATCGCGGCAGCGGCCGCCGCCGTGCAGTCAGCAGTCAACGAAGTGGTTGCGAGGATATGAACACACCAGCGGCGCGCACCCAACTGGCGCCCCACCACTGGCAGGTCTCGGCCCAGCAGTCCATCACCTACGAGGTCAAGGCGGTCAGCGGCGTCTTCGACCCGGCCAACCCGGCGCTGATCGAGGCCGGGGCCACCGTGGCCACCGAGCGGCCGCGGCGGTTCGTCGTGGTCGACGCCGAGGTGCACGAGCGCTACGGCCAGGACATCCGCGCCTACCTGGAGCACCACGGGTGCGAGTACCGGCTGTGCGTCCTCCCGGCGGCCGAGGAGGCCAAGACGATGGACGCCGTCTTCACCATCGTGCGCGGGCTCGACGCCTTCGGCATCTCCCGCAGGCACGAGCCGATCATCGGCATCGGCGGCGGGATCGTGCTCGACATCGTGGGCCTGGCCGCGGGCCTCTACCGGCGCAGCACCCCGTACGTGCGGGTGCCGACCTCGCTGATCGGGCTGGTCGACGCCGGGATCGGGGTCAAGACGGGGGTGAACTTCGGCTGCCACAAGAACCGGCTGGGGTCCTACTCGCCCGCCAGCGTCGCCCTGCTCGACCGCGGCTTCCTGGCCACGCTGGCCGACCGGCACGTCAGCAACGGCCTCGCGGAGATCCTCAAGATCGCCCTGATCAAGGACGCGCGCCTGTTCCGGCTGCTGGAGGAGTACGCCGAGCTGCTGCTCGCCGAGCGGCTGACCGGGCAGACGCTGACCGGGGAGATCATCGCCACCGAGGTGTTCAACCGCGCGGTCGGCGGCATGCTCGACGAGCTGCGGCCGAACCTGTGGGAGAAGGAGCTGGAGCGCGTGGTCGACTACGGCCACTCGTTCAGCCCCACGCTGGAGATGCGCGCGCTGCCCGCGCTGCTGCACGGCGAGGCCGTCGCCATCGACATGGCGCTGACCACCGTGCTCGCCGAGCGGCGCGGGCTGGTGTCCGAACGCGACCGCGAGCGGATCTTCACCCTGATGCGCAGGCTGCGGCTGCCGGTGTGGCACCCGCTGCTCGACGCCGACCTGCTGGGGCAGGCGCTGCGGGAGACGACCCGCCACCGCGACGGGCTGCAGCGCATGCCGCTGCCGGTGGGCATCGGCGCGGCCTGCTTCCGCAACGACCTCACCGCAGCCGAGCTCGCCGACGCCGCCGATGCCCTCGCCGGGCTGGCCTGCCCCGACCGCGGCGGGCCGCAGGTGCGCAGGGACGGGCTGAGCAGCACGTGGGGCGCCATCACCTGGTCGTCGCTGCCGCCCGGCGCGGTCCGCGACGAGCGGCCCGACACCGACCGGTTCTACTTCGTCCTCGCGGGCGACGGTCGGCTCGACGTCGACGACGCGCCGCACCGGCTGCGGCCGGGGCACCTGGTCGCCACCCGGACCGGGTCGGCGCACCGCTTCGCCAACCTCGGCGCGGAGGAGCTGCTGGCTGGCGATCGACGTGCCGCGCGCGGGCGGTGCGGGGTGATCCCGGGGGCGTCGGCGGTGCACCACGTCGCCTACACCGTCCCCGACCTCGACGCGGCGGTGGCGTTCTTCACCGAGGTCATCGGCGCGCGGCTGGTGTACGAGGAGGGGCCGGTGCGCGATGACGAGGGCGACTGGATGACCCGCAAGCTCGCCGTGCACCCCACCGCCACCGCCCGGGTCGCCATGCTCCGCCTCGGCCCGGTGACCAATCTGGAGCTGTTCGAGTACAACGCGCCCGACCAGCGCAGGCAGCTGCCCCGCAACAGCGACTGGGGCGGCCACCACCTGGCCATCCACGTGGCCGACGTGGACGCCGCCGCCGACTACCTGCGCTCCCGGGGCGTCGACGTCCTCGGCGATCCGGAGACCATCGCCGACGGGCCCATCGCGGGCGACCGCTGGGTGTACTTCCTGACGCCGTGGGGGATGCAGATGGAGCTGATCAACCTGCCCGCCGGGGCGCCGTTCGAGCAGCGGACGGCGGCCCGGCTGTACCGACCGGACCGACCGTGGTCCACCGAGTGAGGAGCAGCATGCGCCCCGCACACGTGCCCGCGGGCCAGGGCGAGACCACCTGGTTCGACGGCAACGTCTACACCGTCAAGGCCAGCGCGGCGACGACCGGCGGCGCGCTGTCGGTCCTGGAGTCGTCCATCCCCCCGGGCGGCGGCCCCCCGATGCACGTCCACACGCGCGAGGACGAGGCGTTCTACGTCCTCTCCGGACAGCTGGAGTTCCGCGTCGCCGACGAGCGGTTCCTCGGCAACGCGGGCGACTTCGTCTTCGTGCCGCGCGGGACGCCGCACTGCTTCCGCAACTTGAGCTCCCACGTCGCCCGCACGGTGTTCCTCTACACGCCCGGGGGATTCGAGGCGCTGTTCACCGAGGCGGGTGACCCGGCGGTGCCGGGGGAACCGATCCCGACGTGGGGGCCGGAGAAGTTCCTGCGCGCCACCGAGATCGCCACCCGGCTGGGCTGGGAGAGCGCCGAGCGCTGAGTCACCGGCGCTGGAGGCGCTCGCGGGCCGCGACCGTGGCCTCGATCGTGGTGCGCAGGAAGCGGGCGACGACCGCGCGGTCGGCGTCGGTCATGCCCTGCCATGCGTCGACCAGCTCGGCGCGCAGCGGGGCGAAGAACGCCGCGCCGAGTTCGCGGGCGCGCTCGTGCATCCGCAGCTCGATCCGGCGGCGGTCCTGGGCGCTGCGCGTGCGCTCGATGTGGCCTGCCTGTTCGAGGCGGTCGAGCACGGACGTGGTGGCCGAGTTGCTCAGGTTCAGGGCGGCGGCCAGCGCGGTGGGGGTCATCGGGGCGCCCGCGCGGGCCGCGTCCATGATCACCACGAGCGCGGTCATGTCGGTGCGGTGCACGCCGTGGAACTCGACGAACAGGTCGGTGAAGCGCTCGGATTCGACGCCGAGGCGGCGGATCAGGGCGATCAGGCCGTCGTCGTCGGACATGCGGACCTCCGGTTGCCGGGTGGACCGGCCCAGCTTATCCTTCGGTGGCCGAAAAATCCCGCCACCGAAATGGAGCGTGCCGTGGACGCCAGCGCACCGGTCCGGCCCCGACGGTGGCGGTGGCTGCTGCCCGCCCTGGTGGCGGTCGGGTGGCTGGCGCTGGGCTCGATCGCCGGGCCGTACGCGGGCAAGCTGGCGGGCGTCGCCGAGAACGACAGCGCCGCGTTCCTGCCAGCCTCGGCCGAGTCCACGCAGGTCGCCGAGGCGCAGCGGCGCTTCGCCGACCGGCAGGGCATCCCGGCGGTCGTCGTGGCCGAGCGGGCGGGCGGGCTCACCCCCGCCGACCTCGACCACCTGCGCACCACGACCCGCGCGCTCACCAGCTTGGGCGAGGTCTCCCCCGTGCTGCCCGCCGAGGACGGCGAGGCCGCGCAGGTGGTCGTCGCGCTGGCGCCCGGGCAGGACCCCGGAGACGGCGTGGAGGCGATGCGGGCCGCGGTCGGCGATGGCGCTCCCCCGGGGCTCGCGGTCCTGGTGACCGGCCCCGCCGCGCAGGCGGCCGACCTGGGCGAGGCCTTCGGCGGCGTCGACGGCCTGCTGCTGCTGGTCGCGGGCGCGGTGGTGGCGCTGATCCTGGTCGTGGTCTACCGCAGCCCCCTGCTGCCGCTGCTCGTGCTGGTCGCGGCGGTGTTCGCGCTCGGGCTGGCCAGCCTGGCGGTCTACCTGCTGGCCGACCACGACGTGCTCGCGCTCAACGGGCAGAGCCAGGGCATCCTGTTCATCCTGGTCTTCGGAGCGGCCACCGACTACGCCCTGCTCCTGGTCGCCCGCTACCGCGAGGAGCTGCGCGGCACCGCGGACAAGCACGTCGCCATCAGCCGGGCGTGGCGGGCCACGATCGAGCCCATCGCCGCCTCGGCGGGCACGGTCATCCTCGGCGTGCTCTGCCTGCTGTTCAGCGACCTCAACTCCAACCGCGGCCTCGGCCCGGTCGCCGCCATCGGCATCGGCGCGGCCCTGCTCTCGGCGGTCACCTTCCTGCCCGCCGTGCTCGCCCTGGTCGGCCGGGCCGCGTTCTGGCCGTTCGCGCCCAAGGTCGACGCGGGCGCCGACCACGGCGGGCTCTGGGCCCGGGTGGCCGGGCGCGTGGGCCGGGCCCCGCGCGCGGTCTGGGTCGCCACCACCATCGGCCTGGTCGCGCTGGCCGCGTTCCTCCCCCAGCTCAAGGCCGAGGGCACCGCGCAGTCCGACATCTTCCTGACGCCCGTGGAGTCGGTCGCGGGCCAGGAGGCGCTGTCGCGGCACTTCCCCGCGGGCAGCGGCTCCCCGGCCATCATCGTGGCCGACGCGGGCCAGGCCGAGGCGGTCACCAGCGCGGCGCGCGTGCCGGGGGTCGCCGACGCGCGGGTCACCGGGCAGGCCGATGGCCTGGTGCGCATCGAGGCCGTGCTGGCCGACCCGGCGGGCTCGGAGACCGCCATCGCCACCGTGGACCGGCTGCGCTCGGCCGTGCACGCGGTGCCGGGCGCGAACGCCCAGGTGGGCGGGCCCACCGCCCAGCTGCTGGACACCCAGCTGACCTCCGAGCGCGACCGCGCGGTGATCATTCCGATCGTGCTGGCGGTCGTCTTCGCCGTGCTCGCGCTGCTGCTGCGGGCCCTGCTCGCGCCGCTCATGCTCATCGCCACCGTCGTGCTGTCCTTCGCTGCGACGATGGGCGTGTCGGCGCTGGTCTTCAACCACGTCCTGGGCTTCCCGGGCGCCGATCCGGTCGTGCCGCTGTTCGGGTTCGTGTTCCTGGTCGCGCTCGGCATCGACTACAACATCTTCCTGATGACCCGCGTGCGCGAGGAGGCCGCGGCGCACGGCACCCGCGAGGGCACGCTGCGCGGGCTGCGGCTGACCGGCGCGGTGATCACCTCGGCCGGGGTGGTGCTGGCGGCGACCTTCGCCGCCCTCGCCGTGCTGCCGATCCTGTTCCTGGCCCAGCTCGCGTTCATCGTCGCCTTCGGCGTCCTGCTGGACACCCTGGTCGTGCGCTCCCTGCTCGTGCCCGCGCTCACCATCGACATCGGCCGCCGGATCTGGTGGCCGTCCGCGCTGGCTAGACCACGTCGGTGATCGCCCGGTCGGCCCGGATGACCACCAGCTCCTCGTCCACGTCGTCCGGGCCGAGCAGCCCCGCGCCGACCAGCGCGGCCGCCCGCCCCCGCATGACCGGGCCGAACGGCTCGCGGGCGCGGGCCACCACCGCCGACTTGAGGCCCAGCTCGCGCAGGGCGAGCAGGGACCGGTCGATCCCGCACAGCGCGGAGTGGACCATCAGCAGCGTGCCGCCCGGGACGAGCAGGTCGCGGGCCGCGGCGCACAGCCGGTCCAGGACGGCGCGCCCGTCGCAGCCGCCCTCCCACGCCCGCGCCGGGCCCGTCACCGCGCCGTCGGCGACGGATGGGACGTAGGGCGGGTTGGCCAGCACGACGTCGAAGCTGCGCCCGGCGACCAGCGCCAGCGCGTCGCCGTGCAGCACGGTGACCGGCGCCCGGTTGAGCCAGGCGTTGACGCGCGCCGTGGCCACCGCCCGGCGCGCGACGTCGACGGCCGTCACGGCGCGGGCCCCGGCGCGGGCGGCCGTCAGCGCGACCACGCCGGTGCCGGTGCCGATGTCCAGCACGCTCGCGCCCCGCGGCAGGTTCGCGTCGTGGAACGCCGAGCACAGCAGGCGGGTGTCGCCTTGGGGGCGGTAGACGCCCGGTATCCGCAGCAGCATGCGCCAGAGTGCCCCGGCGCGAACCGGTCAAACTCGCCTGCCTACCGGTGGCGCATCCAGAGGTTGGTCTCGTGGTAGACGCCCTGGTCGGCGTCGCGGTCGATCGCCACGGGCTCCAGCGCGCCCGGCACGACGTAGCTGCCGCTCTGCGGGAAGGCCATGCCGGTCCACTCCTCCCACTGGGCGACGGTGCCGGTCACCGTCATCGACCGCGGCGCCGGGCCCAGGACCACCGCGCCGAGCCGCTGGTGGGTGCGGATCCACGGGTCGATGTGCAGGCCGTCGTCGCGCGTCCAGCGCTGGAAGTCGGCCATCGGGGTCAGCGGGTAGCTCGCCTTGAGGGTGGGCCGCACCGGCACGATGACCCGCTGCAGCCCCGCCGCCTGCGCCCGCTCCCGCAGCGCGGTGAGCGCCGCGCCCGCCAGCCCGCCGCGGGCCCGGTCGGGCACGACCGTGGCGGACATGACGCACAGGGTGTCCGGGGCGAGGCCCGCCTCGTGCTCGGCCACCGCGGCGGTGAGCGCCCCGGTGTAGCCCTCGGGCAGCGACCCCACCTCCCCGTCCCACCGCAGCGCCACCGCGACCGCGTTGGCCCACACCTCGCCGTCGGCCACCAGCAGGATGTTGAACTCGGGGAAGTACCGCTTCACCGCGTCGCGGTGGGTGTTCGACGCCGGGTCGTGGCGGATGAACTCCGGCCAGACCGACCGCAGCGCCGCCTTGGCCGACTCCATCAGGTCCGGGTGCTCGGCGGTGGTGAGGATCTGCATGCCGGATCCTAGCCGCGGGCGATCACGCCGCGGGGGTGATCGCCGCAGGCTGCCGGGTCTTGCTTGTACGGTGGTCGCCATGATCACCTCCCGCCGCCGGCCGTGGCTCGCAATCGCAGGCGGGGTGCTGGTCGTGGCGGGGACGGCGCTGATCGCGTTCTGGGTCACCGCCATGCTGCGCGACGGCCACCGCGCGGAGGGCGTGTTCACCACCGTCACGCCGCGCACCGGCGACACCACCTCGATGTTCGAGGCAGTCAAATACACCATCTCATTCGCCGACCACACCGGCGAGCCCCACCAGATCACCGGCGAGAAGTTCTTCCGCTCCAGCCGGATTCCCCAGCCGGGCGACACCGTTGCCCTGTGCTACGACCCCGACCGCCCCCACCGCCACATACTCGTCTAGAACCGCGGAAACAGCTCGAACGGAAAAGGCGCGCGTTCCCTCCGTTCGAGCTGCCCGCGTCAATTCAGCCGATGACGGCTAGGCCGTCTGGAACGAGAGGACCGCCATCGGCAGTTCCACGCTCGGTTCGCACACCGGGTCGCTCACCAGCAGGTAGCACGTGCTGGTGGCGCAATCGACCACGCCCAGCGGCGCGCCGGTCATCGAGTACCCCTCGAAGGCCCGCCGCACCGGCACGGCCACCGCCGCCGACCCGGTGCTGTCGGTGGTCACCGCCAGCGGCCTGCCCGCCGGGCAAGCGGGTTCGCCGCGGACGCCGCCGCACTCGCCCACGAAGACGGTGCTGTTCGGCCGGAACCCGGTCACCCGCACGGTCACCCTGGTCCCGTCGACGAGCCCCGCGGTCTTGCTGACACTGAGCCGCGCGGTCTGCTCCGCGCCCGCGGCGGACGCACCGGCCACCGGTTGCACGACGAAGGCCAGCCCGACCATGAGTCCCACAATCGCACTGATCCGCTGAAATCTGCGCAAATTGTTCTCCCGTCGCTCAGCAATGGGATGGGGCGTGAATTTCGCCCGCCGCCAAAGAGTAGCGGATCACCGGCGTTCGTGAACAGTTCACAGCACGATGGAAGAAGGTGTAATTCTGCGCCTTCTGGAAGTGGACGCGGTTCGCCGGATGTGCGCAGGCGCGAATTTCCCACCCATTGCGGAAACCGTGTAAACATCGCGGAGAAAGCGGCCGATCGGCGCCGGTGAATACGTGTTCACCCTATCGGACCACGGCCCAAAAGAAAGGCATACCGCCAGGACTCCCCCCAGGCACCCGCATGCGCCGATCGGGTGGACTACCGCCCCGACCGGACAACCCGGTGATCGGAAGCGGCTAAGACAGAAGGGGGACGGCACCCGGGGGGTGGGCATGGGCGGCACCGACCGCACCGTCAGCAACTCGGTGGTGGGGCGCTCCACCGACCAGATCGTGCAGGCGGGCAGCGTCGGCGCGGTCCACTTCCACGGGCAGCCCGCCTGGCGCGTCACCCCGGACCAGCTCCCCCGGCCCCCGGCCGCCTTCGTCGCCCGCGCCGCCGAGCTGGCCGCGATGGACTGCGCCCACGACGCGGGCGGCGGCCCGCTCGTCCTCACCGGGATCGGCGGCGCCGGGAAGACCGCGCTGGCCGTCCGCTGGCTGAGCACGCGCCCGCACCCCGACGGCTCCCTGTTCGCCGTGCTCAGCGGCCCCGCGGCCCCCTCCGACGTCCTGGAGTGGTTCCTGCTCTCCCTGGGCGTCCCACCCGAACGCATCCCCCCGGACGAACCGCGCCGCGCCGCCCTCTACCGGTCGGTCACCGCCGACCGGCAGCTGCGCGTCCTGCTGGACGACGCCGTCTCGGCGCGGCAGGTGCGGCCGCTGCTGCCCGCAGGCGGCAGCGCGGTCGTGGTCACCTCGCGGGCCCTGCTGTCCGGCTTGGCGACCGACGGCGCGCAGTGGGTGCGGGTCGAGCCGTTCGGGGCGGGGGATTCCGTGCGGCTGCTGGAGTCGGTGGTCGGCCGGGACCGGGTGGCCGCCGAGCCCAGCGCAGCCGCCGCCCTGGGCAGGCTCTGCGGCGGCCTGCCGCTCGCGCTGTCCGTGGTGGGGGCCAGGTTGGCCACCCGGTCCCGCCGCCGGTTGGAATGGGAGGTGGGCAACTTGGACAGCGAGCGCGAACGCCTCGCCGGTCTCGCCTTGGGGGACGACCTGTCGGTCAGCGCCGCGCTGGACCTGTCGACGCGCGACCTGCCCGCACCGCTGCGCGAGGCGTACCACGTGTGCGCCTGGCACCCCGGCCGTGAGTTCGGCGTGCCCGCGGTGGCGGCGGGCGCGGGGGTGGCCGACGCGGAGATGGCCGGGCGGCTGGAAGCCCTGTGCGAGGCCGGTCTGGTGATGGAGGTGGCCGACGGGCGGTACGCGCTCCACGACCTCGTGCGCCTGCACGGGCGCGGCGAGGGCGGCTCGGCCGCCGTCCGGGCGGTGGTCGAGTGGTACCTCGACCGGACCGTCGCCGCCGAGCTGACCATCCACCCGCTGCGGGAGCGGATCGGCCCGCGGTTCCCGGCCGCGCGGCCCCTGGGCTCCTCGGAGGAAGCGTTGGCCTGGGCGGAGGCCGAGCGCGCCAACGTGCGCGCCGCCGTGGACAGCGCGGTCGAGCACGGCTGGGACGACCTCGTGTGGCAGTTCTGCGAGGCGCTGTGGGGCCGGTTCCTGCACACCCGGCGCTACGCCGAGTGGATTGACCTGCAGCAGGCGGGCATCGCCAGCGCCCGCCGCTGCGGGGACGCCCGAGCGGAATGCAGGCTGCGCAACCAGCTCGCCTACGCCTACGCGCAGTTGGGAGACACCGAGAGCGCCACCGAGCACTGCACCCGCGCGATGGACCTCGCCCGCGCGTGCGGCGACGAGATGGGCGAGGCCATCGCGTGGGAGCAGCTCGGCGTGGTCGTGCGCTCGGCGGACCCCGAGCATGCCCTGGCCTGCTTCCGGCGTTCCCGCGACCTGCACGCGCAGCTGGACTGCACGCGCGGGGTGGTGCTGTGCCGGCGGCGGATCGGCGAGATCCTGGCCGACCGGGGTGAGCTGGCGGCGGCTGCCGACGAGCTGTCCGCCGTCGTCACGGCGACCGCTGACCTCCGCGACCCCGTCCAGCACGCGCGCGCGGCCGCCCTGCTGGCGGGGATCGAGCTGCGCCAAGGGGACGGCGGCCGCGCCCGCCGGGTGCTGGCCGACGCGACCGCCGCCATGCGCGACTTCGGTTCGCCCTACTACACCGCAGAACTCCTGACCGCCCTGGGCGACGCCGCCCGCCACGAGGGCGACCACGACGCCGCGCTCACCGCCTGGACCGAGGCCGCAGACCTCTACACGGAGTCGGACGAGGCGAAGGCCGATGCCGTCCGCGAACGCATCGGGCAACTTCCTCCACATAGGACCTGACCGCCGGGAGGACGGTGTCCGCCGAGGTCACCACGTCGGCCACGGCACGCCACCGGTCGTCCGCGCCGTCCTCGGCGACCAGCACGTCGCCCCGGCCGAGCGCGGTGTCCAGCCAGTCCGCCCGGTGCACGCCCGGCGCCACCGCGGTGAGCTGGATCCAGATGATCGCCATAGCCACTCCTACCACGGCAGCGGAACCGGGACGGGCACGCACGCCGCGACCGCGGGCCACTCCGGCTCGGGCAGGCCGAGCAGCCGGTACATCGCCGCCCGCAGCCGGGCGTGCGCCTCGCCGGGGCAGGACGACAGCGCCGCGGCCAGGGCGGGCACGGCCTGCGCGCGGCTGAGCTGCTGCGCCAGCGGGCGCCCGTGGTCGATGACGAGCAGCGCGGCGCGCACCTGGTCGGCCACGCTGCCCCGGCGCAGGTTGTCCACCGGGGTCGTGGCGAGGACCACCCGCGCGCCCGCGCCGACGGCGTAGGCCGTGGTCGACCCGTGATCGCCGAGGACGACGTCGGCGGCGAGCACCGCGCCCTGCCAGCCGCGCTCGGGCGGCACGACCACCAGCCCGCGGGCCACCGCCCTGGCCAGCCAGCCGCGGATGGTCGACGCGCCGTGCACGGCCCAGACGTTGGGGTGCAGCACGAGCGCGACGCGCGCCGACGGCAGCTCGTCGACCAGCCGGTCCGGCAGGCCGGGATGGCGGCCGAACGCCGACTCCGGCGACCAGGTGGAGGTCAGCAGCACCAGCTCTTGTCCAGGGGCCACGCCCATCGCCGCGCGGTAGCGCTCGCGCAGGGCGCGGGAGGCGAGCATGCGGTCCAGGCACGGATCGCCTGCGATGAAAGCCCTTTCCCGGGCTTCCGGGCAGTGCGCGGCGAGCAGGCGCAGGTCGTCCTCAGTGGACAGCGCGATCCGCTGCGGGATGATCCGACCGCCGCGGACGAAGACCTCCCGGTCGAGGCCGGTCGTCGGCTCGGTCGCCACGCTCATCCGGCTGCGCTTGCGGGACTTGCCCGCGCCCGCGCCGTGCGGCAGCGTCAGCAGCTTCCCGCGCACCTGCTCGATCCCCTCCTGGCACGCGCTGATCGCCAGGTCCCACTCCTGCCGGATGGCCTGCTCCCACGGCAGCACGAGCCCGCCGAGCGAGCGCACATGCGATTCCACGCCGTCCCACACGTCCTCGCCGTGCGGCACGGCGTAGACGAGCTGGACGCGGTTGTCCCCGTCGAACACCGGCAGCACGTCCGCCAGCCGGTTGGCCGCGGTCACCGTCTGCACCAGCACCAGCACCGACTTGAGCCCGGAGCGGGTGAGCCGACCGGCCGCGTCGTGGCCGACCGGCCCGCGTATCCACCTGACCGTTCCCATCTCGCGCCTCCCCTGTCCCTGCGCCTGCCGGGAATCGATTCCCGCCGTCGCGGACCAGGGTCGCCCGGGCATCCGCGCGAATCCCTCGCGCCGCGTGGTTCATCGGCTTGCGGCAGCCGGAAAACGACGGTGGTTCGCGTTTCGCGTTGGAAACTCCTGACGGTTCACTTTCGTCGTTCTGCCGGTCCTCGGTCGCAGCCCGGTCGGCTACACTCCAAGATCACGGAACGTCACATCGACCGTTCGCAGAGTAGTGAGAGAGCGGGAACAGAGTCCCTACCGGCTCAGGGGTGAAGCTGGTGAACGCGCTGTTCGGGATCTTGGGCACCACCGCGTTGCGCATCGATGGGCAGTTCGTCGACGACTGGGGGCCGCCCCGGCTGCGGGCGATGCTGGCCGCGCTGCTGACCCGTCCGGGGAAGTGGATGCGGTGGGAGGCGTTGACGGAGCTGATGTGGACGCCGCAGGCGGAGCCGAAGAACCCCACCGGCACCCTCGACAGCTACGCCAGCAAGCTCAAGCCGGTCCTGGAGCGGCTGCCGGGCCAACCGCGCGTGCAGACCAGGGACCGCAAGTTCCGCATCCCCGCCGACCCGACGGACGTCGACCTGTGGTGCTTCCAGGATTTGGCCCGGATGGCGCGGGAGGCGACCGCGCCGGACCGGGCCGCGGAGCTGGCGCAGGAGGCCATCCGGCTGTGGCGCGGGCCCGCCCTCGACGACCTGCGCACCGAGGCGGCCGAGCGGTGGCGGCGGCAGGCCGCGCGCTACCAGCTCGTCCCGGCCTACCTCACCCTGGTCGACGCCTGGCTGGTGCTGGACGAGCCCGACCGCGCGCTCATCGCCCTGGAGGAGATCCAGCGCGAGCACCCGACCGACGTGGAGCTGGCCAAGGTCCGCATCACCGCGCTGGTCGCCCGCGGCCACCGCCGCGAGGAGATCGCCTACTTCCACGAGACGCGCGCCGCGCTGCTGGAGCTCGGCGACGAGGAGGGCGCGCAGGTGCTGCTCGACCACCACAACGCGCTCATGTTCCCCGCCAAGCCGTCCGCGCCGCCCCCGCCACCCGCGGCAGCCGGGCAGGCGTTGTGCACGCTCCCCCCGGACTACCCGGACTTCCTCGGCCGGGCCGACCAGCTCGCGGCGCTCGACGCCGCCGCGTTCGACGCCGCCGGGGCGCCGCGGCGCGGTGTGCTGCTGGTCGACGGCCCGCCCGCCGTCGGCAAGAGCACGCTGGCCATCCACTGGGCCCACCGCGTCCGCGACCGGGTGGACGAGGTGGCGTACTTCGACCTCAACGGCTTCGCCGAGGAGGAGCCGGTCGACCCGCGTGCGGTGGTCGAAGCCCTGCTCGTCCACCTCCACCCGGAGGGCGGCGGCGACCTGCGGCGGGACCGGCAGGCCGCGCTGCGGCAGCTCGTCGCGGGCCGGATGGTGCTCGTCGTCCTCGACAACGCCGCGAACGCCCAGCACGTCGCCGATCTGCTGGCCGTGCTGGCCGAGTGCCTGGTGCTGGTCGCCAGCCGCAACCGGCTGACCTCGTTGAGCGGCAAGGGCGCCCGGGCGGTCACCGTGCCGCCGCTGACCACGGCCGAGAGCGCCGAGCTGCTGGCGGCCCGGCTGGCCGGGCGCGTCCCGCTCCCCCGGCCGGTGGCCGCGTTCGCCGCGGTGTGCGGCGGGCTGCCGCTGATCGTCACTCTGCTCGCCGAGCACCTCGCGTCGCACACCGGTCCCCCCGCGCTGCCCGACGCCGACGAGCTGCTGCAGGAGATCGGCCGCGACGGCGACGACGGTTCCTCCCCCGAGCGGGTGTTCGGCTGGTCCTACCGGGTTCTACCCGACCAGGTCCAGCGGGTGTTCCGGCTCGCCGGGCTGCACCCGGCGGGCGACTTCAGCCTCGCGGCCGCGGCCGCCTGCGCAGGCATGAACGAGGCCGCCACCCGGGATGCGCTGGGCGTGCTGGTCGGCGGGCACCTGCTGGCCCGCGCGGGCGGGCGCCAGCGCTTCCAGTTCCACGACCTGCTGCGGAGCTACGCCCGCCAGCGGGTGGGCTTGGAGGACCCGGGCGAGCAGGCGCGCGGCGTGCGCAGGCTGCTGGACTTCTACCTGTTCAGCGCGCACTCGGCCAACGCCGCCCAGTTCCCGGTGCAGCACAGCCGCAGCCTCGACCTCCGGTGCGGGCCCGGCGTGCGCCCGCTGGCCTTCACCACGGCCGCCGACGCGCGCACGTGGTGCGAAACCGAGCGGACCGCGCTGGTGCGCGCGGTCGCACTGGCCGTGGAGCACGGCGAGCACGCCCACGCCTGGCGCCTCGCCGACTGCTTCAGCGCCCACCTGATGCGCCACGGCCATTTCAGCGACTGCCGCCGCCTGCACGAACTCGCCGCCGAGGCCGCCAGAGCCGACGGCAACCTGGAGGCCGAGGCGTCCAACCACCTCGAACTCGGCCTCCTCCTCATGGCCGAAGGCGACACCGACCAGGCCCGGTTCTCCCTCACCGCAGCCCAGGAGTGGGCGCGGGCCAGCGGGAACGACCGCGCGCTCAGCGCAGTCCACAAGGCCATGGGCGAGCTGGAGCTGACCAGCGGATCGGTGTCGACCGCCATCCGCCACCTGCGCGACCACCTCGCCCTCGCCCATCAGCTGAACGACGGCGAATCCCTCGCCTGGGCCAACATCGCGCTCGGCAAGGCCCTTCTCAAGGCAAGCAACACCGGGGACGCCGAGTTTCACCTGCGCCACGGCGAGTTCCACAGCCGGATGCTGGGTGAGCCCTCCGCGTTGGCCGAGTGCCTAGAGGGGCTGGCAGACCTGCACCGGGGCAGGCGCGAGTGGGCCACCGCGGTCGGCTACGTGGAGGCCGCGCTGGCCCTGACCGCCGCCACCGACCTCCCGGTCGCCGCCCGCCTGCACATCTCCCTGGCCACCCTGCACCTCGACCGCGGCGCCCCCGAGCCCGCCGAATCCGCCGCCCGCACCGGGGTGACCCTCGCCCGCCGGATCAACGCGCTGGCGACCCTGGCCAGGGGCTCGGAAGTCCACGGCACCGCGTGCGAACGGCTGGGAAACCGCAGGCAGGCCAACGTCTGCTGGACCCAGGCCCTGCACGCCTACGCCCAGCTCCGCGACCAAACCGGGGTCACCCGCATCCGCGCCCGCCTGAACAGCACGCCCGGCGAGGGCCCCACCAACCCCATCCAGCCCGACGACGACACCCACTCCGGGTTGGCCTAGCCCCCGATCGCCCCTCGGTGGCGTGAACCCTTTGACCCCTCGTTGGGGTCTTCGCTGGTAAGAGCGGTACTCCCAGTCTGCGGGTCGTCGTGCCCTACCCCCGATGGCTGCTTCATCGAGTGATCGAGTAAGTTCCCTCCGGCAGAGACTTTTTCGCCTCTAGCAGACGATGTGTCGAATGTCCCGAGGAGCTGACTTTGCAGTACCGGCATAGCCGCTTGGTGATCGCCTTGGCGGTCATCGCGGCGGTGGCTCTCTTTCCGACCACCGCCTCAGCGGCCCCCGACATGGTGACCGCCCTGTGGTGGCGGTACCACTAGCCGCTTGGAGCGGTTCGCCCCTACGTCGGGGCGAACCGCTCCAACTCGGCGGCCATCGCGGAAACCGACAGGCCGCAGAAGCCAGCCATGTCCCGGATCAACGCCGGTTCGACCATCGTCACAGCCTCGGCATTCCCCTCAAGCTTCCACTGCGCCCAACGGCGCAGCGGCTCCAGTTCCTGCGGCGCGTTGTCGGCCATCAACCGGAGATCGATAACCACCCCCACGGCAGCAAGACCCATCCCGGCACGGTGCAGCGCTGCGGTCAGGAGGTTGGGTGCCGAAACGCCTAGGGCAATGCAGATCTCAACAAAACGTCCAACGTGGAATGACTTGGTTCCGGTCTCGTACCCTGACAGGGTAGGCACGCGGATTCCGGACGGCAGTTGCTCGGCCACCTGCGAGAGCGTCATCCCCCGCGATTGCCTCGCCAGCCTCAACTCGATCCCGACGGCACGCATCACCACGTCGGATCTTGGATCTCGTTCCACCGGGCGCTCCCTCACCGCGCTCGCCGCCTTCGGGCTGCGAGGCGGGGCAGAGGTGGACACGGGACCATCAGAACGCCTCCCCTTGTCGCGGACACGGCAATAGAACGCGCGTGCAACTCAACCTCCTACCGTGACCTGCTGAGCTCCGCCGCACAACCAGCCGAAGCGGTGACGACGGAAGCGGGACCACACATCGCCGGTGACGTGCCAGTCAGCGAGCATGCCGATACGGCACACGGGGTCACCCCGAATGCCCGCGCCCGGCAGCCTACCGGTGCTTCGCGCGAAATCCTTGAGTGATACAACTAACTTTGCCAAACCGAGCGAGAACTTTCGCAAAGGTTGCGGCTCAGCGCCTGCAGCGCGTCGCTGTCACGACACAAGCAGGCACTATCAGGCACATTCACAGTATTCAAACGACAGGCCGAGCGGCGGTCAGCGTTGCAAGTGCCGGAATGGATGATCAACACCGTGGCGGCGATCACATTTGCCACCCCGGCGAGGGTGAGTCAGTCCGGAGTGGAACTGCTAGCACGCGCGAAGACCCGCGTCCGATGTGGACGCGGGTCTTCGCGCGTGCGGGTCAGCCGACCTTGGTGAGTTCTCGGTTGTCGTGGTTGGCCTGGCGCGGGGTTGCGGTGGCTTCGGGGCGGATTCCGCGGAAGCTGCGCAGGCGCAGGCTGTTGGTCACCACGAACACCGAGCTGAAGGCCATCGC
The DNA here is from genome assembly GCF_053604195.1 of Actinokineospora sp. NPDC004072. Classification (NCBI taxonomy): domain Bacteria; kingdom Bacillati; phylum Actinomycetota; class Actinomycetes; order Pseudonocardiales; family Pseudonocardiaceae; genus Actinokineospora; species Actinokineospora sp. NPDC004072. The sequence goes on along the minus strand of NZ_JBSGHB010000009.1, from coordinate 215,596 downwards.
CGCGCCTGCGAGCATCGGGTTCAGCAGGCCCGCCGCGGCCAGCGGGAGGGCGGCCACGTTGTAGGCGAAGGCCCAGAACAGGTTGCCCTTGATCGTGCTCAGCGTGCGGCGGGACAGGCGGATGGCGTCGACGGCGGCCAGCAGGTCGCCGCGGACCAGGGTGAGGTCGGCGGCTTCGATGGCGGCGTCGGTGCCGGTGCCCATCGCCAGGCCGAGGTCGGCCTGGGCCAGGGCGGCTGCGTCGTTCACGCCGTCGCCGACCATCGCCACGACTCGGCCCTGGGACTGGAGGCGCTTGACCGCGGCGACCTTGTCCTCGGGCAGCACCTCGGCGATGACCTCGCCGATGCCCACCTCGGCGGCCACCGACTCCGCCACCGCGGTGTTGTCGCCGGTGAGCAGGACCGGGGTCAGGCCCAGCGCCCGCAGCTCGCGGATCGCCTCGGCCGAGGTCGGCTTCACCGTGTCGGCGACGACCAGGACCGCGCGGGCGGCGCCGTCCCAGCCGAGCGCGACGGCGGTGTGCCCGCGCCGCTCGGCCGCGGCCTTGGCCTCGGCTAGGTCGGCGGGCAGGTGCTGGGACCACTGCTCCAGCAGCGCCGTGCGGCCGACGACCACGCCGTGGCCGTCCACCACGCCCTGCACGCCCAGCCCCTCGACGTTGCCGAAGTCCTCGACCGCGGGCAGCTCGCCCACCTCGTCGCGGGCGCCGCGGGCGATCGCCTGGGCGATGGGGTGCTCGGAGGCGTCCTCCAGCGCACCGGCCAGGCGCAGCGCCTCGGCCCGGTCGACGCCGTCGGCCACGTGCACCTCGACCAGCGACATCTGGCCGGTGGTCACCGTGCCGGTCTTGTCCAGCACGATGGTGTCCACGCGCCGGGTCGACTCCAGCACCTCCGGGCCCTTGATCAGCACGCCCAGCTGGGCGCCCCGCCCGGTGCCGACCAGCAGCGCGGTCGGCGTGGCCAGGCCGAGGGCGCACGGGCAGGCGATGATCAGCACCGCCACCGCGGCGGTGAAGGCCGCGGCCACGCTGCCGCCCGCGCCCAGCCAGAAGGCCAGCGTGCCGGCGGCCAGGGCGATCACGATCGGGACGAAGATGCCCGACACGCGGTCGGCCAGCCGCTGGACCTCGGCCTTGCCGGTCTGGGCGTCCTCGACCAGCTTGGCCATCCGCGCCAGCTGGGTGTCCGAGCCGACCCGGGTGGCGCGCACGACGAGCCTGCCGCCCGCGTTCACCGTCGCCCCGACGACCTCGCTGCCCGGCCCGACCTCGACCGGGACCGACTCGCCGGTGAGCATGCTCGCGTCGACCGCGGAGGAGCCGTCCTCGACCACGCCGTCGGTGGCGATCTTCTCGCCGGGCCGCACGACGAACCGGTCGCCCACCGCGAGCTGGTCGACGGGGATGCGGGTCTCCCGCCCGTCGCGCAGCACGGCGACGTCCTTGGCGCCCAGCTCCAGCAGCGCCCGCAGCGCCGCGCCGGCCCGGCGCTTGGACCGCGCCTCGAAGTAGCGCCCGGCCAGGATGAACGTGGTCACCCCGGCGGCGACCTCCAGGTAGATGTTGGCCTCGCCGCTCATCCGCTGGATGGTCAGCTCGAAGGGGTGGGTCATCCCGGGCGTGCCCGCGGTGCCCCACAGCAGCGCGTACAGCGACCACAGGAAGGCCGCCAGCGTGCCCATCGAGATCAGCGTGTCCATCGTCGCCGCGCCGTGGCGCAGGTTGGCCCACGCGGCCTTGTGGAACGGCCAGGCCGCCCAGACGACCACCGGACCGGCCAGGGCCAGCGAGATCCACTGCCAGTAGGTGAACTGCAGGGCGGGGACCATCGCCAGCGCGATCACCGGCACCGAGAGCACGGCCGAGCCGATCAGCCGGTGCCGCAGCGCGCGGGTCGGGTCCTCGTCGGCGGCCTGCTCGGGCTCGTCGGCGGCGGCCTTGGGCAGGGTCGCCGCGTACCCGGCGGCCTCGACCTGGCCGACCAGGACCGACGGGTCCATGTCGGCCGGGAAGGTGACCTTGGCCTTCTCGGTGGCGTAGTTGACCGTGGCGGTCACGCCGTCGAGCTTGTTCAGCTTGCGCTCGATGCGGTTGGCGCACGATGCGCACGTCATCCCGCTGATGGCGAGTTCGACCTCGCCGGGCAGCGCGCGGATGTCGGAAGCCATGTCGCCCTCCTCCTAGTGCCCGTGTCCGGGCTCGCCGTGGCCGCCCGCGTCGGCCTGGCCGCCCACGGTCACGGTGAACGCCGCCGTGCGGACCACGTCCCCGTGCTGGAAGTCCAGGAACAACCGGTAGGTACCCGCTGTCGGGATCTCCACGCCGAACCCGATCTCCGGGCCTGCCGGGGTGCTGCCGGGCTCGCCGTCGGGGTGGACGTGCAGGTAGGCCAGGTCCCCCGAGCGCAGCGCGACCAGGTGCCCGTAGGCGCCCAGGTAGGGCTGCAGGTCGGTGACGGGGACGCCGTCCTTGGTCACCGTGGCGGTGACCGCGGCCGAGCGGCCCGCGGCCAGGTCGCCGTCCAGGCGGACCTGGTAGCCGTCGACCTCGGCGACCCGCGAGTCGGCGTGCTCGACGCGCTCGGCGGTCCCGTCGGCGAACAGGTCCACCCCGAGGGTGAGCCCCTCGCCGCCGGTGGGGGCGAAGTCGGCGAAGGCGCGGTAGACGCCCGGCTGGTCGACCGCCAGCGGGACGGTCCAGACGCCGTCGGCGGACATCTCCGGGTGGACGTGCTGGAAGCCGGTGAGGTCGCGGCGCACCACGATCAGGTGCATCCGCTTGTCGTGCTCGACGTCGAACCCGGTGACGGGCGCGCCGTCGGGGCCGGTGATGCGGAAGGAGAAGGGCTGCTGCTGCCCGGCCGTCAGCGTCGTCGAGACGGGCGTGAGGGTGTAACCGCCCCTGGACGACGCGAGCCCGGCGGGCTCGTGCGGTGCTGCCGCGACGGTGTCGCTGTGGCCGTCCCCGTGCCCGGAGCCCTCGGCTTCGGGCACCCCGGCCGCGCCGGGGAAGGGACCGACAGCGGAGCCGACGACCCAGGCGCCCGCGGCGACCAGGACGACGGCCGCACCGTAGGCGGCGAGCTTACCTGCTGTGTTCATGGTGTTCCCAGATCCTCTGCGCTACGCGGTGAGCTGGTACCCGGCCTCTTCGACCGCGGCGCGCACGCGCTCGCGGTCCAGCGGCTGGGCGCTGGTGATGGTGACCTTGCCGGTGGGCACGTCCACGGCGATGCTCTGCACGCCGTCGATCGTCCCGACCTCCTCGCGGACCGACGCCGCGCAGTGGCCGCAGGTCATGCCGGTCACGGTGTAGGTGGTCTCGGTCATGTCGTTCCCTCTTTCCCTCGGTTGTTCAGGACCGCACCAGGCGCGCGATGGCGGCGCTGGCCTCGTTGACCTTGGCCTCGGCGGTCTCCCCGCCCTGGGTGATGGCCTCGGTCACGCAGTGCTTGAGGTGCTCGTCGAGCAGGCCGATCGAGACGGCCTGCAGGGCCTTGGTGACGGCGGAGATCTGGGTGAGCACGTCGATGCAGTACTCGTCGTTCTCGACCATCCGGTGCAACCCGCGCACCTGCCCTTCGATGCGCTTGAGCCGCTTCAGGTAGGCGTCCTTGTCCTGCGCGTAGCCGTTCATGCCGCTCCTCCCTCCGTCTGCACCATAACCCCGTATGGGTATCTTCAAGTTACCCCTAGGGGGTATCGGCGTCAAGTCGGGCGGCGCCCGTGCCCGATACTGGGCGAATGGATCACCAGGAGCCGGGCGGGAAGCCGCGGATCGGGCTGCGGGCGATCGCGCTCGCCGTCGTCCTGGTCGGGGCGCCCGCGCTGGTGGTGTTCCGGCCGTGGGAGGGGATCGACACCACGACCGCGCTGGTCGTGGGCGGTTTCGGCCTGCTGTTCGCCCTGCTGCCCCTGCTGGTGCTCCGGCGGGAGCTGCGCCAGCGGGACCGCCACGAGGCCCGGGTGGTGGTGACGTGGTCCCCGGGCGGCGAACCCGACGACCCGGCGACGGTGACGGTCGAGTGCACCGACCTGATCTCCCGCGGGCGCTTCTACCAGCTGGCGCAGTCCCTGCGCCGGACCCTGCCGGGCATCGGCGGCGCGCGGGTGTCGCAGATCCGGCTGGACCCGCCCCGCCGGGAGAACGCGATGCACATCGACACCACGCGCACCGGCATGCACGTGGTGTACCTCTTCGTGCAGGGAGCGCTCCTCGAACACGGCATCACCCGCGTCGAGACGGCCTACTCGCCGCCCCTGCCGGAGGGCGGCGAGCCGTAGCCGGGCGTCAGAGGGCGGCGAGGAGCTCGTCGGCGGTGGTGACTTCGCCGAGGAGGGTGAAGGTGGCGATGCTGGCGTCGTGGGCTTCCTGGGAGCCCGCGGCGCAGGCGTCCTCGACGACCACCACGCGGTAGCCGAGGTCGCCTGCGGCGCGGCCGGTGCTCTCGATGGTGAGGTTGGTGGCGACGCCGAACAGGACCACCGTGTCGATGCCCGCGGCGCGCAGCTGGGCGTCGAGGTCGCTGGCGGCGAAGGCGCCGACCTTGGGGCTGGTGACCACCAGCTCGCCCGGCTCGGGCTTGAGCTCGTCGAGGATCTCGGTGGCCGGGGTGCCGTCGAGCAGGCTGCCCTGCTGCCCCACGACCGCCAGCAGCGGGACGTTGGTGACCAGGTCGCTGTGCCCGGGCTGGTAGGCGACCCGGGTGTAGACGACCCGCACCCCGGCCGCCCGCGCCCCGGCGAGCAGCCGCTGGGCCACCGCGATGACGCCGCGGCGCTCGACCTCGGCGCGGAAGAAGGGCGCGAAGGCCCCGTCGGCCCCCGCGATGTCGTTCTCCCAGTGACAGGCGAGGAACGCGGTGGTGGCCTTGTTCAGTTCCATGCGGTGGCTCCCTTGCCAGACCGCCTCCGCGCGCGGGAGGCGGTCGACCGATCAACAACGACGGCGACAGTAGCGGCGCGGGGCCTGCCTCACCGCAGATTCGACAACGCCCGGTCGAAGGCGGCGGGGTCGCCCGCGAAGACGCCGTGCGGGCGCGGGTAGGCCAGGACCACCTCGGTGAAGCCGAGGTCGGCGCAGCGCCCGACCAGCTCGGCCAGGCGGTCCGGGGAGGCGTACGGGTCGGGTGCCACCCGGCTGAGGTTGACCAGCTTGCGCAGCGTCTCCGGGCGCCTGCCGTGGCGCAGGCAGATGTCGGCGAGGCGGTCCACCTGGCGGCGCAGCGTGGCGAAGGCCGCGGCCTCGTCCTGCGCGCCGGGGTGGGCGGGGTCGCCGATGGTCACCCAGGTCTCGGCGAGGGTCGTGGCCAGGCGCATGCCCCGGGGGCCCGCGGCCGCGACCGCCAGCCGCGGCCCGCGCACGCAGCCGGGGACCATCCACACCTCCCGCGCGGTGAACCACTCCCCCGTGAAGGTGGTGCGCCGGGCCCAGAGCAGCCGGTCGAGCAGCACCGCGAACTCCTCGAACCGGGCCGCCCGCTGCCCGGGCGCGAGCGGCGGCCCGCCCAGCGCCGTGCCGTCCTGGCCCGCCGCGCCCGCGCCGATGCCCAGCACGAAGCGCCCGCCGCTGAGCTGGTCGAGCGACATCGCCTGCCGGGCGGTGACGACCGGGTGCCGGAAGTTGGGCGTGGTGACCAGCGTGCCCAGCTCGATGCGGCTGGTTACCGCGGCCGCGGCGGCCAGCGTGGTCATCGCGTCGAACCAGGGCCGCCCGGCCGTCGTGCGCCAGGACAGGTGGTCGAGGGTCCAGGCGTGGTGCAGGCCGAGGTCTTCCACGCGCCGCCAGACGTCGGTGCCCGCGTGCTCGGGCAGCACCAGCGCGCCGACCCGCGGGGTCATCGGACCAGCCCGCGCAGGTGTCTGCTGAACCGCTCGGCGTGCGCGCCGAGCCCCGCGCCCACCCGCGCGGTGATCGGCAGGTCGGGGTCGGTGAGCACGCAGTGCAGGAACACCGGCCCGCCGCGGGCGCCCAGCCCGCGCGCCAGCGCCGAGCGCAGCGCCGCCGCGTCGGCCAGCCGGTGGACCTCCCGGTAGCCGCAGGCCAGCGCGAGCGCGCCGAGGTCGGTCGCCGACGGCACGGCCTGGCCGCCGGTGGAGTCGTAGCGGCCGTCGTCGAGCACGACGTGCACCAGCGGCAGCGGCCCCAGCGCCCCCGCGACGACCAGGCCGACGGGGTTCATCAGCACGCTGCCGTCGCCGTCGACCACGACCGTGGCCAGCCCGGTCGCCTGGGCGATGCCCACGCCGATGGACGAGGCCAGCCCCATCGAGCCGGTCATGTAGAAGTGGTTGGGCCGGTCGGCGATGCCGCGGGCGATCCGGCAGGCGTAGCCGGTGGTGAAGACGACCGGTTCGTCCCCGGTCGCCGCGATGACCTCGCGCACCGCGTCGGTCTTGTTCACGCCCGCCACCCGAACCCGCTCGGCGTGATCAGCAGCGCCGCGGCGCGGCCCCCCTGCCGCACCGCGCGCGCCGCCCAGGCCACCTGCGGCGCGGGGTCCGCGGGGTCGACCACCGCCGAGCCGACGCCGAGGGCGGCCAGCAGCGGCGCGGTGGCCCGGCCCATGACCTGGTTCTCCTCGGTGGGGTCGCCCGCCACCCCGCGCAGGCTGATCACCAGCAGGATCGGCAGGCGGTACGGGATGACCAGCGACGCCAGCGCGTTGACCGAGTGGCCGAGCCCGGAGTTCTGCATCAGCACCACCGGGCGCCTGCCCGCCAGCGCCGCGCCCGCGGCCATGCCGACGGCGTTGTCCTCGCGCGGCACGGTGAGCAGGGCGGCGCGCTCCTCGGCGACCCGGTACAGCGGCGCGAGGATGCCGCACGGGGTGCCGTAGAAGGGGCCGAAGCCGCAGGCGGTCAGCGCGGCGCACAACCCCGCCGCGCGGTCCTGGCTGCCCCCGGTCACCGCAGGGCCAGCCGGTATTCGCGCATCCAGGCGTCGACCTCCAGCAGCGGGCACAGCAGGTGCGCCACGCTGACGTGGGTCATGGTCGCGCCCGCGCCCTCGGCCAGCGCCCGCACGCGGGCGCCGTCGAGCACGCCGTGCAGCGGCGAGGAGCGGTCGTCGGCGATGGCCAGGGCCGCGGCGCGCAGCGCGGCGTCGTGCCCGCGGTCGTGCAGCGCCGGGTAGCCGCACTTGGGCCGCTCCAGCACCGCCGCGGGCACCAGGTCGGCCGCCGCGGCGCGCAGCAGGCCCTTGGCCCGGCCGCCCGCGGACTTCATCGACCAGGGGACGTTCCACACGTACTCCAGCAGCCGGTGGTCGCAGAACGGCACGCGCACCTCCAAGCCGACGGCCATGCCCATCCGGTCGGCGCAGTCCAGCAGGTAGGCCAGCGGGCCTTGCAGGCTCAGGTGCAGGACCTCGCGCATCCGCGCGTCCAGCCCGGCTTCCCCGGGCAGGCGGGGCACGCGGGCGAGCAGCGTCGCGTAGCGGTCGCGCTCGTCGTCGCGGGGCCGCACCCGGGCGCGCACGTCCGGGGCGAGGCAGTCGGTGAGCCGGGGCGCGTCGCCGAGCCAGGGGAAGGTGTCGCGCCAGACGGTGCGCGGGTCGTGGAACCACGGGTAGCCGCCGAAGACCTCGTCGGCGGCCTCGCCGGAGAGCGCGACGGTCACCCGCTCCCGCAGCGCCTTGAACAGCAGGTAGGTGGAAGCGTCGAACTGGCCCAGCGCAGGCAGGTCGCGCGCCCGCAGCGGCACCCGCCCGACCGCCGCCACCGCGGCGGGGTCCAGCTCGACCGCGACGTGCTCGCTGCCGATGTGCCGGGCGGCCAGCGCCGCGTAGGGCGCGTCGCGCTCCGGGCGCAGCGCCGTGGGCCGGAAGGCCTGCTCGTCGCCGGTGAACTGGAGCCCGAACGTGGTCAGCCGCTCGACGCCCCGGGCGGCGAGGGCGGCCAGGGTGCTGGAGTCGAGCCCGCCGGAGAGCAGCGCGGCCACCGGCACGTCGGCGACGAGCTGCCGCCGCACCGCCGCCGCCAGCCGCTCGCGGACCGCCGCCACCGTGGTGGGCAGGTCGTCAGTGTGCTCCCGGCTCTCCAGCCGCCAGTACGGCTGCTCGCGGCAGCCCCGCCGGTCGACGCGCACGACGCAGCCCGGCCGGACCTCGCGCACGCCCCGGTAGGGCGTCTCCCCCGGCAGGGCCAGGCGCGGGCTGAACAGGATCGGCAGGGCCTGCTCGTCGACCTCGGGGTGGAACACCGGGTTGGCGAGCAGCCCCTTGGGCTCGGAGGCGAACAGCACGCCCGAGGGCAGCGGCAGGTAGTAGAGCGGCTTGACGCCGAGCCGGTCGCGGGCCAGCAGCAGGCGCTGCCGCGCGCCGTCCCAGACCGCGAAGGCGAACATCCCGTCCAGCCGCTCCACGCAGCCCGCGCCCCACTCCAGGTAGGCGCGCAGGACGACCTCGGTGTCCGAGCGGGTGCTGAACCGGTGCCCGAGCCCGGCCAGCAGCCCGCGCAGCTCCGGGAAGTTGTAGACCTCGCCGCCGTGCACCAGGACCACCGGCTGCCGGTCCGGCCCCACCGCCGCGGTCATCGGCTGGGCGCCGCCCGCGGCATCGATGACCGCCAGCCGCCGCTGCCCGAGGCCGACGTGCCTGCCCAGCCACGTCCCGCCGCCGTCGGGCCCGCGGGCGCGCATGGTCGCGGTCATCGCCGCAACGGTCGGCCCCTCCCGGCGCAGGTCCCGGGAGAAGTCCAGCCAGCCGACGATCCCGCACATGGGCCGCACCTTTCCCGAGTGGGCGCGCCCGCGCGCGGGCTGCGAGCGGGTCGCGGTCACGGGTCCGCCCCGCGCCCGGGCAGGCCCGCCAGGAACACGTCGAGGTCGACCACGCGCGACCGCTGGACATTCGCGCAGACGTGGGACAGGTGGGTGCGCGCCGGGCGTTCGGCGTCGTGGAAGTACACCGCGCAGAACCCGCCGTCGCCCGCCAGCTCCAGCACCGGGTTGGCGACCAGGAAGTCGCGCACCGGCGGGGTGTCGCGCTTGGCGCACCACAGCAGCGCCAACCGGCCGAGGTGGGTGCGCGGGCGCACCGCGCGCGGGCCGAACTTGCGCTTCCACTGGAAGATCCCCTGGCTCAGGAACGGCTCCACGCCGCCGAAGTCGACGTGCCGGTAGCCGTTGCCCGCGGCCCACTCCAGCAGCAGGTGGTCCGCGGCGCGCAGCGCGCCGTCGGTGTAGTGCTGCCGCGCGCCGTCGGCGACGCCCACCAGGCGGATCGTCAGCGTGGCCCGGTCGGCCCGGCACAGCGCGCCCGCCACCCGAACCCCGTCGAGGGTCACGAAGACCAGCACGCCCGCGCGGAACAGGCATTCGTACGCGCGCTCGCGCGCCTCGCTGCGGGCGCGCTCCCCGTGCCGCAGCCGCATGGTCGGCTCGTGCATCCGGTCGTAGAAGTAGGCGAAGGAGCCGTCGTCGTCGGCCTGCTCCAGCGCCCAGGCGCGGGAGCGGCGCGCCGCGGCGAACCACTGCCGCTCCCGCCGCGACAGCGCGCGGCGCCAGTCGCCGTCGAGGTCGACCACCAGGTGCACCCGGTACGGCAGCGTCAGGGCCGCAGGCCCCGCCCACCGCTCGGCCTGCCGCTGCGTGCACCCGACCGCCACCAGGTCCGCAGCGGGCAGTTCGCCGCGCGGCAGCCCGCCCCGCTCGCGCTCGGTCGTGCTGCCGCCGAGGGCTTCCCTGCGCTCCTCCAGCAGCTGGTGGATCTTGACGACGCCGTGGGGCGGGCCTGCGTACGCGATGGTCGGCAGGTGCGGCCCCGCGCTGGAGACCACCCCGACCGGGGACCGCAGCCGCGTGTCGTGCCAGCCGCGCGCGGCGGCCAGCGGCGGGAAGGCGCTGTGGTCCCAGGCGTAGGCGGCCCGCGCGCCCAGGCGGCGCAGCGGTCCCGCGGCCCGGGTCCGCGGCGGGCCCACCGCCGCGAGGTCCTCAGCGGACATCGGACCAGCTGCGCGCCACGACCTCGGCCACCTCGGCGAGCCCGGTGACCGGGGTCAGGTGCGCGGCCGGGATCGGCTCGAACTCCGCGCGCTGGTAGCTGCCGGAGCCGTGGACGAGGATGTCGTCCTCGGCGACCAGCCCCCGGTCGATCGCGTTGGTGATGCCGGTCAGGGCCATCACCAGCGACCACTCGCGCAGGTCGCGTGGGTCCGCGGGCAGGGCGATCCCGGCGGGGGCCAGCAGCGCCCGCAGCCGCGGGTAGCGCTGGAGGCATTCGTGCAGCGACACCACGATCCCGCCGCCGCCCCTGGCCCGGATCAGCGCGTTCATCTCCGCCGAGGTCACCGGGTCGCGGGTGTAGAAGGTCGGGTCGAGCACCTCGCGCGGGTCGTAGGTGGTGGTCGGGAAGCGCGGATCGCTGTCCTGGCGGTAGAGGCCGGTCGCGCTGTCGAAGCGGTAGGGCGGGAGGTGGTCGCGGGAGGTGGAGCCGAAGTGCAGGCTCAGCACCATGTCGGGCGTGTCGAGGTGCTGGACGAGGAAGTAGCGCGCGGTCGGCTCGCCGTGGCCCGCGGCGGCCAGCCGGGTCGCGCCGAGGTTGTGGCCCAGCAGGCCGAAACCGCTGGACACCGCGTGCACGTGCAGCCTGCCCGCGGCGGGCGGCAGGAACTCCTGCTCGGCGAAGGCGCGCACCACGTCGGCGACCTTGTAGTTGTCGATGGCGAGCGTGTACCAGAGGTCCGCGCCGTGGCGGTCCCGCGCCACCGGGCCGTAGTCGGTGACGAGAGATCGGGCCAACGCCTTGACGTCACCGGGTTGCGCGCCGTCGTAGGTGACGACAGGGTTGCGGGCGCGCAGCCCGGGATCACCGTCCAAACGCGACGCCCAGAGCTTGGGGCCCGCTGTGCTCGGCACGATGACCAGGATGCGCAGCTCGTCGGCCGACGCCAGACCGGCTTCGTAGGCGCGCAGCACGGCGTCGCGCAGCGCGGTCGCCTTGTTCCCCGACGACGGCGACACGATCATCAGCCTGCCGCCCGTGCGGCGGATGTGCTCGACGGCCCGCGCGACGATCACCAGCGACGCGCACGTCTTGGTGGTGCGGGTCCGCGGGTTGCGGGTGAGGTCCAGCAGGGTCAGCCGCTTGCCGCGGTAGTCGCCCAGCCGCGCGAAGCCGAGGTCGGACGCGGCGGAGAAGGCCGCCAGCGCCGGGCCCGGCGGGGGCAGGCCGTACCCGGGGCCGAACTCGGCGCCGTCGTCGGCGACCGCCAGCTCCGCGAGCGCGGCCCTGATCTCTTGGTCGTACCGGGCCAGCGCGTTCGCCACGACCAGCGTCTCGATGTGGGACAGCATTCCGCGCCTTCCTTGCCCGCGACGGGTCGAACACAGACGGCAGGCCAAACGTCACCACACGCGGCACCGGGAACCAGCGGCGCGCCAGCGCTCCCACCGCCGATCCGGAGAATCCGGCGCCGACCGGCGAAATGCGGCAGCGGGGCCGAATTTGCTGCTCAGCGAACGGCGTCGGGCAGCTCCGCTGATCCCGGCCACGCCAGAATAGGCGCTCCCGCGCCCGGTGGATCGGGCGCGGGCGCCGACACTGCCCCGACGTCCGCACCTTCGGGCAGCGCATTTCCGCAAACTGGTCATTCGGGGCGCTGGCGTTCACCCCGTCGGCCGCCGGTCCGGCAATCGAGCAGCCCCAAGGGAAACGCCTCGACAAGGCGGATCAGCGGGCGCTAGCATTCGGCGCACGCGCAATTCCCGCGAACCCCCGGCACGACGACACCGACACGGCCCATTGTGGGGGGTCACTCATGGTCTCTGGTGGTCAGGGCGCGCCGCAGCGCAGGGCGCTCCTGTTCTCCTTCGACGGCGGCACCGGGATCGGCCACCTGCGGCGGCTGGCGGGCATCGCGCGCAGGCTCCAGGGCCGCTTCGCCTGCCTGCTGGTCACCAGCCACCGGTCGGCGGCGGGCTGGCTGGTGCCCGCCGAATGCGAATACGTCCACCTGCCCGGCTGGGACAGCCTGCTGCCCGGCAAAGCGGGCTACTGGGGGCGCGCGCCGTTCATCGACCTCGACCTCCACGAGTCGACCCGGTTCCGCAAACGCCTGATCGCGGGCATTGTGGCCGCCTTCGAGCCGGACGTCATCCTCGTGGACCACCTGCCCTTGGGAATGCACGAGGAATTGGCCGAGGTCGTCAGCGGCGCGGACTGCCCCAAGTACCTGGTAACGCGCGGCGTGCAGAACGAGACCGAGGACTTGCGGCGGCTGGTGTTCGGCGGCGCCGCCCGCGAATCGATCGAGACCCGCTACCGCAGGGTGCTGGTGGCCGTGGATCAGCGGGTGTTCGACTTCGCGGCGCACTACCCGGTGCCGGGGATCAGCGAGAAGGCGGTGCACACCGGTTATGTGGTCGACGCCGTGCCGCGGGCGGCGATCGAGGCGACCCGCGCGCAGCGGGGGCTGCGCGACGGCGACACCTGGGTGGTGGCGTCGGCGGGCAGCGGCCAGCGGGGCGAGGAGCTGGTCCAGCGCTGCATCGACCTCGCGCGCGACCACGGCGACATCGCCTTCGACATCGTGCTGGGCCCCAAGTCCCGGCTGCGGTGGGAGGACGGTTCGGCGGACAACACCCGCGTGCACGAGGAACACCGCGACCTGCCGCACCTGCACGCCAGCGCGGACCTGGTGATCTCCTCGGGCGGCTACAACTCCCTCCTGGAAGCCCTGCAGGGCGACGCCCGGATCCTCTGCTTCCCCTACCGGCGGGACACCCGCGACGAGCAGTACCGCCACGCCACCTGCCTGCGGGCGTTCGCCGACATCGAGGTGTCGCTGACCCCGCACGAGCTGCCCGGCCTGTTCGAGCGGGCGATCCGCGGGCTCGGGTCGACCGACCGGCGCGGGGAGCTGGCCTGCGACGGCGCGGCGGCCATCGAGCGGGTGCTCACCGACGACCTCGCCCCGGTCTGAGCCGCGGCGGCCCCTGCGACGGAGGAAAGACCCATGAGGTTCCGGAACGTCGGTGTCGTCGGGACGGGGGTCATCGGCGTCGGCGTCGTCCAGAGCCTGGCCCAGACCGGCCACCGCGTCGTCGCGGTGGACCTCGACCAGTCCATTCTGGACTGCGCGGGCGAGACCATCGCGCGGCGGCTGAAGTCCGCTGCCCTGTTCGACCCGCGGCTGCGGGCGGCCGACCACGGCGAGATCCTCGCCCGCATCGACCTGACCACCGACCTCGACCGGCTCGGCGAGGCCGAGTTCGTCATCGAGAACGCGACCGAGGACTGGGCGACCAAGGAGGCGGTCTACCGGGACCTGGACCGGGTGTGCGCGGCCGACGCGGTCCTGGCGGCCAACACCTCGGCCATCTCCATCACCCGGCTGGCCGCGGTCACCGGGCGGCCGGAGCAGGTCATCGGGATGCACTTCATGAACCCGGTGCCGCAGAAGGACGTGGTGGAGGTGATCCGGGGCGAGCGCACCAGCGCGGCGACGGAGGCGGCCGCCGCCGCGCTGCTGGAGCAGATGGGCAAGCGCGGCATCGTGGTCAACGACGCCCCCGGGTTCGTCTCCAACCGGGTGCTCATGCTGACCATCAACGAGGCCGTCCACGTCGTGCAGGACGGCGTCGCCGGGGCGCGCGAGGTCGACGAGATCTTCGTGCGCTGCTTCGCCCACCGCATGGGCCCGCTCGCCACGGCCGACCTGATCGGCCTGGACACCGTGCTGCGCACCCTCGACGTGCTCCGGCAGGGCTTGGCCGACGACAAGTTCCGCCCCTGCCCGCTGCTGCGGCGGATGGTCGACGCCGGGCAGCTGGGGCGCAAGGCGGGCAAGGGCTTCTACGACTATCCGAACCGTTAGCGGGAGCGGCCGTGGACGTGCGAACCAGGATCCGCCGGTACTTCGAGGGCGCCGTCCCCGGGCCGCTGCGCGACGACGACGACATCTTCGACCTGGGCATGGTCAACTCCCTGTTCGCCGTCCAGCTGGTCGCCTTCGTGGAGGAGGAGTTCGCCATCACCGCCGAGCGCGACGACCTGGACATCGCCAACTTCTCCTCCATCGACGCGCTCACCGCGTTCGTCACCAGGAAGACGGCGGGCGCGTGAGCACCGCGCTGACCGAGCAGCAGGCCGAGCGCCGCGAGCAGGCGCGCCGCTTCGCCAGCCGGGAGATCGCGCCGTGGGCCGACCGCATCGACCGGGAGCAGCGGACCCCGCGCTCGGTGCTCGACGCGGTGCGGGCGGGCGGCTACCTGGGGGCGGGCCTGCCCGAGCTGTGGGGCGGCGGCGGGTTCGACCCGGTCAGCTACGGCCTGGTGACCGAGGAGGTCGGCAAGGCGTGCTCGTCGGTGCGCAGCCTGATGACCGTGCACAACATGGCCGCCCAGGCGCTGGCCCGGCTGGGCACCCCCGAGCAGCGGGAGCGGTGGCTGCCCGCCCTGTGCGCGGGCGAGCGGATCATCGGCTTCGCCCTCAGCGAGCCCGGGGTCGGCAGCGCGGCGCACGAGGTGGCGACCGAGGCCGTCGACCGCGGCGGCGCGTTCCTGCTCACCGGCACCAAGAAGTGGATCACCTACGGGCAGGTGGCCGACCTGTTCCTGGTCTTCGCCCGGTGCGACGGCAAGCCCACCGCCTTCATCGTGGAGCGCGGCAGCGAGGGCCTGGCGGTGCTGCCGATCGGCGACGTGATCGGCACCCGCGGGGCGATGCTGGCCGAGCTGCGCATGGACGCCGTCCCAGTGCCCGCGTCTCACCAGGTCGGGCAGCGGGGCATGGGCGCGGCCTTCGTCGCCAACCTGGCCCTCGACCACGGGCGCCGCTCGGTGGCCTGGGGGACGACCGGCATCATCCACGCCTGCCTCGACGCCTGCGTCGCCTACGCCGAGCAGCGCTGGCAGGGCGGGCGCGCGCTGCGCGAGCACCAGCTCGTCCGCCGGAAGCTGGCCGACATGCTGGTCGCCCACACCGCCGCCCGCGCGCTCTGCCACCGCAGCGCCTGCCTGCACGAGCAGCACGACCCGCGCGCGGTGATGGAGACCTGCACGGCCAAGTACTTCGCCGCCGAGGCCGCGGTCCGGGTGGCCACCGACGCCGTCCACCTGCACGGGGCCAACGGCTGCGCCGCCGACCACCCGGTCAGCCGGTACCTGCGGGACGCCACGGTCATGGGGGTCATCGAGGGGACGGCGGAGATCCACCAGCTGGCGTTGTCCGACTACGCCTTCCAACGACCGTACCTGCGCTGATGGGCGGCGACATGCGACCGGGCGTCAAGTGCGTCATCTGGGACCTCGACGACACGCTGTGGCAGGGCACCCTGCTCGAAGGCGACGAGCTTGTCCTGACGCCGGGGATCGTGCCGATCGTGGCGGAGCTGGACCGGCGGGGCATCCTGCAGTCGGTCGCCAGCAAGAACGAGTTCGCGCCCGCGTGGGAGCGGCTGACCGCCTTCGGCCTGGCCGAGTACTTCCTGCACCCGCAGATCGGGTGGGCGAGCAAGTCGACCTCGGTCAAGGCGATCGTGGAGCGCCTCGGCATCGGCGCGGACACCGTGGTCTTCGTCGACGACCAGCCCTTCGAGCGCGACGAGGTGCGCTTCGCCCTGCCGCAGGTGCGCGTGGTCGACGCCGCCGACATCGGCGGGCTGCTGGCCGCCGACGGCATGCGGCCGCGGTTCATCACCGACGAGTCGGCGCTGCGGCGGCGCATCTACCAGTCCGACATCCGCCGCGACGAGCAGGCGGCCGCGTTCCCGGGGACCAGCGCGGAGTTCCTGGCCACCCTGGACATGCGGCTGCGCATCCGCCGCGCGGGCGAGCTGGACCTGCGCCGCGCCGAGGAGCTGACCGTGCGCACCAACCAGCTGAACACCACCGGGCGCACCTACTCCTACGACGAGTTGCGGCGGCTGTCCACCTCGCCGGACCACCTGCTGGTGGTGGCCGACCTGCGGGACCGCTACGGCACCAGCGGCACCGTCGGCCTGGCCCTGATCAAGCGCGACCCGGGGACCTGGCTGGTGCAGCTGTTCATCATGTCCTGCCGGGTCATCAGCCGCGGCGTCGGCGGCATCATGATCAACCACATCCTGGCCCAGGCCGAGCGCGCGGGCGTGCGGCTGCTCGCCGACTTCGTGACCACCGGCCGCAACCGGATGATGTACATCACCTACAAGTTCCACGGCTTCCGCGAGATCGCCGCGGACGGCGACACCCTCCTGCTGGAGCACGACCTGCGCACCATCCGGCCGTCCCCGCCGCATGTCCGGGTCGAGGCCGACTGGGGCTGAGCCCTCAACCGCTGCCCATCGCGCAGCCGAGGACCGCGCCGTCCGCCCGACGCACCAGGCCCGGCGGTCCTGCGGGCAGGAAGCGGGCCAGGCAGCCTGCGGGCGCGCCACCGGCGCAGAACGGGCTGACCACCGCGTTCGCCGCCAGGCGCGTGATCTCGCCGGATTCGGCCAGCACGTCGACCGGCACCGGGTCGGCCTCGACAACCTCTTGAGCGACGGCGTAGCCGGTCTCGACCGCCGAAGCCACCAGCGCGGCCCACGCGGTGGGCTCGGTCCGCGCGCCGAAGGCGACTTCCCGGCCTGCGCAGCCCATCGATCCTTTGAGGACGAACGCCTCCCGGCGCTCCAGCAGCAGCCGGGGCAGGTCGTGGCGCTGTCCGCGCCAGGACACCGGGCGATCGCCGACCACCCGCGTCCACGGCACGTAGCGGTCGACGAAGGCGCGCTCCGCGGCGTCCATCCACGGCTGCCCCTCCGACAGCCGGGCCAGGGTCTTCTTCGAGTGCAGCAGCCGGGCGGTCTGCGTCGGGACCAGCACCAGCCCTGCGTCCAGCGCGGCGCGCACCGGGGTCAGGTCGCAGCCGGAGGCCTTGGCGTCGTCCTGGTCGAACTCGGCCAGGCCCAGCGGTTCCCGCAGCGGGCCGGGCAGGCCGATCTCGGCCAGCAGGTCGGCCGGTTCGACGTGCCGGGCGCGGATGCCGTGCGCGCGCAGGCCGTCGACCTGCCAGCGCAGGGTGTCGGCGGTGGTCGCGCGGTCCACGAAGCTCGGGTGGTCGACCAGCACCGCGGACGGCAGCACGCCCAGCTCCGCGCACGTCCGCTCGACCAGGGCGGCGAGCCTGCTCCAGATGTCCACGCCGAGGAACGGGGCCACGCCCGCCCGGTCGGCCACCGCGCGCCAGCCGCGCAGGAAGAAGGCGCAGTCGGCCATGCCGCCGATCGCCCCGCTGACGTTGACCTCCACGAACTTCGGCCCGTCCCGGCCGATCACCACGTCGGCCCTGGCCAGGTCGGCGCAGTGGCGCCACTCGAAGTCCTCGTCGGCGACGAAGAAGGGCAGGCCGGCCGGATCGATGCCCAGCGCCGCGATGCGCGCGTCGCGGTCGGAACCGCAGTGCCAGGCCGCTTTCCGCAGCAGCGCCACCAGGTCGGCGGTGGCGCGCAACAACTCGTGGAAGGCGGCGTTGGCCAGCACCAGCGGTTGCAGGGCCAACGGGAACGGCGGCGGCCACGTGCCGCGCCGCTGGTCGGCGAAGACCCGGGCGACCTCCGCGGGCGGCAGGCCCACCTCCGGCGGCCGACCGCCCGGCGCGTGCCAGCGGCTCCTCCGCGGCGAATGCGGCGCCCGCCGCTGCTCCATACCGATATCCTGCCGCACACCGATACCGCCGCGCCAACGGGACAGGGCGGCCCAAACCGGGTGAACCGCAGGCGGATAGCGCGGTTCGATTGCCGGAAATGCGATAGCGGACCAAAGTACGCCCCAAAGGGCAACGCGGTGGACGATGTAGGGCGAACTGCCGCCGTGCTAACGTCCCGGTGTTCGGATCAGCGGCGTCCGCGTGACCATTCATCGAGCACCATCAGCCGAATGGGGACTTCCGTGCCTAGCTGCCGTGCAGCCGAGAAGACGCCATGACGGCCGACCGGGGCGGCGCAGCCGAACGCCTGGTCTACACGACCGGCCTCGACCGCGTGCGCGAAGCCGTGGTCAGCTCGCACTTCATGCAGCGGCTGGCGGGCAACCCCGACCTCGACACCTACTCCGCCGAGGAGTTCGCCGCCAAGTGCGTCGACATCGACGCGCGCACCGTCTACGAGCGCCTGATTCCGTCCATTATGGACGCCTGCTCGGCCTTCTGCCGGGAACGCGCGCTCGCGGCCAAGTCGCGGGCGCGCACCAACTGCCACAGGTACGGCATCGCCGACCCGGCAGGCGTCGGGACGGCCGAGTTCGTCACCGAGGTCATGTTCGACCAGCAGTACCTGCGCGGCCCGCGGGAACGGTGCTCGCGGGAACAGCTGTGCTGCCACGTGCGCGACCGGATTCGCGCGGGCGCGCCGATAAAGATGGTCATTCCCGCGCTGCCGCTGAAATTCTTCTCCCCGCTCAAGACGCGCGGACGCCTGCCCGACCTCGCCGAGCTGAACTTCATCCTCGGGCTCTACGAGATCGCCGCGACCGTCGAGCTGGTCTACCGGGAGGCCAGGCCGGACCTGCCGGGCGCGCTGGCCCGGTTCACCGTCGTCTCCGACGGCAGCCGGTTCAACGCGGTGATCAACGAGCGGGACAGCGCGGTGGAGACCTACCGGCTCCGGCTGGCGGCGCTGGTCCGGCGGCTGCGGCTGGACGGGCACATCGAGCTGCTCGACTACCGCACGCTCCTGCGCGAGCGGCTGCCCGCGCCCGTCCAGGCCCAGAAGGCCGCGATCGCCCGCCAAGCCCGCATCGACTACCGGGCGGTGCTGGGGCCCATCTTCGACCCGAACGCGATGGCGACCACGATGCGCGCCGCCGCGCAGGTCGAGCCCGACCCGGAGAGCGCCAACCGCGACGGCCGGTTCGCCTCGCTGCTGAAGTCGCTGGTCTTCACCATCGATTACCGGGCGCTGGCCCACCTCAAGCGGCTCCCCGCCGACGAGTACCGCGCGCTCTACCGCGACCTCACCGCGAACATCTTCCGCCCCTACGCCGCGCTCACCCCGCCGCAGCTGGCCGCGCTGCGGGCGGACGCCGAAGCCGTGCGGGACGCCGCGCCCGCGCCCGAGGTCAAGGAGTGCCTGCGGCAGGCGATGCTCAGCGAGGTGTGGACGGCCGCGATCGACTACCTCGCCGAGATCAAGAGCGACCGGGAGCTGCCGCAGGACCCGATCCTGACCTGCCTGCCCGACCACATCCGCTGGACCATCCACGCCAAGGCGGGCCAGCTCGCCCTGCTCGCCCCGACCGCGGCGGGGATGACCGTGCTCCCCTGGGCTGGCGCGGCGGTCTTCCGCGGCACCCGGAAGAACCGGATCAAGCTGTGCACGCTGCCCGTGCTCGCCCTCGAAGGGGTCGGGGCCGTGCCGGTGCGGGTGCGCGACGCCGACGACGTGCTGCCCGGCGGCGGCCAGCCCTACTTCTACATCCACCCGGACGTGGCGTGCCGGGACGTCGACGGCCTGCTCGCCGCGATCAGGGGATCACTCGACCGCCGCAAGGCGACCTAGCTCCCGGGAGGCAGCGTGCCCTTCGACCGACCGCCCAGGCTGGTGGGCCTGCGCGTGGTCCTCGAACCGCTGGTCGCCGACCTGCGCGAGCCGCTGCGGGCGGCCGCAGCCGAGGACGAGTCCATCTGGACGTACTTCCCGATCAACTACAACGGCGCGGGCGAGCGCTTCGACGCCTGGTTCGACTACACGATGGCCCGCTCCGCCGCCGGCGAGCACCACCCGTTCGCCGTCCTGGACCGCGCCGACGGCCGGGTGATCGGCACGACCCGGTTCTACGACCTGGTGCCCGACCACCGGCGGCTGGCGATCGGCTCGACGTGGTACGCCAAGGCCGCCCGCGGCACGCTGGTCAACTCCGAGGTCCGCCTGCTGACCCTCACCCACGCCTTCGAGGCCCTGGCGGTCAACCGCGTCGAGCTGATCACCGACCCGGCCAACCTCAGCTCCCGGGCGGCGATGAAGATCCTCGGCGCGGTGCAGGAGGGGGTCATGCGCGACCACATGGTCTACCCCGACGGCCGGGTCCGCGACTCGGTGCTGTTCAGCATCATCGCCGCCGAGTGGCCCGCCGTGCGGCAGCGGCTGCTGGGCAGGCTCGGCAGCGGGGCGGCGGGATGAGCACCCCGGCGTCCCTCGACGACTTCCGGGCCGCGGCGCGGGGCAGGCTGCCGCAGGACGTGTTCGACTACATCGACGGCGGCGCCTGCGACGAGATCACCCTCGCGGCCAACCGGCGCGACTTCGACGCGATCGCCCTGTCCCCCCTGTGCCTGCGGGACGTGCGCGAGGTCGACCTGACGACGGCGGTGCTCGGCCAGACCTGCCCGCTCCCCCTCGGCATCAGCCCGACCGCGCTGCACCGGCTCGTCGCCGACGAGGGCGAGGTCGCCACGGCCCGGGCGGCGGCGCAGCTGCGGGTGCCGATGGTGGTGAGCGCGATGTCCAGCGTCGCGCTGGCGGAGGTCGCCGAGCACCACACCCGGCTGTGGCTCCAGACGTACCTCTTCGAGGACCGCGGCGTCACCCTGGACCTGGTGCGCAGGGCGGAGGAGGCGGGCTACCGGGCGGTCGTGCTGACCGTCGGCTGCCCGGTCGCCGGGAAGCGGGACAAGAACATCCGCAACCGGTTCACCCTCCCCCCGGGCGTGTCGGCCGCGAACTTCGCGCAGCGGAACCGGGTCGACCACAACAACCCCATCCACTCCTTCGACGGGGCCGCCCTGGACCCCTCGGCCACGTGGCCCGATGTCGAGCGCCTGCGGGCCGCGACCGACCTGCCCGTGGTCCTCAAGGGGATCGTGAACCCCCGCGATGTCGGCCCCGCCCTCGACGTCGGCGCGTCGGCGCTGGTCGTGTCCAACCACGGCGGCAGGCAGCTCGACACGACGGTCTCCGCGATCCGGGCCCTGCCCGAGGTGGCCGCGGCCGCGGCGGGCCGGCTCCCGCTGCTGGTCGACAGCGGCTTCCGCCGGGGCACGGACGTGCTGAAGGCCCTCGCGCTGGGGGCCGACGCGGTGCTGCTCGGCAGGCCGGTGCTCTGGGCGCTGGCCGCGGGCGGCGCGCCTGCGGTGGTCGACGCGCTCACCCTCCTCGCAGACGAGCTGCGCACGGCGATGCGGCTTGTCGGCTGCGCGAGCATCGCCGACCTGCGGCGGGAGGCGGCCGGCATCCTCCGCTGACTCACCGTCGGGGCGCGCCGACCTCGTGGAGCAGGGAGACCCAGGCCGACCATTCCGTCCGCGGGTCGAAGCGGCGGCGGAAGGCGGCGACCGCCTCCTCGTCGACGGCGAGGGCGCCGGAGAGCAGGTCCGCCGCCAGGGCGCGCAGGACGTCGCGGAAGGCGTCGGCGTCGGCCACCGGGGCCAGGCGGACGTGGGAGGCGCCGGGGTCGGTGGTCAGCTCCCCGCACGCGGTCAGCGCCGCGGGGATGCCCAGGCACAGGGCCCGGGCGCGGGCTGCCGACGACCCCTCCCCCAGCGACGCCGAGGCGTAGATGTCGGCCGCGCCCAGGTGCGCGGTGACCTCGGCGCGGTCGAGGTGGCCCGGGAAGGCGACGGCGGGGCCGCACTGGACGTGCAGGAGGCGGCGGCGCTCGCGCCAGTAGCCCTCCTGGCCGGGCTGGTCGCCGCCGCAGATCACCAGCCGCACCGGCAGGCCGCTGGAGCGCAGCGCGGCGAAGGCGTCCATCAGGACGCCGGTGCCCTTCTTGAAGTCGAACCCGGTGTCGGAGAAGACGGTGATCCCGTCCCCGGCGTGCTTGGCCCACCGCCCCGGCGGGATCGCCACCGAGGTCTCGATGAGCCGGTGGGGGGTGCCGGGCAGGTGGCGGTCGAGCGCGCTGACGTGCTCGGCGTTGCGGGCGACGACCACCCGCGCGGCCCCGCACACCTCCAGGAAGACCTGGCGGTCCAAGCGGCCCCGGAAGTCGCGGGTGAAGTCGGAGCCCGCGATCGCGGCCACGTGCGGGATGCCGAGCGCGTCGGCGACCAGGTGCGCGGTGAACCCCGCGGTGGTGACGAAGGTGGACACGATGACCTCGGCCCCGCCGCCGCGCCGCTTGGCGACCGCGGCGAGCGTGCAGGCCGTCGTCAGCCGCGACCGCTCCTGGTCGAGGCGCAGCGGGTTGGCGCGGGCGGCGAGCAGCGGCGCCTCCCAGGGCGTGCGCAGTTCCCCGACGTCGACCACCTCGAAGGGCTGCCGCGCCACGCCGTCCTGGTTGCCGAGCACGTAGACGATGGGGCAGACCCCGGCGCGCGTCAAGGCGGTGGCGAGGTCGCGGGTCCAGGCCTGCAACCCGCCGGGCTGCGGGGGGAATGCGTCGGTCAGGATGTGCGCGGTCGTCACGGAGCGAGGTCCCGGAGCGGGCCGGTGATGGGCTCGCGGTTGCGGTGCCGCGGGGGCAGGCGGTCAGCGGGCAGGGCCGGGTTGGCGAGCAGGACCATGCCGTCCACCGCCGCGACGGCCGCTTCCGGCAGGGGGACGAGGCCGTACGGGACGGCGTAGTGGATCGGGTGGACGCCCAGGGCGTGGAACCAGTCGAGGGCCAGGCGCAGGTCGTCGGCGACCTCACCGGTCGTCATCGACGCGATGTCGCGGTGGTCCCAGCCGTGGCTGCCGATGGCGACCCCTCGGCCGATGAGGTCCTTGAGGGTGTCGGCGCTCATGGTCTGCGCGTGCTCGGGGACGACGACCGGCGCTGCGCCCAGTGCGGCGGCGAGGTCGTCCAGCAGACCGTCCACTTCGGCCTCGGGCAGGGCCATGAGCCTGCTCTTGGCGGCCAGCCGGAAGGCCCGCAGCGGCCCGCCCGGGCTCAGGTCGAACACCCGCCCGTCGAAGGTGGCGGTCGCCGCCTGCCGCTGGTCGAGGATCGCGTCGAGCAGGCTGAACCAGTAGGTCCGCCCGCGCTCGACCTGGGCGGGGTTGACGAAGAGCGTCACCTCGCTGCCCGCCTCCCGCGCCAGCACGCACGCCCGCGCGGCGCCGTTGGTCGAGTCGTCCACGGTCAGCGCGTCGGCCTCGCCCAGCGGCCCGTACGGGGTCTCCCGCGCGAGCAGATGGCGCGTCAACGCCCCTTCGCCGACGTAGTTCCGCACGACCTGCGCCCCGGGCTCCCACGGCGGCGCGCACCCGTGGATCATCCGGATCACGCTCATCGCCATCTCCCGCCGCCGGGGATGCGGGGCACCGCCAGCCTATCGATGCCCCGCCGACCCGCCCAATCCGCTCTTCGGGTGCGGCTACCGGTAGCGCTGCTCGAAGGCCCGCGAAGTCCGCTTCCTGCTCCCACTGGGGGGTTGGCGTCGAGGAAGGCGCGGCACGCCGCGCTCGGCGCGGGGGCACCCAGGCGGTCGCGGGCGCAGGGGGCTGCGGGGGTGAAGTCATCTCCCACATCGACCTCACCCACGAGTACCGCCGGGCCACCACCGACGCATCAGCTGCGGCCAGCCGCTCTCGTGGCGCACGGCGACGCCGTGCCCGATGCGCTCGGCGTGCCCGGTCACCACGGCCTCGCGGATGTGGTAGGTCAGCTCCTCGGGCTTGACCAAGCCGGGGACCATCTCGCCCGCGTGCAGCGCGATGTGCGCCTCGCCGTACTGGCCGCGCAGGTAGTCCAGCATCCGCATGTGGAGCCGGTAGTCGCGGACGGCGTCCGCGTCGTAAGCCTGGCGAGGCGTGCGCGGTGCTGCAGCTCGCGGTAGCGGGCCTCGTCGCGGTCCAGCACGTCGGCCGGCAGCTCGGGCCGGTGCGGGCCCGCGATTGCCGCGGTCTTGCCGAACGCGGCGAAGAAGTGGTCGTGCCCGCTCTCCCGCCGCCAGATTGGAACCGCCATCGACCAGGCCGCGATCACCTCAGCCCGGAACGCGGGTCGTCGCGGACGGAATCCAGGTACCGGTCGACCCCGACCGCCGCCGCGGCCTGCCCCGATCCCGCCACCACACCGGAGACCGCCAGACCGACGACCACCACGGCCGCCGCGGCGTCCCTGCCCCACCTGCGCACGCGCCCTCCTCGAACCTCGTCGTCGCCCTGCCGCGGTCCATTTAGCCCAGGGCCGCGGGGCCCGGCGCACTCGATCAACGCAGGTTCAGCGAGAAGTGGCGTCGCGCGCTGCTCTCGGTCGTCCTCCCCTTCCGCCGTCCGGTGATCATCACCCCACTAGCGGGTGACCTCACCCGCCTGCCGCCGCTCGACCAGCTCGATGGCGACCGGGACGGGCGCGGCGAGGGTGTGGCCGACCGGGGACGACGCGGTCACCTTGGCGTGCAGGGCGGCCAGGTCGGCGCTGGGGGCGGGGGAGGTGATCGACACCTCGGCGGTGATCGAGCCGAAGCCCGCGTGGCCCTCGGCCAGGCCGAGGAAGACGCGCAGGTCGATGTCGCCCTTGACGTCGACGTTCAGGGCGTCGATGCGGATGCCCGCCGCGGCGGCGTTGGCGGCGTAGCCGACGGCCAGGCAGTTGCCCAGCGCGGCGAGCAGCTGCTCCACCGGGTTGGGGGCGCTGTCGCCGCCGCCGAGGGCGGTGGGCTCGTCGGAGGGGATCGGGGCGAAGCCGCGCACGCGGGCGCTGGAGCGGAACCCGCCGTGCCAGCTCACGTGCGCGGCCCACGTCGTGCCCGCCTTGGCGGGGTCGTCCTGGATCGCGGTCGCCAACGCGCCGACGGCGGCCAGGTCGACGTCGTTCAATCCGGTGTGGACGGTCATCTGCGGCTCCTCTGCTGGGTGGCTCGGCTCCCAGCATCGGCCGTCCGCCACAATGCGGCAAGCGCATCCATCATGTGGAATCCAGGGCGATCCGGGCGTAGGCGCGGACGTCGGCGTCGCTGTCCTTGGTGGCGGCCTGGAGGGCGTCGGTGACCTCCACCCGGTCCGCCCAGCGGGCGAGCGCGCGGACGGCGGCCTTGCGCACGTCGAGGTTGGGGTCGGCCAGAGCGGCGATGGCCGCGGCCGCCTGCCCGACCGCGCCCACGGCGGCGGCCCTGACCTGCCAGGACGGGTCGGCGAGCGCGGCCTCGGCCTGCTCGGCCAGCGCACCCCCTGGGGCGGCGGCGAACGCGGCCGCCCGCACCAGCGGGTCCGGGTCGCCCGCGAGCGCCAGCAGCGGCCCGCCCGCGCCCAGCTCGCCCAGGCCGCGGGCGGCGGCCACGCGGACCTCGCGCCGGGGGTCGGCGGCCACCGCGGCCACCGGGTCGGCCGCCCCCAGCGCGACCAGGCCGCGCACCGCCGCGATGCGGACGCCGGGCGCGTCGGCCGCGGTGGTGGCGAAGGCGTCGGCATCGCCCATGCGGCGGGCCCACAGCGTCTCCAGCACGACCTCGCGCACCGCCGGGTCGGCCGAGGCGACGTGCGCCAGCAGCGCGCCGCGCAGGTCGTCGCCTGCGGGCAGCACCTCGACCAGCTCCCGCAGCCCGGCGACCGCCGCCGACCGCACCCGCGCCGACGGGTCGCCGAGCGCACCGACGACGGCGGGCGCGAACCCGGCCGGGGTGGTCTCGGCCAGCGCCTCGACGGCGGCCCTGCGCACCTCGGCGTCCTCGTCGCGCAGGTACGGGACCAGCTCGGCCAGCGGGGCCCGCTCCTCGGTCAGGGCCAGCACCGCCAGCAGCCGCGGCGAGTGCGGCGCGGCCACCGCGGTGGCGGCGGCCGCGGCCCGGCCGACCGCGGCGACCTCGTGGCCCGGGATCACCTCGACCGGCACGGCGGGCGGGTCGAACCCCTCGACCGGCACCAGGTACGGCGCGACCGGGCGGCGCACGAACTCCATGCGGCCCGCGGCGTCGCGGCGCAGGTTGAGGTGGTGGAACCAGGCGTCGCTGCGCTCGGGGGCGTCCACGCGGTCGTGGTAGAGGCCCCACCGGCTCTCCGCGCGCACCAGCGAGGCGTGCGCGGCCATCTCGGCGCAGTCGCGGATGAAGGTGACCTCCGCGCAGCGCATCAGCTCGTGCGGGGTGCGCGCGCCCATCTCGGCGATCTCGCCCTCCATGCGGCGGAAGGTCTCCAGCGCGATGGCGAGCTTGGTCCCGCTCTTGGGCGGGGCGACGTAGTCGTTGACGAAGCGGCGCAGCTTGTACTCCACCTGCGGCTGCGGCG
The DNA here is from genome assembly GCF_053604195.1 of Actinokineospora sp. NPDC004072. NCBI lineage: Bacteria > Bacillati > Actinomycetota > Actinomycetes > Pseudonocardiales > Pseudonocardiaceae > Actinokineospora > Actinokineospora sp. NPDC004072. The sequence continues at coordinate 189,542 of NZ_JBSGHB010000009.1, read as the reverse complement.
GCCCGTCCGGGTTGCGCAGCGGCCGGTAGACCAGCTCGTGCGCGGCGGCGATCTGGTCCTCCGGCAGCGGCCCGGGCGTGCCGAGGTGGGCGGCGGCGTGCGCGCCCGCGAGGTCGCCGAAGACGAACGCGCCGAGCATGTAGTTGTGCGGCACGCACGCCAGGTCGCCCGCCGCGTACAGCCCCGGGACGGTGGTCGCGGCGTTCTCGTCCACCCACACCCCGGACGCGGAGTGCCCGCCGCAGAGGCCGATCTCGGAGATGTGCATCTCGATGTCGTGGGTGCGGTAGTCGTGCCCGCGGTTGGCGTGGAAGCGGCCGCGGCTGGGCCGCTCGGTGGTGTGCAGGATGGTCTCCAGCGCGCTCAGCGACTCCTCGGGCAGGTGCGTGACCTTGAGGTAGATCGGCCCGCGGGCCGAGGCGATCTCGGCGGCGACCTCGGCCATCATCTGCCCGGACCAGTAGTCGCAGTCGACGAACCGCTCGCCTGCGCTGTTGACCTGGTAGCCGCCGAACGGGTTTGCCACGTAGGCGCACGCGGGGCCGTTGTAGTCCTTGATGAGCGGGTTGATCTGGAAGCACTCGATCCCCGACAGCTCCGCGCCCGCGTGGTAGGCCATCGCGTACCCGTCGCCCGCGTTGGTCGGGTTCTCGTAGGTGCCGTACAGGTATCCGCTGGCGGGCAGGCCCAACCGTCCACACGCGCCGGTTGCGAGGATGACCGCGCCCGCCGACACGGTGACGAACTCCCCGGTGCGCGTGTTGAACCCGGCCGCGCCCACCGCGCGGCCGCCGTCGGTGAGCACGCGCACCGGCATCACCCGGTTCTCGATGGTGAGCCGCTCGCGCAGCCTGCGCTCGCGCATCACCCGGTACAGCACCTTCTTGACGTCCTTGCCCTCGGGCATCGGCAGCACGTAGCTGCCCGAGCGGTGCACCTGCCGCACCGCGTACCCGCCGAGGGCGTCCTTCTCGAACTTGACGCCGTAGCCCTCCAGCCGCCGCACCATGTCGTGGCCGAGGGTGGCGGTGCGCAGCACGGTGCGCTGGTCGACGATGCCGTCGTTGGCGCGGGTGATCTCGGCGACGTAGTCGGCCGGGTCGGCCTTGCCGGGGATGACGGCGTTGTTGACCCCGTCCATGCCCATCGCCAGCGCGCCGGAGTGGCGCACGTGCGCCTTCTCCAGCAGCAGCACGCGCCTGCCCGCCTCGGCCGCGGTGATCGCCGCCATCGATCCGGCCGTGCCGCCGCCGATGACCAGCACGTCGCAGCTCAGCTCGATCCGCTCGCGCGGGTCCGGGATGTCCATCTCAGACTGCCACCTTCCCAACCTGGCCTGCACCGCCCAGCGCCGCGAGGATCGCCTCGCGCCGCACCGCCACCTCGCCCGCGCCGATGACGACCACCCGGTCGCCGAGCAGCACGGCCTCGTCCACGTCGTGGGTGACGAACACCGTCGTCGTCCCGGCCTCGGCGAGCACGTCGACCAGCAGCCGCTGCATCGCGGCGCGGGTCTGGGCGTCCAGCGCGCCGAAGGGCTCGTCCATCAGCACCAGCCGCGGGTTCTGCGCCAGCGTCCTGGCCAGCTGCACCCGCTGGCGCATGCCGCCGGACAGCTCGCGCGGCAGCAGCCCGCCCGCCCCGGCCAGGCCGACGCGCGCCAGCCAGGCCTCCGCCCGCTCGCGCCGCTGCGCCCGGCGCACGCCCGCCAGCGCCAGCGGCAGCTCGACGTTGCGCCGGGCGGTCCGCCACGGCAGCAGCCCGTCGTCCTGGAAGACCAGCGCCCGCTGCGCCGACGGGCCGGTGACGGGTTCGCCGTCGACGGCGATGCTGCCCGCCGCCGCGGGCAGCAGCCCGGCCATCGCGCGCAGCAGCGTCGACTTGCCGCACCCGGACGCGCCCGCGACCACCAGCGTCTCCCCCGCCGCGACGCGCAGGTCGAACCCGGACAGCACGGTCGTGCTGCCGTGGCGCAGGGTCAGGTCCCTGATCTCGACGGTCATGGCGCCTGCCTCGGCAGCCAGCGGGTGGCCCGCCTGCCCAGCAGCTCCACGCCGGCGGAGGTGAGGTAGCCCAGGGCGCCGATGGTCACCATGCCGACCACGACGCCCGGGTAGTCCACCACCGTGTACGCCTGCCAGGTGCGGTAGCCGACGCCGAACTGCCCGGAGATCATCTCCGCGGAGATGACGCAGATCCACGCCACGCCCATGCCCACCGACAGCCCGCCGAACACCCCGGGCAGCGTGCCGGGCAGCACGACCCGCACCAGCACCTGCGCGCGGCTGCCGCCCATCGTGCGCACCGCGTCCTCCCAGATGGTCGGCAGCGCCCGCACGGCGTGGCGGGTGCTCACCAGCACCGGGAAGAACGCGGCCACGAAGGTGATGAAGACGATCCCCTGCTCGTTGGTGGGGAACAGCAGGATGGCGATGGGGACCAGCGCGATCGCCGGGATCGGCCGCAGCACCTCCAGCGGCGGGCGCAGCAGGTCGCCGAGCAGCCGGGACCGGGCCACGGCCACGCCGAGCGCGACGCCGAGCACGGCGGCGATGGCGAAGCCGGTCAGGATGCGCTGCAGGCTCTGCCCGAGGTCGCGGAGGAAGTCGGCGGTGCCCAGCTGCTCGATCAGCCGTTGACCGACCTCAACCGCGGTCGGCAGGTGGTCGAACCGCAGCCACAGCTCGACGCCGGTCGCGGTGAGCAGCTGCCAGAGCCCGAGGCAGGCCAGCAGGGACAGGGCGCGCAGCGGCCAGCGGGCGCTCACCGGCCCGCCGCCTGCACCGCGGCCGGGTAGTCCAGCACCTGCGCGCCCGGGTGGGCCGCGAGGTGGCGGCGGGCGCCGTCGGCGGTGGTGAACGGCAGGAAGTCCGCGCCGTCGCGCACCCAGACGGCGTGCTCGGCGAACCAGCGGGTGCCGGTCTCGGCGTCGGGCACGTAGGCCGCGCGCACCGTGCCGCCCGCCGCGTTGACGTGCTTCAGCAGGCAGGTGGGGGTGGCGGCCGGGCGGGTGGTCCCCTCCCCCGCCAGCCACACCTCGCCTGCCGTCGCCGGGTCCTCGACGGCGACGCCGCAGACCCGGTCCTGCCCGGTGATGCGCGCCGGGTTGGTGGTGTCGTCGTCGGGAGGGCCGGTGATCGCGGTGAGCGCCGAGTCGTCGATGAAGGCGTCGACGTCGACGGGCGCGATGTCGCCGATGCGCTCCAGCAGCGGGACGTCCTCGCGCAGCGCCTGCCGCAGCTGGGGCTTGATGTCGAGGTCGAAGGTGGAGATGCCGTTGGGTCCGTTGTAGAGGTAGACCACCTCGGGCGCGATCCCGGTGGCCGCGGCGACCTTCTCGGCCGCGGCGAGCGGGTTGGCGTGCAGGTACTCGGTCGCGTCGAGCTGGGCGCGCAGGAACTCGGCGAGCAGGTCGGGGTGCTCGGCGGCGAACGGCTTGCGCACCACGACCCCGTGCAGGGTCGGGATGCCCAGCGCCGAGCCGTCGTAGAGCAGGCGGGCCTGCCGGTCGTGCACGAGCATGCCCGGCCAGGCGACGAACTGGGCCAGCGCCGCCACCGACCCGGCCCGCAGCGCGCTCGCGCCGACCGGGGGCTGCTGGTTCTCCACGGTCACGCCCTCGACGCCTGCGCGCTGGAGCGCGCGGACCAGCGTGCCGTGCCCGGCTGAGCCGACGCTGGCCGAGACGGTCGTCCCCGCGAGGTCGGCCAGCGTGGTGGCGGGCGAGTCCGGGGCGACGACGACCATGTTGAGCCCGCCGCGGGCGTTGTACCCGGTCACCGACACCATCTGGGTGCCCTCGTCGCCGAGCTCCTGCGCCCGGGATGCGTTGATGAGCAAGGGGAAGTCGCCCATCGATCCGATGTCGACCTTCCCGGCGACCATCTGCGCGGTGATGGGCGCGCCGGTGTCGTAGTCCTGCCAGGTGACGGTGTAGTCGACGCCGGTGCGGGCGCTCAGCTCGGCCAGCCGCTTCTCGAAGAAGCCGAGGTCGCGCAGGAGCGTGCCCGCGGTGACGGTGTTGATGGTCTTGGACTGGTAGCCGATCACGATCTCGACCGCGGACCCGGCCGCTTCGGCCGAGCAGCCCGCCAGGGCGGTGGTCGCCGCCAGGGCGGCGGCTAAGGCGCGCTTCACTCCGGGTGTCCTCTCAGCGCAGCAGGTACGGCATGTTGATCTCGACCGCCCCGGTGGGGCAGCGCGCGGCGCACGGGCCGCAGTACCAGCACTCGTCGACGTGCATGTGCGCCTTCCCGGTCTCCGGGTGGATGGCGAGCGAGTCCAGCGGGCACATGTCGACGCAGAGCCTGCACCCGGTGATGCACAGCGATTCGTCGATCGTCACCGGCACGTCGGCGCGGTGGTTGACCAGGGCCACGGCGGGTCCTTTCGGGCAGGGGCGGGCGGCGCGCCTGCGGGAGGGCGGCGCGCTGTTCGGGAGGGGAACGGGCGGGACTCAGCGACAGAGCGCGCTGGCCTGCCTGCGCAGGTCCACGTGCAGGCGGAAGCGGGGCGCGGCGTTCACCGCAGGCCCCGGTGCAGCTCGGCGGCCATCGTGATGCGGTCACCGCGCATGCGGATGTACTCCAGGTCGATCGGGCGGCCGTCGGCCAGGCGGGTCAGGCGTTCGAGCACCATCAGCGCCGCGCCCTTGGGCGTGTTCAGCACGGCCGCGCTGTGCGGGTCGGCGTTGACCGCCTCCAGCGCCACCGACGCCGACCCGAGCGCCTGGCCGGTGTGCTGCTCGATGAGCCAGAACAGGTCGCGCCCGGCGAGGTCGGCGGCCAGCAGCGGGGCCCCGATGTCCATCGGCAGGTAGGTCTGGTCGAGCGAGAGGGGCAGGCCGTCGAGCCTGCGCAGCCGTTCGATGTAGACGACCTCGGCGCCCTCGGGCACGCCGAGCCGCTGCGCCACCGCCGTCGGCGGGCGCACCGGGCCTGCGGCGCGCACGTCGTTGGTGATCTCGCCGTGCTCGCGCAGCGTCTCGGCCAGCCCCATCAGCCGGTCCAGCCCGTGCGGGTACTTCTCCGACACCACGACCGTGCCCACGCCGGGCGAGCGCTCGATCAGCCCTTCGTCGCGCAGCAGGTCCAGCGCGACCCGCACGGTGTTGCGGGAGACGGAGAACTCCGCGGCGAGGAACAGCTCATCCGGCAGGACGCCGTCCGGGTAGGCCCGGCCCAGCACCTGCCTGCGCACCACGTCGGCGACCTGCCGCGCCCGGTCGGCGCGCAGGCGCCGGGCGTCGACGATCCGCGGGCTGCTCACGGCGACAGTCTGTGCCGAAACCGGCGGGCCGTTTGTTACGCCCGTGTTACGCCACCCTGGTCTCCGGGAAGCCCCAGGCCAGGGCCTCCCCGCAGGCGCGACGCGCCACCGCGGGATGTAGGAAGCCTTTCCGCAATGTGAGATAACGCGGTCGACGCCACCCCGGTGGGCGGAATAGTTGACACGTCACTTAAGTTGAACCGAGCGTACCGGCCAGCAGTTGGAGGGTGAGATGGAGTTCGGCGTCTTCTCGGTCAGTGACATCACGACTGACCCCACCACCGGCCGCACGCCGTCGGAGGCGGAGCGGATCAAGGCGATCGTGGCGATCGCGAAGAAGGTCGAGGAGGTCGGCCTGGACGTCTTCGCCCTCGGCGAGCACCACAACCCGCCCTTCTTCTCCTCCTCGCCCACCACCACGCTGGGCCACATCGCGGCGCTGACCTCGCGGCTGCGGCTGTCGACGGCCACGACGCTGATCACCACCAACGACCCGGTGAAGATCGCCGAGGACTACGCGATGCTCCAGCACCTGGCCGACGGCCGGGTGGACCTGATGCTCGGCCGCGGCAACACCGGCCCGGTCTACCCCTGGTTCGGCCAGGACATCCGCAACGGCATCCCGCTGGCCATCGAGAACTACGCGCTGCTGCGCAAGCTGTGGGACAACGACGTGGTCGACTGGTCGGGCAAGTTCCGCACGCCGCTGCAGAGCTTCACCTCGACCCCGCGCCCGCTCGACGGCGTGCCGCCGTTCGTCTGGCACGGCTCGATCCGCTCGCCCGAGATCGCCGAGCAGGCCGCCTACTACGGCGACGGCTTCTTCCACAACCACATCTTCTGGCCCGCCGAGCACACCCAGCGGATGGTGGAGTTCTACCGCCGCCGGTTCGAGCACTACGGCCACGGCGCGGCCGACCAGGCCATCGTCGGCCTGGGCGGGCAGGTGTTCATGCGCAAGAACAGCCAGGACGCCGTCGCGGAGTTCCGGCCCTACTTCGACAACGCGCCCGTCTACGGCCACGGCCCGTCGCTTGAGGACTTCAGCCGGGAGACGCCGCTGACGGTGGGCAGCCCCCAGCAGGTCATCGAGCGCACGCTCGGCTTCCGCGAGTACGTCGGCGACTACCAGCGCCAGCTGTTCCTCATCGACCACGCGGGCCTGCCGCTGAAGACCGTGCTGGAGCAGCTCGACCTGCTGGGCGAGGAAGTGGTCCCGGTGCTGCGCAAGGAGTTCGCCGCGCTCAAGCCCGCCCACGTGCCCGACGCCCCGACCCACGCCGCGCGCGTGGCCGCCCGCGGCGGCGCCGTCGACGCCACCGTCCACGCGCCCGCCGACGACGTGACCGGACAGGTCCGAGACGAGGTTGACGCCTGATGACCGACCGCACCATCGCCGTGGTCAGCGCCGGGCTGGGCGTGCCCTCGTCCAGCAGGCTGCTGGCCGACCGGCTGGCCGCCGCGACCGCCGACGCCCTGCGCGAGCGGGGCGAGGACACCGCCATCGTCCAGGTCGAACTGCGCGACCACGCCCGCGACCTGGCCGACAACCTGGTGACCGGCTTCGCCAACCAGGCGCTGCGCGGCTCGATCGACGCGGTGACCGCCGCCGACGGCCTGATCGCCGTCACCCCGGTGTTCTCCGCCTCCTACAGCGGACTGTTCAAGACGTTCTTCGACGTGCTGGACAAGGACGCGCTGGTCGGCAAGCCGGTGCTGCTCGGGGCCACCGCAGGGACCGCGCGCCACTCGCTGGTGCTCGAACACGCCATGCGGCCGCTGTTCGCCTACCTGCGCGCCATCGCCGTGCCCACCGGCGTCTTCGCCGCCCCGGAGGACTGGGGCGGCGACGGCGGCGTCGACCGCGCGCTGGCCACCCGCATCGAGCGCGCGGCGGACGAGCTCGCCGGCCTCGTCAGCGGCAGGCAGCAGGCGGCTCCCGAGCAGGCGCTCGACGGCCCGTTCGGCGGCACGCCCTCCTTCGAGGCCCTGCTGCGGGGCGCGTGATCCCGCGCGTCCCGGTCCGCGAAATGACCCTTTGACACCGGGGTTTCCGGCTCGGTTGAATGGTCAACCGGGGCTTGGGGGAATCAACGGGAGGCCGGGTGCTGGGGGACGTCGCCGCCCTGCGGTTCCGGGTGCTCGGCCAGCTGGCGGTGCTCGCAGGCGGGCGGCCCGTGCGGCTCAGCGCGGGCAAGCTGCACGTGATGCTGGCCGCGCTGCTGGTCAACGCCAACCAGGTCGTCACCATCGACCAGCTCGCCGACGCGCTGTGGGGCGCCGATCCCCCCGCGGAGGCCCGGCGCACGGTCCAGGTCTACGCCGTGCGGCTGCGCCGGGCCCTCGGCGACGACGCCAGCGCCCCGCGGCTGGTGCACACCCACCCCGACGGCTACTCCATCGAGGTCGCCCCGGACGCCCTCGACCTCACCGCCTTCCAGCGGCTGCGCGCCGAGGCCGCGGCCGCTGACGCCGCAGGCCGGCACGCGACCGCGGCCGACCTGCTCGCCGAGGCGCTGGAGCTGTGGCGCGGGCCCGCGCTGAGCGGACTGCGGTCCGACGCGCTGCAGCGCGACGTCGTGCCCCGGCTGGCCGAGGAGCGGCTGCTGGCCATCGAGCACCGGGTGGACCTGCAGCTGCGGCTCGGCAGGCACCGCGAGGTGGTGGCCGAGCTGGTCCGGCTCACCGGCGAGCATCCGTGGCGGGAGGAGCTGTGGGCCCAGCTCGTCACCGCGCTGCACCGCTGCGGCAGGCAGGCCGACGCGCACGCGGCCTACCGCAAGGTCCGCGACCTGCTGCGCGCCGAGCTGGGCGTCGACCCGGGCGAGCGGCTGCGCCGGGCGCACCAGGCGCTGCTCGCCGACGCCGAGCCCGAGCAGGCGGCCGCGCCGCCACCGAACCCCGCCCCCGTCTCCCAGCTCCCGCTGGGCGTGCGCCGCTTCGTCGGGCGCGCCGAGCACATCGCGCGGCTGACCGAGCTGCTCACCGCCGACGCGGTGACGCCCGTCGTCGCGATCTCCGGGCCGCCCGGGGTGGGCAAGACCGCGCTGGCCCTGCACGTGGCCCACCGGCTGCGCGACCGGTTCCCCGACGGCCAGCTCTACCTCAACCTGCGCGGCTTCTCCGCCGAGCCGCCGGTGTGCGCGTGCTCGGCCCTCACCCGCTTCCTCGGCGACCTCGGCGTGCCCACCGGGCAGCAGCCGGTCGACGTGGAGGACCGCGCCGCCCTCTTCCGCAGCCTGCTCGCCGGGCGCCGGTTCCTCGTCGTGCTCGACAACGCCCACCACCCCGACCAGGTCCGCCCGCTGCTGCCCGCGACGCCGGGCTGCGCGGTCCTGGTGACCAGCCGCGACGACCTGCGCGGGCTCGCGGCCACCCACGACGTCGACCACCTGCCGGTCGGGGTGCTGACCGAGGCCGAGTCGGCGGGCGTGCTGGCCGACCTGCTGGGCGGGCGGGCCGAGCCCGCCGCCGTGGCCGAGCTGGCCCGCTCGTGCGCGTACCTGCCGCTGGCGCTGCGCATCGCCGGGGCCAACCTCGCCGCCTCCCCGCACCGCCCGGTCGCCGACTACACCGCCGAGCTGGCCCGGCACGGCCGGGTGGCCGGGCTGGCCGTCGACGGCGACGAGCAGTCCGCGGTGCGCACCGCCTTCGACCTGTCCTACCTGCGCCTGCTCCCCGCGGACCAGGCGCTGTTCCGGCTGCTGGGCGCGGTCCTGCCCAGCGCGGAGTTCCGGGTGGCGACCGCGGCGGCCGCCGCCGACCGCCCCGCGCCCGACACCGTCCGTGCGCTGGACCGGCTGGCCAGGGCCAACCTGCTGCAGCAGCCCGCGGCGGGCGCCTACCAGTTCCACGACCTGATCCGGGAGTACGCGGGCGACCGCGGCCGCGCCGAGGACGGCGCGGGCACCGCGGCGGCCGCCGCCCGGCTGCTGGACTTCTACCTGCGCAGCGCCGCGGCGGCCACGCGCAGGCTCTACCCCGGGGTGCCGCTGCGCGTCCCGCTGCCCGCCGCCGGGCCCGCCGCGGAGTTCGCCACCGAGGCCGACGCGCTGCGCTGGCTGGACGAGGAGCGGCAGAACCTGCTGGCCGTCGCCGTCGCGGGCGACCCGCGCGGCTGGCAGCTGATCGACGTGCTGCGCGGCTACCTGCAGGCCCGCGGGCACGCCGTGCAGGCCATCGCCGCGTGCGAGGAGGTCCTGGCCGCCGCCGAGGCCGCAGGCGACCGGCGCGCCCAGGCGTCGGTGCTCGACGTGCTGGGCCTGGTCTCGTTCAACGCCAGCGACTACGACCTGGCCATCTCCGCCCACGAGCGGGCCCTGCGCATCGCCAGGCAGGCGGGCGACCTCGACGCCGAGGCGAACTGCCTGCACAACATCGGCCGGGTGCACGCCCAGCTGGGCAAGCCGGACCTGGCCATGCGGGCGCACAGCGACGCGCTGGCGGTCAGCGAGCGCACCGGCGACCAGGACGCGATCGCGCTCGCCCTGAACTACGTCGGCGTCGCGCACCTGTCCTTCGGCGACGCGCACCTGGCGATCGGCTGGCACGAGCGGGCGCTGGCGCTGAGCCGGGCCACCGGCAACCGCCCGACGACCGCCCGCGCGCTCAACGGCCTCGGCCTGGCGTACTGGACGCTGGGCAGGCTGGACCGCTCGATCGCCCACCACCAGCAGTCCCTCGACCTGACCCGCGAACTCGGCTTCCGCTACGGCGAGGCGGTGGAGCTGGTGTGCCTGGCCGAGGCGCACTGCGACGCGGGCAGACTCGACCTGGCCGACGAGCTGGCAGGCGAGGCGGTCGCCCGCAGCCGCGAGATCGGCGAGCGGCGGATGGAGGCGGGCGGGCTGGAGATCGCTGCCGCGGTGGCGCTGCGCTGCGGCAGGCTCGACGAGGCCGTCAGCGGCTACCAGCGGGTCCTGCGCCTGGCCACCGAGATCAGCTTCGGCTACGGCGCGGTGTCCAGCCGCATCGGCCTGGCCAGGGCGCTGCGCGAGCGCGGCGACGCGGCCACCGCGCTGGTCCACGCCCGGCGCGCGTGGACCAGCGTCCGCGCCTCGGGGATGCTGGTGCTGGAGGGCCCGGCGCTGACCGAGATCGCCCACGCCTACCTCGACCTCGGCGCGCTGGACCAGGCCGGGCAGCACGCGCGCCGGGCGCGGGAGGTGACCGAGCGCGCCGACCACCGGCTGGCCCTGGCCCGCGCCCTGCACGTGCTCGGCCTGGTGGAGCGGGCGGCGGGCGACTGCTGCTCGGCGCTGACCCGGTGGCGGGGCGCGCTGGACCTCTTCGCCGCCGCGGGCGCCCCGGAGACGGCCTCGCTGAGCAGGCTCGTCGACGACCTGCTCAGCGAGGCGGACCGGGCCATGCCGTCAGCCGGGTAGCATCACCTTCCCGTGGCTCTTGCTGCCGGTGATGCCCCAGCCCCCGGGCAGGTTGACCCCGTACTCGTAGGCGCGCTGGCCGTTGCCGTCGGCGAAGGTGGCGCCCCCGGCCAGCCCCACCGGCGCGGGCAGCGGCACCCCGACCAGCACGCTGCTGGCGTCGCCCTGCAGGAAGCCGTTGACGTCGTCGGCCGACGCGCCGCGGTCCTCCAGCCAGCCGAGCCTGCCCGACAGGGTCAGGCCGGTATTGCCCCGGATGCCCCCTGATGGCGTCCCGACGCCCGCGCGCGGCTCGTTGAACGTCAGCTGGCCGTGCTTGCTGAACGTGAAGCCGAAGGCGCCCGCGATCCCGGCCCGCTTGCTGGTCGGGATGACCGCGCCGAGGTCGACGGTCAGGTAGTCCGGGGTGATGTTGGTGCCGCTGAGGTCGGCGGCGGCCTGCCCGATCAGGGTGATCGGGTTGGTGGCCATCGCGCCCCGCCAGCCCACTTCCCACGCGCAGTTGAACAGGCCGCTGCACAGGGCGTTCGGGTTCGCGGGCGCCGGTGGCTCGTCGCACAGCAGCTCGCCGGTCATCAGCGCGCCGTCGCTGACCTGGCACTGCGGTCCGCTGGGGATGTGCACCTTGGGCGGGACGAAATCAATGTTGTGCGGATCGACCGACCCGACCTTGCACGGGCGCGCACCGCATCCCTTGTAGACGGTGCTGGGGTCGACCCCGCCGACCGGGCACGGCCGCGAGCCGCAGCCGGCCCCGCTGATCCCGCTGGGGGCGGGCGGTCCCCAGTCCACCGGCGGGTTGTAGGTGCTCGCCGGTCCCTGGCCGGGCGCGTAGTGCCCGCCGCGGCACTCCCCGTCCGGGCAGTTCACCTTGATCATGCCGGAGGGGTCGCTGTAGGTGACGGGGTTGTTCTCGCTGTAGGCGTAGCCGTTCAGCTGCTGCGGCGTGCTCAGGTCCATCACCGGGTCCACGGAGGTGAACCGGCCGAGGTCCGGGTCGTACTCGCGGGCGCCGAGGTGGGTCAGGCCGGTGCTCGCGTCGGCGGTCCCGCCGAGGAAGCCCCGGTCGCCCGGCCACGCCGCCGCCGCGCCGCGCGGCCCGCCGAAGGGCAGCTGCCTGCGCCGGGTGACCTCGCGGGTGTCGGCGTCGACCGCCACCCGGGCGGTGCCCTGGTGGTCGCCCGCCAGCCAGGTGAGCGGGCCGCGGCCGACCCGCACCGCGATGTCGCGCCCGGCGTGGGCGTAGTAGCGGGTCGCCTTCGGCCCGCCGGTCGGCCCGACCCGCACCTCCTGCCCCGGCAGGTACAGCGTGGTGCCGCCCGGGTCCTTCCGCAGCAGCCGGTTGCCGTCGGCGTCGTAGAGGAAGGTCGTGGTCGCGCCCGCGTCGGTGACCTCGGCGAGGCGGCCTTCGACGTCCCACTCCAGCTCTTGCCCGCCGCGCTCGGTGGTGCGGCCCGCGGCGTCGTACCCGTAGGTGGTGGCGCCCGCGTCGGTGGTGACCGCGGCGACGGCGTGCGCGTGGCCGGGCACGTCGTAGGCGAAGGTCCTGGTCACCTCGCCTGTCGGGTCGCGCCGGACCTCGGTGGTGCGGTTGCCGGTGCGGTCGTAGGCGTAGGAGTGCCAGTAGGGCGCCGCGCCCGCGAGCGCGTCGGAGGCGGGGTCCGCCTGGCAGCCCGCCTCGGCCGACCACGTGCTCGCCGCGGGCGTCCACGCCTCGGTCGTCCTGCGCAGGTGGTCGGTGCGGAAGCACTGCACGTCGGTCTGGCCGGGGGCCAGGTCGGCCAGCGAGGTCACGTTGCCTGCCGGGTCGTAGGTGTAGTGGTTGTCGACCAGCATCGGGTTGGGGATCTCGGCGTCCACGATGGATCGTTCGAGCCTGCGCGTGTGGTCGTCGTAGTAGTAGGACAGCCACGCGCGCTTGGTCCCCGTGCCCAGCTGCACCCGCTGCGGCTCGCCGTAGCGGGTGTACGACGTCGCCGAGGCGTACCGGAACGTCGCGCCCTCGTAGCCGCCGGTCGTGGTGGTCGGCTGGCCGAGGTCGGTGTAGTCGTAGTTGACCGTCTCCTCCGGCAGCTCACCGGCCGCCGGGTAGGACACGGCCGAGACGCTGCCGTCGGGGTCGTAGCTGGTGTAAGTGGTGTAGGTGCCTTCGAGCTGGCCCTGCGCAGCCGGGATGGCGACGGACTCCTGCGTGGGCCGGTAGAGGGCGTTGTAGCCGTGCACGGTCCGGGTGTAGGCGGTCTGCCCGACCCAGCGGGTGGCCGAGGCCAGCTGGCCCGCGCCCTTGCTCGCCGTGTCGTAGGTCCACGTGGCCAGCTTCGGCCCGTCCGGACCGCCCGCGTACCGCCCGGTCTTGCGGCCGAGGGCGTCGTAGGTGGTGGCGACCGCGTTGCCCGCGGCGTCGCGGACGCCGGTGACCAGGCCGCCCTCGTCGTGGGTCATGGTCGTCACCCCGGTGTCGGGGTCGGTGCTCTTGGTCTTGCGGCCGCGCAGGTCGTGCTCGAAGCGCCAGACGTTGCCCGCCGCGTCGGTCACCGAGGCCAGGTGGCCGCCGGGGGTGTAGGCGTAGCGGGTGGCGTCGAACTCCGCGGCCGAGCTGTGCTCGCGCAGCTCGACCGTGCGGCCGCGGGCGTCGGTGATGGTGGTGGTCGCCGTGCCGCCCGCGGGCGGGGCCACGTGCACCCGGTCGCCGCCGTAGGTCGTGGTGGTGCGCCACTTCTCGTGCGCGCCGCCGAAGTACACCGACGCCGTCACCCGGCCCGCGCCGTCGTGCAGCGTGCGGGTGTGGCCCGGGATCGCGGTGTCGGCGACGGAGAGCAGGGCCGTGTCGACCGGATCGCTGTTGTAGTACGGCTGCGTGGTCTTCCACAGCCTGCCGTGCGAGTCGTAGCGCGAGTCGGTGACCAGCCTGCCCCCGCCGAGCGCGGGCTGCTGGGTCTGGCGCGGGCGCAGCAGCCCGTCGTAGACCGTGGTCGACACCACGTCGGTGCCGTTGGGCCCGATCCGCGTCGTGGTGACCGCGGAGCTGGCGTCGGCGCGGATCAGGTAGGCCATCCGCAGGCTGGGCCGGTTCGGGTGGTCGGCGCGCGGCCGGTTGGGCAGCCACACCGCCGTGCGGCGGCCGAGCGGGTCGTACTCGGCCTCGGTCTTGCGCTTGTTCGGGTCGTTGACGTGCACCACGACACCCCACGCGGGGGCCAGGGTGCGGGTGGTGACGAGCCCGCCGGGCAGCGCCGCGGTGGGCGGGCTGGTGAAGACAGTCTTGGTCACCGGGCCGCCGGTCGCCGGGGTGTAGGCGATCGTGCTGGTGCTCCCCCGGGCGTCGGTGCTGGCGGTGACGCGGCCGTGCACGTCGTAGCCGACCACGCTGCTGACGGCGTAGACCGGCTCCGCCGCGGTCCACTCCTTGGCGACCTCGGTCTTGGTCCGGTTGCCCGCGTCGTCGTAGGTGTGGCGCTCGGCGGACACGGCGTGGCGCGGGAACTCCGCGGGCTCGCCGCAGCGCACCGACACCGTGCGCACGGTCGCGGGCAGGTTCGCCACCCGGTGACCCGGCACGTACTCGGTGGTGGTGCACAGGTCGTCGGCGTCGGTCGCGGTGTCGCCCAGGTCGTTGACCTGGTCGGGCAGGCCGCGGCCGTCGTAGCGGGTCTCGGTGCGGGTCTGCCGCCAGCCGCCCGCGGCCAGGGCCGTGTACTGGCGGACGGTGCCCTGCCGGACCCGGTAGGCGGTGAACGGCCCGCGGGTGGCGGTCGGGCCCGCCCACACCGGGTCGGTGATCGTCTTGGCCACGCGCGGCGGGTCGGCCTGGTCGGACGGCCCCTCGCGCTCGAAGGTCGCGGTCTCGAAGGACAGGCCGCGCAGCCACTCGGAGTCCGTGCGGCTGCCGCCCTCGGTGTCCACGACCGACGCCGAGCGGGTGCCCGAGGGCAGGCGGTCGCCGTCCATGCCCCGGTAGTAGCGGGTCTCGGTCATGGTGACCGGACCGGAGAGGTCACCCGCCGACCCGGTGCGCACGCGCACCCGGCCGAAGCCGCGGAACTCGCTCCAGGTCTTGTCGGCCTCGGCGGTGAACTCGGAGGTGTCCCAGTGCCACGCCGCGCCGTCGAGGTACTCGTAGTTGGTCACCTGGCTGGGGTTGGCGGCGATCCGGTCGGTCTGGATGACGGTGGTGACGACGTACTTGTGGAAGTGGTCGGTGCGCTCCTGGTGGTTCTTGCGGGTCCACTTCACCGGGAAGCAGCGCAGCCCGTTGGTCTCCGGGGCGGTGGGCATCGGCCCGCCCGCCCGGCACTGCGACCCGTAGGTGATCGCGGTGACGCCACCGCTCTCGCTGATGATCCCGGTCACCCGGTAGCGGTTGAGCGGGGCCATGCCGTCCTCGACGGAATCCACCCGGTTGGGCAGCGCCGTGCCCTCGAAGGTGACCGGGGGCAGGGCCAGCGCGCCGCCCACCAGCCCGGTGTGGGTCACCGACCGCAACCACAGCGCGGCCTTCTCCCCGTCGCCGGGGTCCGGGAAGCTGTGGTCGAGGGTCCACCGGTCCACCGGGGTGTGCTCGGTCCCGTTCCACACCTGGGTGGTGATCGAGGCCAGGCGCTTGGTGGACCAGAACGTCGCGGAGTGCTTGTCGGGGCAGGTGGCCGCGGCGCACTTGCCGTCCCACGGCACGTCCGGCCAGTTGTCCGGCTTGGCCTCGACGCACTCGCTGCCCGGCACGCACCGGTCGGCGGTGGTGAAGACCACCCGCGCGGCCGGGGTGGCGATGCCCTCGCGCAGGCCGTAGTCGACCCGGGCCAGCGTGCCGCCGCGGGTGTAGGGCACGGCGGCGTCGGCGAGGTTGGCGCCGTAGGAGTTGGTCTCGGGCGCGTAGGTGTAGCGGATGGTGTTGCCGTTGCGGTCGACGACCTTGTCCAGGTTCCAGCGCCACGCCTGGTCGCAGCGGGAGGCCGCGAACGTCGCCGCGTGGCAGGGCTCGCCCGCGTCGTCGCCGTAGACCGGCACCGTCCAGGTGGACCCGGCCGCGGGGTCGCTGCCGAAGTGGTACTGGGTGCCGTCGACGGTGGTGATCAGCCAGCGCTCGCCGTTGTCGTCGCCGTTGCCGGTCCCGGTGAAGCGCTCGATGACCGAGCCGTCGTCGTTGCGGGCCCGCCACACGCCGGTGGCGTCGTCGCGCACGAGCATGCCGCCGCGCCCGCCGAAGGAGGCGGTGGCGTTGTCCGAGCGCCAGCACAGGTCGCCGGTCTTGGGCGGGGTCGTGCCGCCGGTGGTGTCGTCGGCGCAGCCGCCGTACTGGCGCTCGATGAACCCGGCCGAGAGCTCCCAGCCCTCGCCCACCCAGGACGGCTGGTTGTTCGTCGCGCTGGTGCGGCCGTCCACTGAGGACGAGCTGTAGGACAGCGCGAGCTCCGGTTGCAGCCCGCCGGGCACCGGGGGCACCCGCAGCGGGTAGGACCAGGTGAAGTCGCCGGTGTGGGTGGCCACGTCCCAGCCAGCCGAGGGCGCGAGCGGGGTCGCGGTCGGCAGGCCGGTGCCGTCGAGGTCGACCCCGGCTGGCTGGTCGCCGGTCAGGGCCGACCCGGTGGCCTCGTCGGCGGCCCGGCCCTGCATCGCCTCCTGGGCCACCGCCGCCGAGGCGATGTCCGGCAGCGGCACCGACGGGCCGGGGTCGGCCGCGGCCGCGGGCGGCGGCGTCGCGGCCTGGACCAGCGACGCCGCGAGCACGGCGCCCAGCGCCCACGCGACCCCCCTGGTCGAACGAGCTCTGACAGCAGAGCGCACGAGTCCTCCTCAGGACAGCGGACGAAGGTCGGGAAGCCTGCGGCGGGGCGGCCCAGGAGGGGGCTGCCCCGCTGCGTCAGCCGGTCGGCACGGCGGTCAGCACGTAGCCGAGCCTGCTCACCACGGTCTGGCCCTCGCAGGTCGGGTTGGTGGAGGCGAAGTGGTTGGTCGCCCCCAACCGGCACTGGTAGAGGGCCTTGCTCGGCGCCTGCGCGGGCGGCTCGGTCCAGATCCCCCCGAGCACCTTGACCACGGTGCGCCCCTCGCACGCCGGGTCGGTCGACAGCGAGAGGTCGTTGCCGCTGCGGCACAGCTGCAACCGCTGGATGCCGGGCTCGTCCGGGGACCGGGCGAGCAGGCCCAGCGTGCCCTCCCGGTGGTAGCCGGGCGGCAGCACGCCGGTCGTGGCCGCGTGGTCGGCCCGCCGCTGGTCGAGGTAGCGCACCAGCGGCGCGTAGGCCAGCAGGTGGCCCAGCACCCCCGCGGACGGGCCCGCGCCCTCGCAGCCCGGGTCGACCGAGTCGGCCCGCTCGGTCCCGAAGCGGCAGGCGTGCAGCGGGACCGTGGACACCCCCTGCGGCGGCGCGGTGTAGACCCAGCCGAGGTCGGCCAGCTTGGTCGCGCCCTCGCAGGCCGCGTCGGCCGAGGTGAAGGCGTCCGAACCGGACTGGCACGAGTACAGCCGGTGCGTGCCGGGCGCCTGGGCGGGCAGCATCATCCCGAACGGGCCCTCGTAGCGGTACCGCTCGGGCAGGGGGTCGAACCGGTCCCAGAACCCGCTGGTGGCGTTCGCCGAGCGGTGGTCGCCCTGGGCGTCGATGAACCGGCCGAAGTGCCCGCCCGACGGCGTGGAGTGCGCCGCCAGCTCGGCGATGTCGCCCTCGGGCATGACGCCCAGGTCGGTGGTCACCTCGTCGAGCACCCCGGGGAAGAACCCGGCCGCCGCGCCGTTGACCTTGCCCCGACCGATGGTGAACCCGCCGTTGGCCTGCCACAGCAGCACGTTGTCGCGGGTTCCCACGTGGTGGCCGTCGACGTAGAGCCGCAGCTGGCGCGTGGGCTGGTCGTACACCCCGGCCAGGTGCGTCCACCGGTTGAGGGTCGGCGGCGTGGTCGAGTGGGCGTAGACGCCGGGCGCGTTGTCGGCGTCGTGCGTCGCCGCCCCGAACGACCAGCGGTTCACCTCGGGCCGGTACTGGATGGTGAACCCGCTCTGCCGCGCGCCGTCCTGGCCGACGACCACGGCGTGCTTGTCACCGCGGCCCAGCTTGGCCCACGCCGTGACCGTGAAGCTGTCGCGCATCGGGATGCCCGCGTGCGTCGCCGCGGCCGAGGCCGACACCCCGTCCAGGCCCAATCCGGTGCCGGACAAGCCCTGCGGGTAGGTCACCGGACCGGTCGCCGTCGTGGGGTTGGCCCGCCAGGACGAGTCGGCGACGGTGCCGTCGTCGAAGCGCCAGGTGCCGTGCGGGACCTCGGGGACGTCGTCGTGCACCATGCGGACCTCGGCGTCGCTCAGCGCGCCGTCGAACGCGCGCACGTCGTCGACCATCCCGGGGAAGTAGCACGCCTTGGCCCCGTTGTACTTGCAGCGCCCGATGCTCAGCGGCCCGCTGGAGGGCTTGGGCGCGATGCCCTCGCGCACGCCCGACAGCGATCCGTTGACGTAGAGCCGCAGCTGCTTGCGCGGCTCGTGGTAGACCACCGCCAGGTGCGTCCACACGTTGACCAGCGCGGGCTCGACGGACAGGACCTGGTTGAGCACGGGGTTGGGCGCGTCGGACTCCGGCACGACCGCGCCCCACTTCTTGGCGGTGGCGTCGTGCTGGAGGTAGAAGGTGCTCATCGTGCCGCCATCCTGGCCGAGCACCGCGGAGTAGTTGGCCCCGCTGGTGAGCGCGACCCACGCCGACACCGAGAAGCTGCCGGTGGTGTCGAGCACCGGCGCCGCGGTCTCGCCGTGCCCGCCCGCGCCGTCGAACTGCACCGCGCGGGTCTCGCGCCCGCCGCTCCAGCTGCTCCCGCCGTGGAGGGTGATCGTGCGGCCCAGGCCGGAGGAGTCGGCCGCCGTGGCGCCCGCGCTCTCGTTGAGCTTCCAGTGGCCCGCGTCGGCGACCGGCCGCTCGACCGCCTCCTGCGGCGCCGGGTACGAGCCGTACAGCGCGGAGACCCGGGCGTCGTCCAGGGCGCCGCTGTAGAGGCGCACGTCGTCGACCGAGCCGCGCCAGTGCCCGTCCGGCTCGCCGCCGTGCAGGCCGCGGCCGATCCGCAGCTGCCCCTCGCCGTGCCACGGCGCCAGCAGCGTGCCGTCGTCCTTGTAGGAGCCGTCGACGTAGAGCCAGATCGCCCGCGCCCCCTTGTCGTAGACGCCGGTCAGGTGCACCCAGCTGCCGATGTCGCCGGGCCGCACCGCGATCGCGGCCTCGGTCACCGTGCCGTCGGGCTCGGGCAGCTCGAACACCCAGTTGCCGTCCCCGTGGTCCTGGTCGTCCACGACGTGGCCGAGCCGGAACTTGCTGCCGGTCGCCCCGTCGAGGGAGACCGCGCTGAGCAGGCACCGCGACTGCACGTCGAGGTCACAGTCGTTGCCGTCGAGCCGGACCCACGCGCTGACGGTGAAGCTGGCGTCGGTGCGCACGTCCACCGCGGGCGCGGACACCACGTCGTCCACCCCGTCGAGGCGCACCGCCCCGCCGACGCGGCCCTCGGTGAACCGCGCCCCGCCCGACAGCGCGGCCGGGCGGGCGCCCGCCGCGTCGCCGGAGGTGGCGCCTGCGCCCTCGTCCAGCGTCCAGTTGTGGCCCAGGCTCAGGTCCCGGCCCGCCATCGCCTTGATCTCGGCCTCGTACAGCGGCCTGCTGTAGAGCACCAGGTCGTCGACCGCGCCCGGGAACGGGTCGACCGCCGCACCCGCGTGCCTGCCCTGCCCGATCCGCAGCGGGCCTGCTGCGCTGAAGCCCGCGGTGTAGGCGACCGAGCCCGCCAGCACGCCGTTGACGTACAGCTCGACGCGGCCCTTGTCCTTGCGGTGCACGGCGACCAGGTGCGTCCAGACGCCGGGCTGCGCCGCGGTCGCGCTGACCGCCTCGCCGCCCGTCGGGGTGGCGGTGTCGTCGGCGTTGGCGCGGAAGGACCACTTGCCGCCCGCCAGCGCCCGCAGCACGAACGCGCTCGTCGTCTGGCCGTCGAGGGAAACGGCCGTGGCGTTCGCGGTGGGCGCGCGGTCGAGCCGCACCCACGCCGCCACCGCGTAGCTCTGCCCGGTGTCGATCGGGCTCGGGGCGGTGATGTGGGCGGGACCGGTGAACCGGGCCGCGAGGTCGTCCGGGTCGGGCAGGTCGGCCTGCCCGGCCGTCCAGTCCACGCCGCCGTGCTCGGTGCCGTTGAGCTGCGCGCGGCCCCCGGCCTCGGCGGCCGAGCCGTCGAGGGCCCACCGGCCTGCGGTGACGTTGTCGCGGCTGAGCAGGCCGCGCACCTCGTCCAGGGTGATGGCGCGGCTGAGCACGCGCACCTCGTCCACCGTGCCCGGTAGGTGCTGCTTCACCACGCCGCCGATGCGGGCGGCGCCGATGCGGAAGGCCCGCTGGGCGTTCCACGCCACCGGCCTGCTCGACTCGCCCGCCTGCTCGCCGTCGACGTACAGGCGGATCTTGCCGGTGACCGCGTCGTAGGTGCCGACCAGGTGCGTGAAGCCGGACTTGGTCACCGCCGGGGTCCGCACGAAGTGGTACGCGGCGGGGCTGGCGGCATCGGCGTCGGCGAACACGAAGGTCCACCTGCCGTCCTGCAGCTGCAGGCAGAACCCGCAGAAGCTCTCGCCGTCCTGCGACAGGACCGTGTACGTCCCGTTGTAGTTGTCGGGCTTGACCTGCGCGGAGACCGTGAAGCTCTGGTCGGTGCGCACCACGGGGACACCGGTGGACACCACGTCGTTCACGCCGTCGAGCCGCACACCGCCCTGCACCGCGCCCTCGGCGGTGAACTCGGCCCCGTTCTCCAGCACCGCGTCCGCTCCCCCGCCGACGGAGTTGCGCGCGGTGGCGCCTGCCTTCTCGTCCAGCTTCCAGTGCGCGAGCTGCACACCGCTGGTGCTCACCGCCGCCGCGATCTCCTCCGGGCCCAGCACGCGGTCGTAGACCTGGACCTCGTCCACCGCGCCGGTCCAGTGGTTGCCCGGCGACCCGGCCCACTTCGAGCGGCCCACGGCGAACGGGCCCGCGGCGTTGAACCCGCGCGTGCGCGGGGCGGTGCCGACCAGCTCGCCGTCGAGGTAGAGCTTCATCGTCCCGGCCTGCTGGTCGAACACCGCGGCCACGTGCGTCCACGCGCCCAGCGCCAGCGGGCGCTGGAACCGCAGCACCTCGTCGTTCGTCCCGGGCTGGTCGGCCACCGGGCTGTAGATCTCCCAGTGCCCGCTGCCGCGGTAGCCGACCATGTACCCGCTGACCGACTGCCCGTCCTGCGACAGCGCGCTCATCACCGCCGACGGGCCGGGCGCCTCGGTGGCCTTGACCCACGCCGCCACCGAGAACGAGCCGTCGGTGCGCACCGCGGCGGGCGCGGTCACGTGGCCGCCGCCGCTGAGGGCGACCGCGCTGCCCACCGCGCCGTCCGCGGTGTAGCCCGCCCCGCCGACCAGGGCGCCGTGCCGGTCGCCGAGGAAGGCGGTGTCGTCGGCCTTGCCCTCGAAGGAGTACTGGGCCAGCGCGCCGTTGCCCGCGCGCACGTACACCCGGTAGGCCCGGGTCGGGCTCTCGTGCCCGGCGCGGTCGACCGAGCGCACGTAGAGCGTCTGCGGGCCGTCTCCGGGCGGGGCGGTGGACACCGACGCCGGGCCGCCCAGCGCGGTGGCGTCCACCTTCTCGGTCGGCGGGTACTGCCAGCCGTAGAGGTAGTGGTCGATGTCCGAGACGGTGACGGCCGGGTTGTCGTTGGCGGAGAAGGTGAACACGTCCTTCACGCCGACACCGCCGTGCCAGCGGTTGTCCTCCAGATAGGTCTTGGACGCCACCCCCGGCTGCACGTCGATGCCCACGCGGTCGACGACGAACGCGCGCGGGTGGTCGGCCCAGGGGCTCGCGCTGAGCCCGTCACCGCCCATCACACCCCAGGAGATCGTCTTGCCGTTCTCCGCCCCGAGCGGGAGCGGGTGGTCGTGCAGCTCGCCGGAGGGCTTGAAGCCGTTGCCCCACGGGATGACGTCCTCGTCGCCGTTGCGGAAGACCCGCCACTGGGCGTTGACCGGGGTGTGGTCCGGGTCGGCGAGGCGGGCGTTGAGCTGGATGCTGTCGCCGCCGTAGTAGGACTTGCCGTCGCACCACCGGCACGGGTCCGGCAGCGCCGGGGTGGTGTGCAGGTCGGTGGGCGTGCTCGGCGCGAGGTTGTGGGTGATGCTCAGGGTCGTCGAGCCCGGGTCGTACTTGCGCCACGCGATCTGGTCGGTGGGGCTCTGCGCCTTGATCAGGAAGGTGGAGAACCCGGTCTTGTCGATGTCGCCGACCGGGACGCCCAGCCCCACCGGCTTCCACCCGGTGCCGCAGCCGCCGAAGCTGCTCGCCCCGGCCGCGGCGTACTCGTGCCTGCGGGTGCCGCCGGGCTTGGAGCTCCAAGTGACGCCGTTCCAGATGTCGCCGTGGGCGGTGTAGAACTCGTGGGTCCGGGTGTCGCAGTTGGGGCTGTACTTGATCGAGGTGTTGAAGGTCGCCCCGTGGAGCTCCCGGCCGTTGAGGAAGCTGGTGTCCCACTGGAAGTAGGACCACGCCTCCCCGATGCCCTTGCAGTAGCCGTTCTCGTAGCACTGCCCGACCTGCGCGCTGTCCGGCCCGTCGCCGCTGGTGTTCCAGTACGCGGTGCCGGGCTTGCCGGAGAGCACGCTGGTCCAGCCGTGCTTGCCGCCCGCCCAGTCCGGGTCGATCGTCACCGGGAACCGCGTCGCCGGGTCGGCCAGGAACGCGGTGTCGGGCTTGAGGTCCATCGTCCCCTTGCCCAGCACCACCCCGACGCGCTTGGTGCGGCGCTCCGCGTCCCACATGGTCGCGGGCGGCGAGCTGAACACCACCTCGCCCGCGTCGTCCACCGCGGTGAGCGCGCCGGACTTCTCCGCCCGCACCCGCAGCCCGTCGGTGTCGAGCGAGAGCCGGATGGCCGCCAGCTTGGGGTTCTTCGCCGCCTCACGGGTCTTGACCACGAGGTGCTGCCGGTAGCCCCCCGGCTCGGCGTGCATCTGCAGGTCGACGCCCGGCAGGACGTCGGGGTAGGTGGCCGTCGACCCGGCGACGACCGGTCGGGGCAGGGCGCCGGGCCAGCCGACGCTGAAGCGCCGCCCGGCCGACCCCAGCTCGGCCAGCGGCCCGTCCCCGCCGCCGGAGAGCACCAGCTCCCCGTCCGCGGCGACCGGCGCGACCGAGCCGTCCGCGCGGCGCTCGAGCGTCGTGTCGACCGGCCCCACCGCCCGTCCTTGCGCACCCGGGTGGGCACCAGGCTCAGCTCGGTCGTGAGCGACCCCTCGGGGTTCGCCCACACCAGCCGCGTCGGGGTGCGCTCGCCCAGCACCTCCACCCGCGCCCCCTGGGCCCGGGCCGCCAGCACCGCGCTGCCCACGTCCGGCGCCTCCGCGACCGGGACCACCACCTCCTCCGCCCGCTGCCCCTGCACCACGACGACGGTGACCACGCCCCCCAGGAGCGCGGTCACCGCCCCCGCGACCACCGCACGCCGTAACCGCACTGTTCCTCCCAGCATCAGCCACTCCTGCCGGGCGAGGCTTCCGAACGGCGCCTTCAACTCGCCTGCACGCCGGTTTCACGGTCTGCAGGCGGTCACCGCGGCAGGGGCCGGTGTGTTAGCGCGAATGGTTTCTCGTGCAATGAATTCGGCGTTAACCCGAATTTCCGGGGAACGGTAACCCACTGGAGTGAAGGAAGGCGCTCAGACGTTGCCCGGCCGTGTTCCGGTTGATACCGTCGGCGGCGATGACCCGCCTGCGGGCCGTCGGAACCGGGGGGCTATGTCTATTAGGTGCCGAGCGTGCGCTGATATGCCACGCGGATGCCTGTTCAGCTAATTGATGCAGTTCCCCCGAGAAGTGCGCCATCTGCCCGGTCGATGGGAACCGGCGGTGGCCGAAAGGAATGGGGGCAGTCATGTCAACTCTGAAGTCCAGGGCAGCGAAAACCGCGTCGGTGGCGACACTGGCGCTGTTCATGGTGGCGGGGGCCGCGTCGGTCGCGCAGTCGGCGCCGGAGCGGGCGCCTGCCCCGTCCGGCCCGGCCAAGACGGTCCTGGCCTGCGAGAACGCCGGTGGCGGCACCTGGTGCCACGGCACCCAGCCCAACGGCGGGCTCAAGGAGTGCTACTCCAACTACATCCACAACAGCAACTTCCACAGCGCGACCGCGGTGCTGGCAGGCGGCACCGACAAGCGGTACGCCAACGCGGGCTACTGGGCCAGCGCCGCCGTCACCGCGGGCTGGGCGTACACCTGCTACACCTACTACGACCCGGACGCCTGAGCCAGCCGCCGGGCCCGCGGAATTCGCGGGCCCGGCGCAGGCGGGGCAGGGGCCGGAATTCGCCATCGCGGATACCTGCTAGCATCGCTGATCAATTCATCACCAGACGCGCGATGCGCGCCCCGGAATCGCTGGGAGTTGCTGGTTTGACGTCGGTATCCATTGCTGGGCGGGCCGGTGTCCGGCCGCTGCGGAATTGCGCGGGCAGGCCGGGCGGCGGAAGCGGGCACCGGTGCGGCTGACCCTCGTCGTCCTGTTCACCGGCGTGCTCCTGGCCATTCCGGCCGTGGTCATCGCCGACGCCGTCTACGAGCGGGAGGCCCAGGGCGAGACCGCGGCCTACCGCGTCGGCACCCAGTTCGTCTGGCCCGAGCACCCGCGGGCGGCCGACCCCGAGGTGACGCTGCGCGTGCTCACCGAGGCCGCCGCGGCGACCGGCTCGAACGTCCTGCGCACCAGCGTGAGCACCCCGCGCGGGGAGCACAAGAGCATCCAGCACTACGTCCTCATCGAAGGCGACCGCACCGCGCTGTTCGACGCCTTCACCCTCGCCTCCGGCCGGTGGCTGAGCCCGGCCGAGTCGCGCGACGGCTCGGCGACGGTCTCCTCGGCGCGCGCGGGCGAACCCGGCAACGTGGGCGTGCCCGCGGTCTTCGGCGACCGCTACGCGCTCACGGTCGCCCCGCTGCGGCTCGCCTTCGACGCCCTGCCCGCCCCCGGCCGCTACGTGGTCGAGTCCCCCGACACCGCCCGCTTCCTCGCCGCCGTGCACCGGGGGCTGGTCGCGGCGGGCGTCGAGGAGCTGGCGGTGGCCGACCTGACGCCCGCCCACGTCGCGGTCCCCACCGCGGGCGGCGGCCGCTTCGCCGTCCTGGCCTACCTGCTCACCGGCCTGGCCACGCTGGTCATCGCCTTCGTCCTGCTGCGCGAGGGCAAGCGCATCGGCGTGCTGCGGCTGGTCGGCTTCCCGGCCGCCCGGATCTGGTACCGGGTGGTCGGGCGGCTCCAGCTCGCCGCGTTCCTGCTGGGCCTGGGCGCCTGCGCGGTCGTCGCGCTCGCCGTCCCCGGGGTCGACCGCCCGTTCCTGGGCGCCCTCGCCGCCGCCCTCGGCGAGGTGTCGCTGGTCGGCTTCGCGGCGACGGCGGCCGTCGGCCTGGCCATCATCCACCGCGTTCGGATCTCCGACCTCATCAAAGGAAGCCTGCAGTGAACGAGCAGACGCGGCGCGGCCGTTCGGCCTTCGCCTCGGCGATCGCGGTGCCCGCGCTGGTGAAGGCGGTGTGCGGGGCGGTGCTGGCCGTCCTGGTGGTCCTCGTCTGGCAGCAGCGCGCCGAGCTGGACGAGCGCCTGGCCGCGATGGCGCCCTGGGCCGACGTCGACGACTACGCGATCTTCTACCCCCGGCTCCTCGGCGACGACCAGCAGGAGTTCGAGACCGGCGGGGACGCATCGTCGGTCGCCGAGGCGCGTGGGCTCTACCCGGTCCTGGAGGCCGCGGGCGCGCTCTACGTCGACTCGGTCAACTACCAGGCAGGCGCGCCCGTCGACCCGTCCTCGCCGTGGCCCGCGCCGCCGATCCGGGTCAACAGCAACTACCTGGAGCGCTACCCGGTCCTCGACGAGGCCCGGCGGCCGATCACCGTCGCCGACGACGAGCAGGCGTGGGTGGTCCTGGTGCCCGAGCGGTTCAAGGCGCACGAGGCCCGGTACCGGGAGCTGTTCCAGACCATGCGCACCGGCGGGCGCGGGATCACCGGCGCGGTGCAGGCGCAGGCGCGCATCGTCGGCGAGCGGGCCCCGGAGCGCTTCGCCGACCAGGAGATCCGCATCATCTGGACGGCGTCGGGGCAGGAGGTGTTCAGCTTCGACCCGGAGGTCAACCCCGAGCGGGGGAACATGATCACCGATCCGGTGGTCGAGGTGATGACGCCCGGGAACAGCCTGCCGGTCGACCGGCTCAACGCGGTCACCGGCGGCCTGGACACCGGGATGAAGGTCCGCGTCGACGGCGACCCGGCCGCGGTGCAGGCCGAGCTGGCCCCGCTGCTGCGCGACCTCGGGCTGGACGACAACCTGCGCCACCTGGTGAGCGTGCACGACGCGATGGGCACCCAGGCCGACCAGCTGCGCAGCGCCGCGAACCAGGCCACCGCGTTCGCCGTCGGCGCGCTGGTGGTCATGGCGGTGCTGAACGCGGTGATCGTGGCCATCGGGTCCGACCGGCTGCGCAGGCGGCTCACCGTGCGCAGGCTCCACGGCATCGGCTTCGCCCGGTCCTACCGGGAGCTGCTGGCGGTGCTGGGCGGGACGTGGATGGCGCAGAGCCTGGCGGCCGCCGCCGTCGTGGTGTGGCTGGGGATGCAGACGAAGACGATGCCCGGCGTCGAGGTGGACCCCTACGCCCAGGTGCCGAAGCTGCTGGCCGTGGTCGTCGCGTCGGCCGCGGTCGAGGTCCTGCTCGTGGTGGTGGCTGCGCGCATCGTCGAACGCCGGAACGCGGTCAAGCGATTGAAGGAGCTGTAAGTGGTGGAATTCTGTTGCGAACTCCGGGGAGTGCGCAAGCAGTACGGCCCGCGCCGGGTGCTGGACGGCTTCGACCTGCGCGTCGCCGCGGGCGAGTTCATCGCGCTCACCGGCGCGAGCGGCTCGGGCAAGTCCACGGTGCTCAACCTGATCGGCCTGCTGGACGCGCCCGACGCCGGGGAGGTCCACCTGTTCGGCGGCCCGGCCCCCGGCCCGCACACCCGCGCCGCGAACCGCCTGCGCCGCACGCATCTGGGCTACCTGTTCCAGAACTTCGCCCTCATCGACAGCGAGTCGGTCGCCCACAACCTCGACATCGCCCTCACCTACGCCCCCGACCCGACCCCGAAGCGCCAGCGCATCGCCGACGCCCTGAGCCGGGTCGGCCTGCCGGGGGCGGAGTCGCGCCGGGTCCACTCGCTCTCGGGCGGCGAGCAGCAGCGCGTCGCCGTCGCCCGCCTCCTCCTCAAGCCCTGCGACCTCGTCCTGGCCGACGAGCCCACCGGCTCCCTGGACCCGGAGAACCGCGACACGGTCCTCGCCCTCCTCCACACCCTCAACCGCGCGGGCAAGACCATCGTCATCGCCACCCACGACCCCGTCGTCGCCGACTCCTGCTCCCGGGTGATCGACGTCGAAGCCCAGCTCGCCCACGGCCCGGCCTGCTGATCGGCCCGGTGATCACGGTCACAAGGGGTCGTTTCCGCTGGTCATCGCCGGGGTGAGCGATCTTCGCCGTTCTGGGGATATTCGTCGAACTCGTGTGACATCCTGTGCCTGTCAATCACCCAGAGGGATACAGGCGGTAGGACGTGCAGACCCCCGGCGATCTCGCCCCCACGATCCCCGGCCCCCAGGCCGGCATCGCGGCGAGCACGCCTGCCCGTCCCACCGAGGCTCACCACTGGACCACCGCGACTCACCGCTGCACCGCCAAGGCCCGTCGCCGGACCACTGCGACTCACCGCTGCCCTGCCAAGGCCCGCCGGGGGATTACCGCGACTCACCGCTGGACCGCCAAGGCCCGCCGCCGGGCCGCCGAGGCTCGCGGCCGGACCGCCGAGTCCCGCGGCTGGGCCACCGCGACTCACCCGTGCACCGCCAAGGCCCGCGGCTGGACCACCGAGGCCCGCGGCTGGACCACCGAGGCTCGCGGCTGGACCACCGCGACTCACCCGTGCACCGCCAAGGCCCGCGGCTGGACCACCGCAGCTCGCCCCTGGACCGCCAAGGCTCACCGCTGGACCGCAGATGTCGCGTAGGGGCAGCGGTTCCTCCTCCAGCGGGGGATCCGGCAGCCATCGCCCGTCCGGCTCCTCCCCAGGTGGCAGCAGCACACCCACCGGCGGCGGCTCCTCGGGCATGGCCCCGGGCCAGGGCTCCCGCATGGACCCCGATGCGGTGGACTCGGTCGGCAGCCGCATCTCCGACCGGAGCAGCCGCATCAGCAACGGCGTAGCCGCCAAGCTCAACATCGGCGCCTCCGCAGGCAGCGCAGGCGTCTTCGGCCAGGTAGCCATGGTCAAGGCCGACCAGGCAATCAAGACAGCCCGCCAGGGTGCCGACCAAGCAGCGGGCGCAGCGGAGGCCAGCGGCCAGAAGGTCAAGCAAACCGCCCAAGCCGTCCGCGACACCGACCAGTCCAACGCCAGCCGAGTCCGCCAGTCCGGCAACAACCTCGGCAACCAACCCTCCGGCCCCAGCGGCAGCACCTCCCCCCGCACAAGCACCCCCGGCGGCCCCTCCGCAGCCCCCAGCCGCACGACCGGCCCAACGGGCAGCAGCGGCCCAGCCCGCACCAACACCCCATCCGGCCCATCCTCCGGCCCCTCCCGCACAACCGGCCCAACCGGCGGCAACGGTCCAGCCCGCACCAACACTCCGTCCGGCCCGACCTCCGGCCCCAGCCGCACCACCGGCCCAACCGGCGGAAGCAGCCCCGCGCGCACCAACACCCCTTCCAGCCCGTCATCCGGCCCCAGCCGCACGACCGGCCCGACGGGCGGAAGCAGCCCTGCGCGCACCAACACCCCGTCATCCAGCCCCTCCGCAGGCCCCCGCACTACCGGCCCCACCGGCGGCAGCAGCCCCGCGCGCACGAACACACCGTCTAGCCCGGCATCCGGCCCCAACCGCAGCACCGGCCCCACCGGCGGAGGCAGCCCCGCGCGCACCAACACCCCGTCGGGCGCACCCGCAGGCCCTGGCCCATCCAGCGGAAGCGGCCCAGCCCGACCCCACTCGTCCAGCCCGTCCGCTGGCCCGAGCCGCGCCACCGGTCCAACCAGCGGCGGCACCCCCACGGGCACCGGCACCCCACCGGGCTCATCCCCAAACCGCACTACCGCGGCAACCAACGGCACCGGCCAAGCCAGCACCGCCAGCCCGTCTGGCCCGGCCGCAGGCTCCAGCCGCACCTCCACCCCCGCTGGCGGAAGCACCCCCGCCAGCCCCTCCGCATCTCCTGGCCGCACCACCGGCACCAACACCCCCGGCACCCCGTCGGCGAACCCGAGCCGCACCTCTACCCCAACCGCGGGCGGCACCCCAGCCCACTCCACTCCGGGCACCCCATCCGCAACCCCCAGCCGCACGAGCGCCCCCACCAACTCCCCGGCCAGCCCCGCGAGCCCGAGCCAACCCACCAGCAGCAACGGCCCGTCCCGCCCCACGCCAACGGGTCCCGCCGCAGGCAACGGCTCCCCCCGCCCGGCCACCAACGGCCCCTCATCAACCCCGCCCACCAGCGGCAGCCCAACCAACCCCACGACGGCTGCAGCCCAGCCGTCGACCCCAGCCAGCACCAACGGCCCCGCGACCCCACCCCGGCCGGCGTCTGGCCCCTCACCCGCACCCCCGAGCCACCCCGCCCAAACAGGCTCGACACCGCGGTCGAACGTCCCACCAGCGGCCCTGTCGACTCCCCCGGCAAGCGCTCCTCCCGCAGGCGGCCGCCCCAACCCGGTGCTGAACCCGGCAGGCAACCGCCCACCCGCCTACGGCTCCGCCCCGCCCGGCCCACCCACCGGCACCCCACGCCCCGCAGGCCCGCCCCCGGGCCAGTACCCACCCGCTGCCCAGCAGCGCCCACCCGCACCAGACACCTACCCCGGCCACCCCCAACCCATGCGGGGCACCCCGCCCCCAACCCCGCAGCCCGCCGGACACCCACCCGTGACAGGCGGCCACCCAACCCAACAACCACCCACCCACCCCGGACGGCCACCCCAGCAGCCGCCCGCGGGCCACCCCACCCACCCCCCAACCCAGCAGCCCCTCGCCGCAGGCCACCCGAACCAGCAGCCCCTCGCTGCCGGTCCCCCAACCCAGCAACCACACCCAGGCACGACCCACCCCGGCCAGCAGCCCCCCGCACCCCACCGGGGCCAGCAGCCCCCGACGCCTCACACCAGTCAACAGCCTCCCGCACCCCATACCGGCCAGCAGTCCCCCGGACTCCATGCCAGCCAGCAGCCCCCCGCGCCTCACGCTGGCCAGCAGCCCTCCCCACCCCACGCCGGGCAGCAGTCCCCTGCGCCCCACGCTGGCCAACCTCCCGCCCGCGCAAACCAACCCCTCGCAGGCACCGGCCAACCACCCGCAGGCGCAGCCCATCCGGGTCAGCCCGCCCCCGGCACAGCCCCCCCGGCCCAACCCGTCCCTGGTGCAGGCCACCCCGGGCAACGTCCAGTCGGAGCAGGTCATCCGGGCCAGCCTTCCGCTGGTGCTGGCCATCCCCGTCAGCAGCCGCCCATGGGTACTGGCCAGCCGCCCGCGGGCCTCGGCCATCCCGGGCAGCAGCAGTCCCCGCAATGGCCCGGGAGCCCCGGACAGCCTGGGCAGCAGCCGCCTGCCCCTGGGCAGCAGCCGCCTGCCCCTGGGCAGCAGCCGCCTGCCCCTGGGCAGCAGCCGCCTGCCCCTGGGCAGCAGCCGCCTGCCCCTGGGCAGCAG
>NZ_JBSGHB010000009.1:0-159026 GCF_053604195.1 Actinokineospora sp. NPDC004072 | reverse complement strand
AGCCGCCTGCCCCTGGGCACCAGCAGCGGCCCGGCACCGGGCACCCCAACCAGCAACCGCCGATGGCCGCTGGGCACCCCAGCCAGCCGCAGGCAGGTCAGCGCGGCGTTTGGCCCACTGCGCAAGGGAACCCGCCGCAGCCGGGTCGACCGGTGCCGCCTGGGTACGCCCAGCCTCCGTTCCACAGTGGACAGCCGATCCCGCCGCCTCGCGGTACGGGCTACCCGCAGCCTCCCGCGACCGGCCGCGCGCCGGTTCCGCAGCAGCCTGCACCGGGCATGCAGGGCTACCCCCAGGGCCAGCCCCCGCACCCCCAGCCGACCCCGGCCCACCCGGGCACCCGCCCGCCCGCGCAACCCCAGCAGGCGACGGTCCCCCCAGCCGACCCGAACCGAGCCGACCCGCGCCCGCAGCCGGAGCCCGCCCTCCCAGGCACCCCCGCCTCCGGCCGGCCAGACACCACGGGCAAGCCGAGCGACCCTGCGGTCACCCCGGACGCCACGTCCACCGCCCGCGACACCGCTTCCACCCCGGAAGCCACCTCCACCTCGGACACCAGCTCCGCGCCCACCACCGGCCCCACCCGCGACAGCGACCCCACCCCCAAGCAGGACCACACCCCCGAACGCACCGACGACACGGCGTCGAACAAGCCCGACTCCACGCGCGACGCAGACACCTCCGAGCCGGCCTCCGACCCCACCCCAGCAAAGTCGGATCCCACCGAGCCGGAGTCCACATCGGACCAGGACCCGACCCGGGACACCCCGCCCCAGGACGACCCCACCCGAGGCGACGCTCCGCAAGACGCCTCAACCCGGGATCGCCCCACCCAGGACGACCCCGCGCAGAGCGACCCGTCCGACGACCACCCGACCCAGGACGACCCCCGGCAGGACGACCCCACCCAGGACGGCCCTTCCTCGGACGGCCCAACCCGGGACCACACCGACTCGGACGACCCAACCCGGGAGCGCCCAACCCAAGACGACCCGGCTCAGGAGCGCCCCAACCAGGACGCCCCCGCCGAGGACGACGCCAGCCAGGACCGCCGCACCCAAGATCGCCCCACCCAGGACGACGCCACCCAAGACCGCCGCACCCAAGACGACCCAACTCAGGACGACCCGGCCCAGGACGACCCGGCCCAGGACGACCCGGCCCAGGACGATCCGGCCCAGGATCGTCCGGCCGAGGACGACGTCGACTCCACCCCAGACGATTCCCCCGACGCCGACCAGCGGCCCGACGAGTCCTTCCTCAAGGACCCCAACTACCGCACCGACGACCCCGCCCACTACCGCCGCATGCGGGAGACGCTCATCAACAGCGTCGTGCGGGACAACGGTGAGCTTCGGCATGACCAGATCCACCGCGAGGCGCTCAACGCCCGGGATCGGAATCCGGACTACGCGCACATGTCCGACCTCGGTGCCGTCGCCGTCCGGACCTACACGCACAACGAGGGCTTCCAGGAGGTCAACCGCGCCCTGCGCACCGGTGAGGACCTCGACAAGCACCTCGACTACGCCCGGACCCTCGTCTCCGGCCTCAACGAGCTCCGCCCGCACGTCGGCCCCACCGTGCGGTTCATGGGGGTCGGCGAGGGCAAGGCCGGGGCCCGGCTGCTGGCCGACCAGTTCCCCGAGGGGGAGGTCTACGTCGAGCCGGGGTTCATGAGTTCGTCGAAGGTGACCGACACCCACCGGAAGGCGTTGACCGACTCCGCGCCAGTCGAGCTGCGGATCATGTCCAAGACCGGGCGCGACATCGAGGGGCTGTCGTCGAAGCCGCATGAGCGCGAGGTGCTGTCCAAGCCGCGCACGCAGCTCCTGGTGACCCGCAAGGAACTCGTCACCGTCCCCGGCAAGGTCAACTTCGACGGCACGGTCGGTCCCAGCACCACCAAGTGGGTCATCCACGCCGAGGAGATCACCCCGGACCACCCGAAGTGGATGTCGCCGGAGGAGGTCGACCAGCGCATCGAGGAGCAGCGCGCCCGGACGCGCGGGGCCGACGACGTGCGGGCCAACCACTTCGCCGACGCGCTCGACCCGCTCGGCCTGCACCAGGGCAAGGAGACCGAGCCGACCGAGATCGCCGAGGACCGGCGGCCGGAGATGTACGAGCCCGCGGACGGGTGGGGCTCGCTCGACCGGCCCTCGCCGTCGCTGCCGACCCCGGCCCTGCACCACGACACCGTCGCCAGCGAGGAGTCCGACGGCACCCCGCAGCGGCAGCGCCGCCTGCTGGACGAGATCGCCCCACGACTCGAAGGCGTCAACCGCAAGTTCTACGAGTCCGACCCGGCCTACCAGAACAACGGCGCCGAGTCCGTGCTCGCCTACGAGCACCGGATGGCGCACGACTCCCAGGCCGTCGCCGACCCCAGCCCGGAGGGCAGCGACCCGGCCGCCCAGCGCGACGCCCTGCGCTCCCAGCTCGGCGGCGAGTGGACCAACCACAACTCCCTCGCCGACGCGGTCGACAGCGCCCGGGACCTCCCGATTGGCTCGCGCACCGCGCTGTCGGTCGAGCACACCGATCCCGGCCCGCCGCCGACCCAGAAGCACTCGGTGCTGCTGGCGCTGAGCACCGAGCACGGCGTCGCGCTGGTCGACCCGGCAGGCAACCGCCTGGCGACCGTGCCGGACAGCACCTCGTCGGTCCAGTCGCTGCCTTACCACACCGGCGACGGCCCGGTGCACCCCGACAGCCACGCCGCGCGGGCGGAGAGCGGCCCGTCGGCCATCGAGCAGGCCCTCAACGGCCCGCCCAAGTCCGACACCCCGCCCGCCCCGGCGCCCCCGGACACCTCGATCGCCGACCGCCTCGGCGGCGGGGACACCGCGCCCGACTACTCGGGCTCGCCCGACCAGCAGCCCGACACCTCGTCCCGGCTCGACGGCCCGCCCCCGGGCAACCACGACTGGTCGCCCCTCGCCCAGGCGACGAACCCGCCGAGCGAGCCCGCGATCCACGCGGGCACGGCGAACCCGGACCAGGACGCCAGGTACGTCGCGGAGAACCACCCGGAGCTGGCCGCGGTCAACCCGCACTTCACCGACCGCGACGCCTGGGCCAACGGCTACCAGACCAACTGCACCAACGGCGTCGTCGCCTACATGCAGCGCATGGTCGGGACGGACGCCACCGCCGACCCGATCCGCCCGGAGCGCCTGCACGAGCTGGGCACGCTCGACCGCGTCCAGGACGCCCTCGGCGGCACCTTCGAGCCCCACCGCGACTACGACAGCGTGATCCGCACGATGCGCGACGCCCCACCGGGCAGCCACGCCGTCGTCGCGGTGCAGTACGCGGACTCGTCGGGCCAGCTGCGCGGCCACGTCGCCGTCGTCACCAACACCCCCCACGGCGTCGCGTTCATCGACCCGCAAACCGGCGGCCTGATGAACCTCCCCCACCCCCCGCACCGCCTCGACCTCCTCCCCGTCGACCTCAACCAGGTCGCCAACCGCACCACAGGCGGCACGGACGCGCGCACCCCCGCCGCCGACACCCAGCCCCCGACCGGCGAACCCGCAAGCGACACCCGCCCCTCGGACCCCGAGCGCCCCGACACCCCAGGTCAGCCCGAACGCGCCGAGACGGGCGCCGACACCCGCACCCCCGCGCACCAGCCCGGACCCACCACATCGGACACCGACGCTCCGACGAGCGAGTCCGACCACACCGCAGCGGACAGCGACGGCACCCCCGGCACCCCGCAGCCCACCGACCGCGCACCGGGAACCGATAGCCCGAACACGCAAGAGCGCCCGGCTTCGGAAACCAGCGGCACCCCGGGCCAGCCCGATCGCACCACGCCGGACACAGATCCCACGGGCTCCCCACAGCAGTCCGACGCCACCCGCACCCCCACCACGAGCGAGCCCGACCGGATCGCGCCGGCCCCCGACGCCACGAGCGAGCCCGCACGCACCCCGGCGGACGCCGACGCCACCCGCTCTCCCGACACCGACCGCACCGCGGCGGACACCAGCCCCGCACCCGACACGGGCCGAGCCGAGTACACCACTTCGGACACCAGGACCACCGACACCACGGGCGGACTCGACCGCACCGCAGCGGACAGCGACACCACCCGCACTCCGGACACCACAAGGCCCGCCGAACGCTCCACGCCGGAAGCCGACCCCAGCCGCACCTCCGACACCACGGGTCGACCCGAAAGCACCACCCCGAAGCCCACCGAGCGCTCCACGCCGGAAACCGACGCCACGCGCTCCTCCGACACCACGAGCCGACCCGAGCACAGCACCTCGGACGCCAACCGCGCCCCGGACACCCCAAGGCCCACCGAGCGCCCCGCGCCGGAAGCCGACACCAGCCGCACCTCCGACCCCACCGGCCGGCCCGAACACACCACTGCCCGCACTCCGGACACCACCAAGCCATCCGAGCGCCCCACGTCGGAGGCCGATGCCACGCGGGCGTCCGACTCCAGTGATCGCGCGGCCGAGCGCCCCCCGGCGAGCCCCGAGCAGCAGCAGCCCGTCAGCTACGGCTCCGCCCCGGAGTCCGACGGCACCCGCCCCACCCCGGCCCAAGCCGTCGACGCCGCTCGCCAAGCCGCTGCCCAGACCCGCACCGACACCGGCGCCGTCGACCCCGACGCCGCCGCCGAGCTGATCAACAGCCTGCCCACCCTCCCCGACGCCTCCGAGGAGTCGATTCGCCAGCTCGCCAGCACGGTGTTCGACGGTGAGGTGACGCTGGAGCCGATCGGCGGGCGCGATGGGCGGGTGCGCACCGAGCGGCCCGTCTACCGGGTGCTGGTGGATGGCGAGCCGGTCGGGGTCGTCAAGGTCGTTCCTGACGCGGATGAGTTCGCGTCGGAGATGTCGGCGGCGGATCAGTTGCACAACGCGCAGCTGAACAACTTCACCGTGCCCGACGTCCTCGCGGTCGCCTCGGTGCCGGGGCCGGACGGCGATCGGCGCGGGGTGCTGTTCTCCTCGTTGGCGCCGGGGACCTCCGTCGACGCGATGCTGCGGCGGGTGCCGCTGTCCTGGGACCGCGACGGCGCGATGCGGGATCTGCACGACGCGGTGACCGGGGTCGCGCGCGGCATGGCCGAGCTGCACCGCGGCAGCGACCAGCGGGCGACGCCGGACTACCTCGCCCCGCACGCCGACGCGATCCGCGAGCACCTGGAGCGCTTGGAGGCCCGGCGGGCGATCCTGGACGAGCGCGGCATCGACCTCGACGAGATCCGCGCCGCGGTCGACCGGACCCTCGACGCGGCCGCCGCCGACCCCGGCCCGGCGAGCCTGGCCCACGGCGACGCGCACCTGGGCAACTTCCTGTGGGACCCGGACGCGGGCACCAGCATCATCGACGCCCCCACCATGCACCAGTCGATGGACTCCACCGGCGCCCCGACCGGCTCCCCCGCCCGCGACGTGGCGCTGTTCGACCAGCGCATCGGCCACTTCGGCCACGAGTTCGGCCTGACCCGCAGCGAGATCAACCAGCTGCGCACGGCCTTCGCCGAGACCTACCAGCGCAACGGCGGCCCGGCCACGCCGCCGCACGTGCGCGCGATGTTCGACGCCCGCGCGGCGATGCACCGCCTGGCCCGCGCGGTCGAGCGCTTCGAGAACCGGCCCGAGCCCCGCCGCGAGCCCGACATCGGCGCGGCGGCCGCCGCCCTGCAGGACGCGCTTGGCCTGGACAGCACGACCTCCAACGAGGTCGCCAACGGCTTCGCCGGCGAGCTGCCGGGCACGCCGGAGTTCCGCCGGTCCTGGGTGGCGATCGACAACTTCCGCAGCTACATGGAGCGCACCGCCGACCCGCAGACCCGGGCCCGGTTCGAGGCCGAGCTGGCCGGGCGCATCGCCGACCTGCAGGCCCGCCAGACCGCGGCGTTCAAGTCGCTGTGGAAGGACCTGTTCCCCAGCAAGTCCAACGAGTACGCGCTCTCCCCCGACGGCGCGGCCCGGGCCGAGCGCCTGATCCAGGGCTTCACCGACGAGGCCCGCGGGCTGCTGGACGACCTGGCCTCCTTCGCCAACAGCACCGGCGACCCCGACCTGGCCGAGGGCCGGGCGGAGGGCACCATCGACCGCGAGGGCACCGAGGCGTGGGAGGCGGGCTTCCGCGAGGTCCAGGCCAAGATCGACAAGGTGCTGTCGGAGTTCAACTACCGCGGCAACCCCATCGGCTACATCGGCAGCATGCAGACCGGCTGGCGCGGCGCGCACAAGGGCAAGACCCGGTTCGACCCCAACGACTTCGACGTCGACCTCTACGTCGTGGTCGACCAGGCGACATTCGACGAAATCGTCACCAACAACCCGATGCTGGACGCCGACGCCGACAAAATCATGCCCGACGGCACCCGGCCGCGCGATATCGCCCGCCTCGGCGCGCAGATCGGCGCGGCGCTCAAGGAGGCCTTCCCGCACGTCAAGGGAATCGAGGAATCGGTGATCGCCATCCGCGCAGTGCAGCCCTGGTGACCCGACTAGGATGCCGGGGAGCGCAGCCCCGGACGTTCCGGCCACGTGAAAGGAGTGCCGAGTGATCAGACGCCAGGAGATCTTCCTCAACGTGCGCGCGGACACCGACGAGGAAATCGAGCAGGTGGCCCAGCGGGTCGGGCAGGCGCTCGGCTGCGCCTTCGCCGAAGGCGAATACCAGCGCTGGTACGCCCAGGTCGCCCTGGTGCTCGGCCTCAAGCTCTCGCTGGTGCCGGTGCGCGGGATCGGCGGCAAGAAAGTGGCGAAGCTGGTCAGCTCGGTCGCCGAGAAGGGCTTCCTCTTCGCCCCCGACGGCAGCGACGACGTCGAATACGACGACGTGGACATCAGCGCCTACATCGCCGACCTGCTCACCATTCGCACCGGATTGCAGTGGTACCGGCCGACGCGGGAGGACCGCGCCGCGGAAATGCAGGGCGTCGCCGAGTTCGACAATTGGCTCGGCCAGTCCGGGCCGGAGCCGACCATCGACGAGGAAGAAGAATTCCCCGGTGGACGCGGCTGAGGCGATCGCCAGGGCCACCGCGTGGCTCGACGAGCTGAACCGGGCCGCGCCGGGCAATCCCGTGCGCGTGGACCCCGGCTCGGTGGTGCGCGGCCCCGAGGGCTGGTACGTGCCCTACAACGCGATCGCCTTCCTGGACCACGGGCAGGCCGGTCGGCAGATCTTCCCGCCGCCCGCGCTCATCGTCGGCGAGCCCGACGGCGAGCTGCGCTTCGCGCACCCGCACGCGGGCGGCATCAGCACCCCGGTCAGCCTGCCGGGGCAGCCCGCCGAGCACGAGGACGTGGACCCGGACTACGCCGAGTCCGGCCTGGGGCACCTGGGCGTGCCGCGCGCGGTGGTGCGCGGCTGGCGGCAGGTGGACGCCGAGGGCAGGCAGGTCGGCTACCGCCCCAACCCCGACTACCGGGTCGGCCCGCTGCAACGCGGCTTCCCCGCGCCGGAGAACCCGCTCGACGCGCTCGTGCTGTTCGCCCAGCAGGGCTGGGTCGACCGCGCCCGGTTCCTCGCCGGGCTCACCGAGTCCGAGGTCTTCGTCGAGGCCAGCGCCCCCCACCAGCTCGACCTGCGGCAGTTCGACCACGAGAACAAGCGGCTGCGCGTGTTCACCGCGACCCGCCACCTCCCGCCGGACGCGCGGGCGCTGCTGCGCTACGACCTGGCCACCCTGATCGAGCACACCCCGGACCCCGCGACGACGTACCTGCTCAACATCGGCTGGACCGACGTCCCGGTGACCCGCGCGGAGCTGGCGCAGAGCTTGGCCGCGCTCCCGCGCCGCGCGCCGCGGGTGCACGAGACCGGCATGGTGGACGAGCTGACCCCGGAGCTGGACGACCTCGCCGCGCGCACCGCCGCCGAGGCCGGGCTCGCCGCGCCCGAGCGGATGCCGCAGCAGGCCGGGCCCGCCGCCCGGCAGCGCGGCTACGAGCTGACCTTCCAGGAGTGCTGCGACACGGTCCGGGCCGTCAACTGGCTCAAGAAGCCGGAGAACGCGCCCGTGCGGCAGATCGCGCGCACCAAGCGGTACCGCGCCGACGGCAGCACGTACCCGGTGGTCGACACGTTCGGCAAGTACCTCCTTGAACCGGTCGAGGAGGTGCGGTACGGCTGGCACCGCGTGGTCGGGGCGTACGTGGGCTTCGCCATCGGCGAGGCGCTGGGCTCCGCTGTGGACGGTGTGCCGCTGGAGCGCATCCGCGCCGAGCACGGGCCGGGCGGGCTCGGCGGCTACGGCAAGCCCTACACCCGGCCCGGCCAGATCGGTCCGCTGACCCAGCAGCTGCTGTTCCTCACCGAAGGCGTGATCCGCAGCCCGTACCGCGGCGCGCCGAGCGGGGAGCTGGCCCTGCGCCGGGCGATCCGCCATGCCTGGTGCCGCTGGGTGAACACCCAGGGCATCCCCTGGCCCAAGGCCGACGGCCTGCTGACCAACGTCGTCGACCTGCGCGCCGATCGGAACCCCGATCCCGCCGAGTTCGCCGCGGCCAGGGCGCTGGTGCTGGGCACCCCGCAGCCGCGGATCAGCGGCGCCGGGGTGCTCGTGGCCGCGCTGCCCGCCGCGCTGACGCTGGCGGGTTCCGAGACCGGTTCCGCGGCCCGGGCGGCCCGGCTGGCCGCAGGCGTGCTCTACCGCGACGAGTCGGACCTGGCCGCGGTGGCCTACCTGGCCGAGCTGTTCCAGCAGTTGCTGACCAAGGACATGTTCAGCGCGCCGGTCTGGGTGGCGGGCCGGGACGTGCCCGCCCCCACCGACGAGATCGCCGCGGTGGTGGCCGAGTCCATGCCGGACTTCCGGGTCGGGGAGGCGGACCACCGCGACCCCGAGCTCATCGGCGACGGCCGGTCCGCGGTGTCCGCGCTCGGGCGGGCGTTCGCGGCGGTCACCGGCTTCGAGAACCGGCCTGCGGCCGCGCTGCGGCGGGCGGTGAACCACTCCG
This sequence comes from Actinokineospora sp. NPDC004072, assembly GCF_053604195.1. Taxonomy (NCBI): domain Bacteria; kingdom Bacillati; phylum Actinomycetota; class Actinomycetes; order Pseudonocardiales; family Pseudonocardiaceae; genus Actinokineospora; species Actinokineospora sp. NPDC004072. The sequence continues at coordinate 150,072 of NZ_JBSGHB010000009.1, read as the reverse complement.
GGCGCAGCGCGCTGACCGGGGCGCTGGTCGGCGCCTTCCTCGGCGCGCGCACCGGGCTGCCCGGCCTGCCCGCCGAGCTGCGGGAGCCGCTGGAGCTGCGGGCGCTGATCGAGGGCGTCGCCACCGACGCCGTGCTCCACTTCGACCGCACGCCGCCGCCGGTCACCCGCTCGGCGGACTGGCTGCGCCGCTACCCCGTGGGTGACCTGGAGTGACCGTGTCCGACATCGTGTACGAGGAAGTCCCGGTCGTCGACAGCGAGTGGGACGGCTCGGCGCTGCCGGGCGTGCCCGCCCCGGACCGCGCGGTCCTGCGCTGGGAGCAGGTGCCGCTGGACGCCCGGTGGCTGCCCAACGGCCCCGCCCGGCCCAACCCCGACTACGTCGACGGCTACCGCTGGATCGGCGGAGCGCCCCCGACCAGCCGGCTCGACCTGCTCGCGGGATACCTCTACCGGCGGTGGATCTCCCGGGAGACCTTCCTGCGGCACGTGCTCGACTGCCCGGTGTACCTGCCCGCGGAGATCCCGGCGCGGATGACCGCGGTCCCGGTGGCGGGCTCGCTGGAGAAGGTGCCCGCGCTCTACCCCAAGGTGGTGCGCACCCAGCTCAAGGTGTGGCGGCGCACCGCCGACCCGCGGCTCTCGGCGTCGGTCAAGGTCGGCGTGCCCCTCTTCAACGTGGCCATCAGCGCCGCCGAGCTGTTCGACACCCCCGAGCTGGACACCCCGGAGATCGAGCAGGCCGAGCTGGTGCTGCCCGAGCTGGAGCCGGGCGTGGCCTGCGCGGACCTGAGCCGGGCGGGCAGCGCGGCCCGCGAGGGCGGCCGGGGGTTCTCCACCGCCGAGGCCCGCAGCTACGGCGCCGCGGCCCGGATCTGGCAGGACAACCTGGAGCGCCGCCGCGCCGGTCAGCCGGAGAGCTGGCCGGAGGACCTGCGCGCCGCGGGGTTGGTCGAGCGGTACGACGCGGACGGTGCGCTGCGGCCGCGGCCGTGGAACTTCGGGAAGTTCGGGGCCGAGGCGCCCTACAGCGCCTTCTCCGCCTTCGCGCTGTCGGGGGCCTACGTCGGCTTCGCGCTCGGCGAGGCGGTGGGCCTGCTGGCAGAGTCCGGGCAGCACCCGGACGGCGCGCCGCTGCGCTGGGGCCCGCTGACCCGCCACCTGCTGGCCCAGTCGGTCGCGGTGATCCGCGCCTTCGCCGACGAGGACCGCGCGGTCCCGCCGTCGCTGCCCGTCGGGGAGCCCAGCTGGCTGACCGCCGTGCTGGGCGCCGAGCTGCCGCCGCTGGCCGGTCCCGCCGCCCTGCTCACCACCGCGCTGCCCGCCGCGGCGGCCTGCGGCGGCCGGGTCGGCGACACGACCTCCTTCGGCATCGATGTGGCAAGCGCGCTGTGGGGGCCGGACGCGGACCAGCAGACGCGCAGCAGCATCGGGACCCTGGTCCGGGTGCTGCACAAGATGCTCGACCGCGAGTTCCGCTGGCCGACCTGCGTCCCGCTGCGCGAACTGGCCCGCGACGGCCTCTACGCCTCGGCGCAAGCCCTGCTCGACCTGCGCGACGACCGCGGCGCCGACGACGAGGACCAGCTCGACGGCCTCGGCGACGGCCGCTCCCCCGGCTCGGTGCTGGCCCGCGCCCTGCTCGCCGCGGCCAAGCGCGACTACGACCCGACGACGGCCCTGCTGCTGGCGGTGAGCCACCGCGGCGACCTGCCGCTGACCGCCGCCATCACCGGGGCCCTGCTCGGCGCCCGCCACGGCACCGCGGGCCTGCCCGCGGCCTGGGTCGCCGCCCTCGACCGGCTCGGCGTGGTGGAGAACGTGGCCGAGGACACATTCGCCAACTTCGCCCTGCACGGGATCTGGCGGGAAAGCCAGTCCGACCGGGAGAACTGGCGCAAGCGCTACTGGCCGGACGCGCCGCCCGTCGAGCGCTAGCGGCTGAAGTGTCCTCATTAATCGGTTGATCTCCAGCTAGGTCGACCTCCTAGGGTTCGGCCCCATGACGAATACCGTTGCCGATCCCCCGCGCGCCACGGCGAGGGAATGGCTGGGGCTGGCGGTTCTGCTGCTGCCCACGATGGTGCTGACGATGGACCTGACCGTCCTGCACCTGGCGATCCCCGACATCAGCGCCGATCTGGCGCCCTCGTCGGCGGAACTGCTGTGGATCACCGATGTCTACGGCTTCCTGGTGGCTGGCTTCCTGCTGGTCATGGGCAACCTCGGCGACCGGATCGGGCGGCGCAAGCTGCTGCTGGTCGGCGCGGCGGCGTTCACCGTCGCCTCCATCTTGGCGGCCTACGCGCCGAACGCGGAGCTGCTGGTCGCCGCGCGCGCCCTGCTCGGCGTGGCAGGCGCGACGCTGATGCCGTCCACAATGGCCTTGATCCGCACGATGTTCGCCGACGAGCGGCAGCGCGCGACCGCGATCAGCCTGTGGATGGGCGGGTTCATGGTCGGCGGCCTGCTCGGCCCGCTGGTGGGCGGCGCGATCCTGTCCTTCGCCTGGTGGGGCGCGGTCTTCCTGCTCGCGGTGCCGGTGATGGTCCTGCTGCTGGTGGTCGGACCATTCCTCCTCCCCGAGTCCAGCGACCCGGCGCCGGGGCGCATCGATCTGCTCAGCGCCGTGGTCTCGACCGCCGGGATCCTGGCGCTGGTGTACGCGCTCAAGGAGGCCGTGCAGCACGGCTTCGGCCTGCGGTTCGCCCTGGGCCTGGTGCTCGGCCTGGCGCTGCTGCTGGCCTTCCTGCGCCGCCAGACCCGGCTCGACGACCCGTTCCTCGACCTGGCCCTGTTCCGCCGCCCGGTGTTCGGCATCGGCATCGCCACGATGACCGTCGGCGCCGCGGTGATGCTCGGGTTCAACCTGTTCACCGCCCAGTACCTGCAGCTCGTCGAGGGCTACAGCACGCTGGCCGCGGGCCTGTGGCTCCTGCCGCAGACCGGCGGCATGGTGGTCGGCCTGGCCGTGACGTCCGCGATCGCAACCCGGGTGCGCCCGGTCGTCATCCTGGCGGGCGGGATGGCCGTGGCCGCCGCGGGGTTCGTCCTGATGGCACTCACCGTCGGCACGTCCTTCCCCTGGTTCATCACGGCGACCGTCATCGGCGCGGCAGGCCTGGCGGCCCCCTCCGTCCTGGCCACCACCGTCGTCCTCTCCGCTGCGCCGCCGGAGCGGGCGGGGGCGGCCTCGGCGATCTCCGAGACCAGCAACGAGCTCGGCGGGGCCCTCGGCCTGGCGGTCCTCGGCACCATCGGCACCGCCGTCTACCGCTCCTCGCTGTCCCTCCCGGCCGAGCTCCCCACCGACACCGAGGACGCCGCCCGCGACTCCATCGGCGGCGCGCTCACGACGGCAGGCGACCTGCCAGCGCACCTCGGCGCCCAGGTCACCGAGGCCGCGCAGCGGGCGTTCGTCGACGGCACGTCGATCACGGCCTACGCCGCCGCGGGGCTGCTGGCCGCGATGACCGCCATCGCGGTGGTCGGCCTCCGCGGCCTGGCGCCCCAGAAGGCCGAGCACTAACGGGGTTCCCACGCGCGCCGGGCGGTCCTCCGCGGAGGGCCGCCCGGCGCGCTTCGCCCTGCTCCTCCCCCGGGGGATAGCTCGATGGTCGCGGCGGCCGAGTTCTTTCCGTAATAAAACTTTTCAATCCGAAGGAGTATGTTCCCCCCGGGGTCACCGGCGAGGAGGACGGCCATGAACCAGAGCCAGGACAGCGAGCTGCGACGCTACGGCTACACCCAGGAGTTGCGGCGGTCGTTGGGCTTCCGCGACCTGCTCATCTACGGGTTGATCTTCATGGTGCCGATCGCCCCGTTCGGCATCTTCGGCGGGGTGTTCCAGGGCTCCGGCGGCATGGTCGCCCTGACCTACGCCATCGGCATGCTGGCGATGCTGTTCACCGCCAACTCCTACGCCCAGATGGCCAAGGCGTTCCCGCTGGCCGGGTCGGTCTACACCTACGCGGGCCGGGGCATCGGCGCGCCGGTCGGCTTCCTGGCCGGGTGGATGATCCTGCTGGACTACGTCCTGGTGCCCGGCCTGCTCTACCTGATCGCCAGCGTGGCGATGAACTCGCTGGTGCCCGCCGTGCCGCTGTGGCTGTGGCTGGTGGCGTTCGTGCTGCTCAACACCGCGGTCAACTACCTGGGCATCGAGATGACCGCCCGGGTCAACCGGATCATGCTGGTGGCCGAGCTGGTGGTGCTGGCGGTCTTCATCGGCATCGGCGTGGTCGCGGTGGCCCAGGGCAAGGGGCGCGGGTTCAGCTTCGACGCCTTCTTCGACGCCGGGACCTTCTCCTGGCCGCTGGTCTTCGGCGCGGTGTCGATCGCGGTGCTCAGCTTCCTCGGCTTCGACGGGATCTCCACGCTGGCCGAGGAGAACCGCGAGTCGGCGCGCGCGATCGGCCGGTCGATGGTGGCGGCGCTGCTGCTGGTCGGCGTGCTGTTCATCGTGCAGACGTGGGTGGCGGCCATGCTGGTGCCCGACGCCGATTCCCTGCTGGCCGACGGCGACCCGGGCGGCACGGCGTTCTACGACGCGGCGCGCGTGGCGGGCGGCGAGTGGCTGGCGATCCTGACGGCCGCGGCGACGGCGGTGGCCTGGGGCTTCGCCAACTCGCTCGTGGCGCAGGCGGCGACCTCGCGGCTGCTGTTCGCCATGTCGCGCGACCGCAGCCTGCCCAAGTTCCTGTCCAAGGTGCACCCGAAGCGGCGCGTGCCGGTCAACGCCACCCTGCTGGTCGCCGCGATCTCGCTGGCGCTCGGGCTCTACATGCAGTCGCGCGACGACGGCATCACCCTGCTCAGCTCGCTGGTCAACTTCGGGGCGATGACCGCGTTCCTGGTGCTGCACGTGGCCGTGGTGGTGCACTACGTGGTCCGCCAGCGCAGCCGCAACTGGTGGAAGCACCTCATCGCCCCGGTCATCGGGTTCGCGATCCTGGCCTACGTGGTCGTCAACGCCAAGCTGGCCGCGCAGACCAGCGGGCTGGTGTGGCTCGGGGCGGGGATACTGCTGATGGTCGCCCTGCTCGTGGCGGGCCGCGGTCTGCGGCTGCCCGGCATCGGCGGGACGGAGGAGGAGAAGAAGTGAGCATCGAGGTCGTGCGCCTGGCCCCGGAGCGGGGGGACCTGGCCTACACCTTCGGCGGCCGGGAACCGCTGCTGACCGTGCGGCCGGGCACGGTGGTCGAGCTGACCACTGAGGACTGCTTCGGCGGGGCCGTGCGCACCGTGGGCGACCTGCCCAGCCAGGTCTGCACCTTCCCGTACCTCAACCCGGTGACCGGCCCGATCGCGGTCGAGGGCGCCGAGCCGGGCGACGCCGTGGCGGTGCACTTCATCGACATCCGCCCGGCCCGCGACTGGGCCGTCTCCACCACCTTCCCGCACTTCGGCGCGCTGACCGCCACCCACACCACCGCGATGCTGCACGACGCCCTCCCCGAGCGGGTGTGGATCTACGACGTGGACGCGGCCAAGGGCGTCTGCCGGTTCCACGCGCGCAGCGCCGACTTCGAGGTGGAGCTGCCGCTGGACCCGATGCACGGCACGGTCGGCGTCGCGCCCGCGGCCAACGAGGTGCTGATGAGCATCAGCCCCGGCCCGCACGGCGGCAACATGGACACCCCGGAGCTGCGTGCGGGCACGACGGCGTACTTCCCGGTCAACGTCCCCGGCGCGCTCATCTCGATCGGCGACGGCCACTGCCGCCAGGGCGAGGGCGAGGTCTGCGGCACGGGCGTGGAAGCGGCGATGGCGACCGTGGTCGTCGTCGACCTGATCAAGGAAGCCGTCCCGGCCTGGCCCCGCCTGGAAACCGACGCGCACCTGATGTCCACCGGCTCGGCCCGCCCGCTGGAGGACGCCTTCCGCATCAGCCAGCACGACATGGTCGGCTGGACGGCGGCCTTGCTGGGCCTCGACGCCCTCGACGCCTACCAGCTGGTCAGCCAGGCGGGCCTGGCCCCCGCGGGCAACGTCGTGGACACCACGTACACGATGCTGGCCAAGTTCCCCAAGAGCATCCTGGGCAAGGTCACCGCCTACGACGGAATCCACTCCCGCTTGCGGGAGATCGGAGCGCGATACCTGGCAGAGCGGTAGCGCCGTACGTCAGATTACGTAGTCAGAAGGCGCTTCCTGACGTACGCACTCCGCGAAACGACGCCCTAGCCTCGATCTCAGTCCCATTCCCTTCCGGACGGAGATCTCGTGCGCCTGCCCTCGGCTCGCCTCGCGGTGTCGGTCGCGTATGCCTGGATCGCCCTGGTGGCCTTCGGCGGCATCGCGGTCGAGACCATCGTCATCTACCCCAACGTGTTCCACGACGCGCCCGCGTCGCTCGCTGAGTCGGTCGAGTTCTTCACCATCACTGGCCCGGCGGACTTCTTCCCGGTGATCGGCTTGGTCACGGCGGTCGCCGGCGTGGCGACCGCCGTGCTGCTGCGGCGGGTCGAGCAGGCGCGGTGGTGGATCGCGGCGAGCTTGGGGACGCTCGTGGTCGGCGAATGGCTGTTCTCGATGGTGTTCTTCTGGCCGCGCAACGACATCATGTTCGAGGAAGGCATCGCCGTGCACGCGGCGGAGTTCTTGCAGCGGACGGCGGACGAATTCCAGACCGGGCACTGGTTCCGCCTCGGGATGAGCGCCGTCACCGCCGCATTGGCCTTCACCGGGCTCCTGCGCTATCACCGCGTCCACGCGCTGACCGGGCGGGCGGCGTGACCGCGCGCCGCTCCATCGGCCTCCCGCCGCTGGCCGTGCTCGGCCTCGCCGCGCTCGGCGTGCCCAGGGCGGTCGCCCACGACCTGGCGCTGGTCGGCCCGCTGGTCAACGGCCTGCTGGTGTTCGCCCCGCTCGCGGTGTGGGTCGGGTACGTGCTGTGGCGGCGGGTGCCGAACCCGTTCCTGGCGCTGCTCGCCGTGGGCGTCGCGTACGGCGTGCTGCTCGCCGCCACCCACCAGATCCTCTGGGCCGAGGCGTTCGCGGGCGACCGGCCGCGGTTGGGCGGCGCCCTCGCAGGCTCGCTGGCGCCCGCTGCCGAGGGGCTGGTGCTGCGGGTCTTCTCGGTGGGCAGCAGTCTGGTCACCGGAGCCATGACGGGGGCGGGAGCAGGCGCGGTGAGCTGGGTGCTGGCCCGGGCCGTGCCGGGGCTCGGTCCGCAGTAGCCAGGAGGTGCGCCATCGCCGACGACCGGAAGCAGCTCGCGGTCGACCTCGGTCTCGCCATGATCGTCCTGGTGGCCGTCGGCACGGCCATCACCGCGAACATCGGCGGGCCGCCCGCGGCCCCCGCGCTGCCCGCCTACGCCTTCGGCGCCGTGTTCGGCGCGCTGATGCTGGTGCGCCGCCGCTGGCCGGTGCCCACGCTGGTCATCACCGCGGTCGCCCTGCTGGGCTACTACGCGCTGTCCTACCCGCCGATCGGCCTGGCCGTGCCGGTGGCCGCCGCGTTGTTCTCCGCGGCCGAGCACGGGCGGCTGCGCTGGGCGGTCGGCACCGCGGCGGCCCTGCTGGCGATCTCGACCGGGGTGCGGATCGGCCAGGGCGACGACCCGGCCTTCCTGCTCGGCCTGGAGATCCCCACCTCGGCCGCGCTCATGGCCGCGGTCATCGCCCTCGGCGACGGGCTGCGGTCCCGCCGCGGCTGGCGCGCCGAGCTGGCCAAGCAGGCCCGCGCCGCCGACCTGGAGCGGGAGCGCGAGGCGGCGCGGCGCGTCGAGCAGGAGCGGCTGCGCATCGCACGCGACCTGCACGACCTGCTCGCCCACACGGTGTCGGTGATCTCCCTGCACACCGACGTGGCCCGCGAGTCCTTGCGCGACGACCCCGACACCGCGGAGCGCTCCCTGACCGCCGCCCGCGCGGCCTGCGGCGACATCGGCCGCGAACTGCGCGCCACCCTGCACGCCCTGCGCGAGGCGGATGACCCCGTGCCGCCTCCCGGTCTCGACCGGCTCGGCGACCTGCTCGCCACCGCCACCGCGGCGGGGCTCGACGCGCGGGTCCGCACCACCGGCAGGCCGGTCCCCCTGCCCGCGGTGTCGGACGCGACCGCGTACCGGGTCGTCCAGGAGGCGCTGAGCAACGTGCTGCGGCACGCCGAGGCCACTACCGTGCGGGTGGAGCTGGACTACGGCGAGGACACGGTGCTCATCAGGATCACGGACGACGGCCGCGGCGCGGAACCGGGCGACCAGGCGGCGAGCTGGGGGCTCGTCGGCATGCGGGAACGCCTGGCCCTGCTCGGCGGCGACCTGTCGACCCGGTCGCGGCCCGGGGAGGGGTTCGTCGTGGCGGCCCGGATCCCGACGGGGGCGCGGCCGTGATCCGGGTCGTGGTCGTCGACGACCAGCACCTGGTGCGCGAGGGCCTGCGGGCCCTGCTGGAACGCGCCGACGACATCACCGTCGTCGGCGAGGCTGCGGCCGCTGCGCCCGCCGTCGAACTGGTCGCGCGGGAGCGCCCGGACGTGGTCCTGATGGACATCCGGATGCCCGACGGCAGCGGCATCGACGCCACCCGCCGCATCGTCGCCACCCCCGACCTGCGCCACGTCCAGGTCATCGTCCTCACGACCTTCGACACCGACCAGAACATCCTCGACGCGATCCGCGCGGGAGCCGCGGGCTTCCTCCTCAAGGACACAACCCCCGACGACCTCCGCACCGCCATCCGCATCGTCTCCCGCGGCGACGCCCTCCTCTCCCCCACCATCACCCGCCGCGTCATGCAGGCCGCCGCCCAGAGCCCCACCCCGCGCCCCATCCCCGCCCTAGCCACCCTCACCGCCCGGGAACGGGAAGTCCTCACCCAGGTCGCCGCGGGCCAGTCCAACGCCGAGATCGGCCGCACCCTGCACATGAGCCCCGCCACCGCCCGCACCCACGTAGGCCGCCTCCTCACCAAACTGGCCGCCCGCGACCGCGCCCAACTCGTCGCCCTCGCCTACGAATCCGGCCTCATCACCCCCGGCACCACCCCCGACCCCCGGGCCTGACGCCTATCCCAGGAACGGCCAGGTAGGAATGACCGGGCTGTCGCGTCCAGACGGCGAACGACGTGAAGGGGCGACAACGGCGTGTCCGGGGAGAATGCTTCCGGTCGCTCCGGCGCCCTCCACCACATACCGGGCCACCGGCCGCAGATCCACCAGGGCCGGTGCCAGGCGGTGAGGGTGTGTGGTCAGTGCGGGGAGACGACGGCTATCGGGCACTCGGCGTGGTGGAGGACGGCCTGGGTTGTGCTGCCGAGGAGGACGCCTGCGAGGGGGCTGTGGCCTCGGCTGCCGACGACCAGCAGTTGGGCGTCTTCGGCGTGGTCGAGCAGGGCGCGGGCTGGGCGGTCGCGGATGACGCGCTGTTCGACGTGGACTTGGGGATACTTCTCGGTCCAGTTCGTCAGGCGGTCGGCGAGGAACTTGCGCTCGTCCTCGGCGACGGCCTCCCAGTCCATCAGCACGGGCAGCGGGTACCACCCGCCGGTGTAGGCGGTGTCGAGCCAGGTCCGCACGGCCCGCAGGTCGACACCGCGGTGGGCGGCCTCCTCGAAGGCGAACGCCAGCGCCGCCTCCCCCGCCTCGGACCCATCCACCCCGACGACCACCGGCCCCCGGTCACGCCTGCCCCGAACCACGACGACCGGGCACCGGGCGTGCGTTGCCAATGTCATCGCCAGCGAGCCGGCCAGCAGCCCCCGGAAGCCGCCGAGCCCCCGACTGCCCAGCACGACGGCCCGCGCGCCCCGGGTGGCCTCCACAACCACCTGCGACGGCTGCCCCATCCGCTTGTCCAGGATCGGCACGACCCCCGGGGCCGCAGCCCGCGCGGTCGTCGCCGCCTCGGCGAGCACGTGGTCGGCGTGCTCGGTCATCGCCGAGACCCACCGGTCGTCGGGGTCCGCGGCGGCGGGCAGCCGGGGCGGGGGCGGCGGGTAGGCGTGCAGCAGCCGCAACGGCAGCTCGCGGGACGCGGCATCACGTGCCGCCCACCGCACCGCATCGAGCGCAGCGTCCGAACCATCGACAGCGGCAAGGATCTCGTTCATCACTGGTCCTTTCCAGTCGTGCGCAACAGCGCAGGGAGTGCTGGTGGGCAGGTGCACCGACCCGCAGGACCGGGCAACGCGACGGCCTCGACGCGCCGCACGCGCAGAGGAAGGACCCCAGCGGATGGCACGGCGAAGCGGGGCCGGTGGCGTCCGGTGGTCATCGGCGCAGGGCCGCGCCGCCGTCGACGACGAACTCCGAGCCGGTGCTGTAGGTGGCTTCGGTGGCGATGAAGAGCACCATCCTAGCGACCTCGGCAGGCTCGCCCAGCCGGGCGATGGGTTGGCCCGCGGTCATCGCGTCGCCGTACCCCTCGGTCATCGGGGTGCGGATCGGTCCGGGGTGGACCGAGCAGACCCGGACGCCTGCGTCGGCGAACTCCAGCGCCGCGGTCTTGGTCAGCCCGCGCAGCCCCCACTTGCTCGCGGTGTACGCCCCCAGGTTCGCCGACCCGACCAGCCCAGCGGTCGAGGAGATGTTGACGATCACCCCGCCGCCCGCGGCCCGCATCACCGGGAACACCGCCTTCATCCCCAGCCACGCCCCGGTCAGGTTCACGTCGATGACCCGCTGGAACGTCTCCAGGCCCTGCTCGGCGATCCCGCCGAAGGCCACGATGCCCGCGTTGTTGACCAGCAGCGCCACCGGTCCGGGCGCGGCGGCGACGGCCCTGCGCCAGTCATCCTCGGAGGTGACGTCCAGGCGGGTGTAGCCCGCCCCCGGCGGCAGGTCGGCAGGCTCGGGCAGCACGTCGCCGACCAGCACGGTCGCGCCCGCGCCGACCAGCGCGTCGACCACGGCGCGCCCGATGCCCCGCGCACCCCCGGTCACGAGCGCGGTCGTCCCGTCCAGGTCGGGCATGGTGGTCTCCTCGGCGTCCGGTGGCACACCCCAGCCTCGCGCCGCTCCTCGCGGCTGAAGAGGGTCGAACGTCCCCATCGAACGGGACGTCCGACGTCGGCGCACCCCGGGCGGCGCCGAGGGGCGGCGAGGCCAGGGCCATCGCCGCCACCCCGGCCGCAGGCGCGGCAGGACGCGCCGATCAGCAGAACTCGACGCCGGTCGGGCCGGGGCAGGCGGCGAAGGCCCAGCCCTCCGAGGTGAACTGGCTGGACTCGCCGTTGCCGGAGACGGTGACGACCGCCGTGACGAAGCGGTCGACGCGGGTGGTGTTCACCGCGACGGTGCACGTCGATGCGGTGGAGTTGCAGGTCGACGGCAGCGGCGCCCCGCTCAGCGACCACGAGTAGGTGTAGGCGGGCGACGGGGCCAGGACCTTGAAGTGGATGGTGGAGCTGTACGACGGCCGCGGTGAGAGGCAGTTGGTGCTGTAGACGGGCGGGTAGGTCCGGTACGGGTAGATGGTGCACTGCAAGCCGCCGCCGATGGCGGTGGTCGCGGCGACCGCCGCAGTGGGCGGGGCCACGGTGATGAGGGACAGGACTCCGAGGGCGCCTAAGAGCGCGCGAGGCAGTCTTCGCACGAGCGGTTCCCTTCAGTGGGTGGACGTCCGGCGTGCTGTGCTCAGCTTCGCGGTCCGCAGCCCCCGCGGAAATCGACCGAACGGCCGCCAGCCGCGCATACCGGCCATCGCTCCGCATCACCCTGCGCCGTTCGGGTGACAGCCTTCACTCACCCGTATGGTTGTCGCCCTGCCCCGGTCGACTCGGTGGTGTGCTGGAACGGGTGAGCACCACTCTGCCATTGGGGGTCGAGCAGATGAAGCGCAACAAGTCCTTTGTGTCCACCAAGCCGGTCGTGGCAGCCGCGATAGCGGGCGTCGTGCTGTGCACGGCGGGAACGGCCCAGGCCGACACGCGGCCACCGGAGATCAAGGTCAGCCCCTCGGCGCTGGCCCCCGGCCAGCCCCTCACGGTGAGCATCTACTGCCTGGGCCAGAACATCCCCTGGGACCCGCAGGCCCGCTCGGCAGGCTTCGCCAGCCCGGTGGAGCTGCGGCACGTCGGCGACGGCGGCACCGGCATCGGCACCGCCCTCGAAGGCAGCGGCCACGCCACCGCCACCCCGGGCGCCTACACCGCCGCCTACGACTGCAACGGCTGGCCGGTCAAGACGACGTTCACCGTCAGCTGAGCCGGGAAGCCCGCGGCGGCAAGGGGGTCGGCCCTTGCCGCCGCGGGCGCTTCGCGCGCTACGAGCAGTTCGTGAGCTCGGTCGTCACCGGGCTGTAGGGGGAGTTCAGCTGGCAGGTGTTGGTGCCCGCGCCGCCGTTGATCGTGGTGCTGCCGAGTTCGTTGCGGTTGACGGTGATGGTGTCGTTGCCGTCCTCGCCGTAGATGGTCGGGCGTTGCAGGCCGGTGGTCTGGCGGTTGCTGTCGACGTAGATGACGTCGTCCTCCGGGCCGCCCTTGATCACGGCGCTTACGTTGTTGGCGACGTCCATCTTGTCGGCGCCAGGACCGCCCGCGATCGTGCCGAACCGGTTGTTCTCGTAGCGGTTCTCCGCGATGGTGAAGGTGTCGGCACCCGCACCGCCATCGATGAGCCCGACGTTGTAGCCGCCGGTGGGCACGGTCAGGACGTCGTTGCCGTCCTCGCCGTAGACCTCGCCCTTGTTGGTGGTCACGGTGATGCGGTCGGCTCCGACGCCGCCGTAGACCATGCCCTTGTCGTATTCGGAGTCGTACTCGTTGGTGCCGACCTCGATGATGTCGTCGCCTCCGTCGCCGGTCACCCGCGCGGTCACCCGGATCAGGCCCACCTTGATGGTGTCGTTGCCCGCCTCGCCGTGGGTGACCGGACCGCTGGTGTAGACGGTCTCGGTGATGGTGATCTCGTCGTCGTCATCACCGCCGAGGACGGTCTTGCCCTGCTTCTGGACGCGGATGGCGTCCTTGCCCGGGCCGCCGACGATCGTTCCGGTGTTCGTCCCGGCCTGGATCGCGTCGTTCCCGGGGCCGCCGTCGATGGTCACGTTGTTGACGCTGGTGATGATCGTGTCGTTGCCCTCCAGGCCGTTGACGCCGCTGACGGTGTAGGTGGTGGTGCACTCGATGCGGTCGTCACCCGTCGTCCCGGTGATGACCGGACCCTCCTGCTCGACGCCGTTGACCGTGCACGCGGCCTCGACACCGGCAGAAGCGGTTGGCACGGCGGTGAGGGCGAGCAGCACTGCGCCGACTGCGGGCAGGACGTGTCTGCGACTCATGGCGAAACTCCCTACTCGGGAAGGGATGGAGTCGATGGTGCATCGACAGCCATGACGGTTGCAGATCGCAAACTTCGCGCGTAAGTCTCCCGACGGCGGTCCACCGATCAGGTGGCTGCGACACAGACCGCCACCGATTACGGGATGGGGAACCGCGCTTCTCGGCTGTCCACTTGGAACCTGTGGTAGAAGTCCGTCATCGCCGTCGCAACCGGAGCGTGGCGGGCGATGACGGCTGCGGCGTCGGGCGCAATTCCGGTTGGCCGCTCCCCTTGGGCGCAGGCGCGCACGAACGCCCTGCGCTCCTCGCCCCGGTACCCGAACAGCTCGGTGACGAGCCAGATCACCAGGTGCGTGACGCTGTAGCAGCGGTCGTAGGCCTGGTGCTCGGCGAAGAAGGCGGCTTCCTCATCGGACAGGTCGAACCGCGAGGAGATCGCCAGGCCGTAGTCGGCGAAGTACAGGCGCTGGCCGTCGGTCAGGATGTTCTGGAAGTGGACGTCGAAGTGCAGGAGGCCGCGGGAGTTCATGAACGCGGTGCCTGCCAGCAGCTCCCGCTCGACCGCCGCCGAGTCGTCCTCGCCCGCCTTGATCCGGTCGGCCAGCCAGTCGTGCAGGTTGTGCGGGAGGTGCTCAAGGAACAGCGCGATGCTCGCCGAGGCGTCCCGCAGGCCCTCGATCCGGGCGCGCACCTGCGGGCCGCCGCCCCAGTACGCGACCGCCGCCGCCACATCGGCCAGTTCCTCCGGCAGCGCTTGCCCGGGGTGGGGCAGCACCCGCCAGTGGTGCATGAGCGGGAAGCCCTCGTGCTCGCCTGCCAGCACCCACTCCGTCGTCATCGTGTGCACGGCCAGCTCCCGCCAGGCCCCGAAGCCCGGCGCGCCGATGAGCCCGACCCCGTAGTGGCAGGACGACGGCAGCCCGAACACGTTCGCCGTGGACCCGACGTGCTCCGGCCGCCGCTCCAGGTCCGTCAGCGGCACCCGCTTGACGAAGACCGGCACCCCGTCGACCTCCAGCAGCGCCGACGTCCCGCCGATCCCCGCCCCCAGGGGCGCGGCCCGCTCCACGAGGTCGGCCAACTCGTCCTCGCTGCGGCTGGCCAGGGCTGCGGAAACAGCGCCATGAGCAGCCACACGCGCCCCATACGACATCTCGACCCGCCCCTCCGAACGCACCCCCACCCACTGTAGTGAATGCGCGGGCTACGGCTCCCGCCGCTTGCGGGTGGCCAACACGCTCCCGGCGCCCAAGGCGAGGAACAGCAGGCCGAGCAGGAGGGCCGTGCCGACGGCCGAGCCGGTCGGCGGCAGGTGCACCGGCGGTTCCGGCAGGCCCGGCAGCGGCGGCGGGATCGGCAGCCCGGGCCCCTTGGCGGGCACGGTCGTGGTGGCCGGTGGCGAGAGGACCGGGATGCCGTCGGGCGTGCGCCCCTTCGCCACGGCGAGGTTGGTCACCCGGCCGTCGATGACGTCGAACAGGGTCACCGTGTTGGTGCCCGTGCAGACCAGGCTCGCCCCGGGGGCCAGCGGGGTGGCGGGGCAGCGCGCTGGCTGGTCGAGCTTCAGGTCCACGATCTCGACCCGGGTGACCGTGACCGCGCCGATGTTGGTCACGGTGAACGTGTAGGCGATCGTCTCACCGGGGTTGGCCAGGCCGTCGCCGTTGGCGTCGTCCAGGGCTGCGGCCTTGTGCAACCGCAGCACCGCAATCGCGGGCAGCGGCACGATCGCGCTGTCGGTGTCGGTGACGACCTGCCCGCCCGGGGTCATCCCGGTGGCGACGGCGGTGTTCTCGATCTTCCTGGCGTCCACATCGGCCTGCGTCACGGTGTACGGCCGTGCGGTGCAGGTGACCGAGGCCCCGGGCGCGAGCGGCCCGGCCGGGCAGGTGACCTCGCCCAGCATCGGGTCCACGACGGTGATGGCGTGCAGGACGACCGGCCCGGTGTTGGTGACGACCAGGGTGTAGGACACCGTGTCGCCTGCGTCAGCGCCGTTGCCATCGGTGTCGGCGACCGCGCCCACGGTCTTCACCAGGTGGATCGCACCCGCGGAGTCGATGAGCGTCCGGGTGGTGTCGGAGGACGACACCGGCGCGCCGGACGGGTCGATCCCGGTCGCGGTCGCGGTGTTGGTCACCGCCCCGGCGTCCACATCGGCCTGCGTCAGCGAGTACGGCGCGGCCGTGCACTCGATCGACGCGCCGGGCGCGAGCGGGCCGCCCGGGCAGGTCACCGGACCGACGGTCGGATCGTCCACCGTCACCGGATTCAGGGTCACGTTGCCGGTGTTGGTCACCGCGAAGCCGAAGGTGATGGTGTCGCCGGTGTCGGGGCCGTTGCCGTCCAGGTCGCGCACCGCGCTGGCCGTCTTGTCCAGCAGGATGTCGCGGACCACCGGGATGGGCACGGTCGCGCTGTCCTCGGCGGTGACGACGGCCCCGGTCGGATCGGTGCCGCTGGCGGTCGCGGTGTTGGCGACCTGGCCCGCGTCCACGTCGGCCTGCGTCAGCGGGTGCAGCGCGGCCGTGCAGCCGATCGACGCGCCGGGCGCGAGCGGGCCTGCCGGGCAGGTCACCGGGCCGACGGTCGGGTCGTCCACCGTCACCGGATTGAGGGTCACGTTGCCGGTGTTGGTCACCGTGAACGAGTAGGTGACCGCATCGCCCGCGTCGAGCCCGTTGCCGTCGAGGTCGCTGATCGCGCTCACGGCCTTGGTCAGCCCGATCAGCGGTGCGCGGACGATGGCCACCGTCGCCGTGTCCGTCGCGGTCACCGGGCCGCCCGAGGGCGGCTGCCCGGTCGCGGTGGCCGTGTTGACGACCTCGCCCGCGTCCACGTCGGCCTGCGTCAGCGGGTACGGCGCGGCCATGCACTCGATCGACGCCCCGGGGGCCAGCGCGCCGCCCGGGCAGGTCACCGGGCCGACGGTCGGGTCGTCCACCGCCACCGGGTCGAGGGTCACGTTGCCGGTGTTGGTCACGGTGAACGTGTAGGCGATGGTGTCGCCCACGTCGTGGCCGTTGCCGTCGCCGTCGCTGACCGCCGAGCCGACCTTCACGATCCCGATGGACGGTTCGGCCGCCACCGGCACCCGCACAGTGTCCTCGTCCGTCACCTCCTGCCCGGACGGCGCGGTCCCCCGCGCCTGCGCGGTGTTCACCACCTCGCCCGCGTCCACGTCCGCCTGATCCAGCGAGAAGGGCGTCGCGGTGCACACCACCGAGTCACCGGGGGCCAGCGGACCACTCGGGCAGGTCACCGGGCCGACGGTCGGGTCATCCACCACCACCGGATCAAGGGTCACGTTGCCGGTGTTGGTGACGGTGAACGTGTAGGCGATGGTGTCGCCCGGGTCCGGGCCGTTGCCGTCCCCGTCGGACACCGCGGACGCCGCCTTGGCCAGCGACAGCGCGGGGACCGCCGCGATCGAGGTCGTGGTGTGGTCGGTGCTGGTCGCGGTGCCGCCGTCGGGGGCGGTGCCGGTGGCGGTCGCGGTGTTCGCCAGCACGCCCGCGTCGACCTCGGCCTGCGTGAGGGGCCGGGTCACCGGGTCGCACGCGATCGTCACCCCGGGGGCCAGGGGGCCTGCCGGGCAGGTCACCGGGCCGACGACCGGGTCGTCCACGACCACCGGGTCGAGCGAGACGTTGCCGGTGTTGGTGACCGCGTAGGTGAAGGTCAGGGTGTCGCCCGCGTCCGGGCCGTTGCCGTCGGCGTCGGAGACCGCGCCGACCGCCTTGTCCAGCAGGATCGCGCGCCGGACCGGGATCGGCGTGGTGGTCGAGTCGGTGCTGGTCACCTCCGCGCCCGAGGGCGCGGTCCCGGTCGCGGTCGCGGTGTTGGCGACGGTGCCCGCGTCGACGTCGGCCTGCGTGGTCGGGTAGGCCACCGGGCCGCAGACGATCGACTCGCGCGGCGCGAGCGGGCCGTCGGGGCAGGGCACCGGGCCGACCTTCGAGTCGACGACGGCCACCGGGTCGAGCGGCACGTTGCCCGAGTTCGTCACGGTGAAGGTGAACTCGACGGTGTCGCCCGCGTCGGGGCCGTCGCCGTCCACGTCGGTGAGCGGACCGGCGTCCTTGACCAGCAGGATCGAGGGCCGGGCCAGGGTGTTCACCACGGTGCACCGGACCTGGTCGTCGGCGTCGACCGCGGGCAGGACCCACTCCGGGTACGCGCCGGAGGGCGTCACCGCGCGCCCGGTCAGGGTCTCGACGCAGGCGATGGACGGCACGTAGTCGGCCGGGTTCGTGCCCGGGCCCGCGGTGTCGGTGATCCGGTAGCCGCCGCCCGGCTGCACGGCCACCGGGCCCGCCGTCGCCGAGGTCTGCTCGCCGGTCGTGGTCGCGCTGGCCACCGGGCTGCCGTCCCTGGTCACCGCCACGGTGAACTGGTCGTCGCCGTCGACGCGGCCGGGCAGCGACTTGACGACCGTGATGGTCGGCACCGCGACCCGCAGCGCGTAGTCCTCCACCTCGCCGGAGCGCGCCACGCCGGTCGGCGCGCGGACCTCGGCGGCGTCGGCGGCGATGCGCAGCCGCAGGAACGTGGGCTCGGCCAGCGCGGGCTGGACGTCGGCGGGCACGGTCCAGGACAGGTCGACCGACCCGTCGCACGGGACGGGGGCCGACCCCTCCCCCGCGTCGAAGTCCCCGTCGTGGTTCCAGTCGATCCACCCGGCCACGGTCGCCGTGCCGGAGCAGGCGACGCCGGTGAGCGCGTACGCGCCGCCGGGGACGACCTGGACCGTGCCCGGGGCGGCGATGGCGTCCTCGTCGTCGGGCGGGCCGAAGACGCCGTTGCCGCTGGTGTCGTCCCCGGTCGCGTCGGCGCTGGTGTGGGAGGTGTCCTCCGGGTCGACGGTCGCGCCCAGCCGGACCGGCGGCTGGGCGGAGGTGGCCAGGGTGAGGTCCGGGCTGTACGAGGGCACCATCGCCCCGGTCGGCACCGTGCCGCCCGCGAACCCGTACTGCTCCAGGTGCTCGGCCCCGCCGTAGCTGGCGGGCGCGTCCCCGTGGTCCAGGGACAGCACGACGCCCAGCGCGATGGCCGTCGTCCCGGAGCCGGTGAACTGGACCGCAGCCGACGACGCGCCGTCCATGAACGCCACCACCGTGGGCCCGGCCGTGCATTCGACGGTCGACCTGCCGATCCGCAGCGCGTTGTCCGCCGAGCGGGTCAGCTCGGTCTGCCCGGTGCAGCCCGGCGAGCGGTAGCGGTCGATGATCCGCCAGGTGGCCGACGGCGCGATGGTGGCCTGGATCGACTCCAGGTTCAGGCTGTTCATCTGCTCGGCGTCGGCCAGCACCAGCCCGGCCAGCGGGAAGGGCGCCCCGTCGAGCGTCGCCGAGCAGTCGAAGTCGAAGCTGACCGTGCGCAGGCTCGTGGACAGCCCGACCACCAGCTGGTTGGCGGTCCCGGTGCCCCCGATGTTGTACATGTCGTCGAACCCGTCGCCGTGGTAGGTGCCGGGCCGGTAGGCGACCAGATTCGGCCCGCTCGCCGAGTTGCTGACGACATCCGACACCGTGCAGGTCACCGCGATCGTGTTGCGCCCCACGGTCCGCGTCTGCGTCCGGGAGAACCCCCCAGCGGGCATCACCTCCCCGTGCGCGCCCCACGAGAACCAGTCGATCGCCTGGATGAACCGCCCAGCACCCCCCGTCGCGAACTCCCCCCGCGCCGCCGGAACCCCCACCACGCCAAGCAGAACTGCCACAACGAGAGCAACCCGCCCAGCTATCCCCGTCGCACGCGCCACAATTGGTCAGTGCATCGGCTCCCGGACCGCCCTGCCACCCGAAGACCCGCTTCTCACCCGCACGTGTCGACTGCGGTGCCTCCGCCGAGCGGAAACCCTTGCGTGATCACCATTTTGGTGTTTGCGGCCTCCTTTAGCTGCGGAGGAAGACCCGAACACCGCCCGTGATCCGCGACCCCGGTCGAGCCGCCCAGGCCGCGGGTGGCCTGGGCAGCAGTCCACATCGGATATCCCATTCGGCCCAGCCCTGGCCACCCTCCTCCTGTCTCAGCGACCCGCGGCGTAGCCCTGCATGCCGCGGGCGTTGGTGCCTGCCGAGAGCACGCCGGTTCGCGGATCGCGGGCGACTGCGCTCAGCCTGCCCTCCGACCACGCTCCGCCGACCGTCACCGCGTGCCCGCGCCTGCGCAGTCCGGCGATCGTCTCCTCGCCGATCCGGCTCTCCACGGTGAGGCTGCCCGGCAGCATCGCGCGCGGGTAGAACGAGCTGGTGAAGCTGTCGGTGTGCCAGTTCGGCGCGTCGATCGCGCCCTGGAGGTCGAGTTGGCCCCGCACCCGCGCACGGCGGGCCACGGCCAGGAAGAAGTTGAAGCTCCACTGGTCCTGCTGGTCCCCGCCCGGCGTGCCGAACGCCATCACCGGCTCGCCGTCGCGCAGCGCCAGCGACGGGGACAGCGTGGTGCGCGGGCGCCTGCCGGGGGTGAGCGAGTTGGGCAGGCCCGGCTCCAGCCAGGTCATCTGCAGGCGCGTGCCCAGGGGGAAGCCGAGCGCGGGGATCACCGGGTTGGACTGGAGCCAGCCGCCGCTGGGCGTCGCCGAGACCAGGTTGCCGTGCCGGTCGACCACGGCCAGGTGGCAGGTGTCGCCGCGGGTGGCCCCGGTGGCGAGCACGGTCGGCTCCCCCGTCCCGGCCGCGGCGGGCCGATCGGCGGCGTCGCCGTGGGCGTGGCCGCTCAACCGCGGCTCCCGCCCGCCCGGGCGGCCCGGCCGCAGCTCCAGCGACGCCGCCTGCCCGACGAGCTGACGCCGGACGGCGTTGTAGCCCACGCCCAGCAGCTCCGCCATCGGCACCTCGGCGGCATCGCCGTACCAGGCCTCCCGGTCGGCCATCGCGAGCTTGGCGCCCTCGACCACGGTGTGGACGTACTCCGCGCCCCCGGCCTCACCCAGGTCGTCCGGCAGCAGGGCGAGTTGCTGGAGGAACGCGGGCCCCTGGGTCCACGGTCCGGCCTTGCACACCGTCCAGCCGTTCCAGTCGTAGCCGAGCGGCTCCTCGTAGGAGGCCGAGAACGCCGCCAGGTCGTCCCCGGTCAGCGTGCCTGCGTGCCGCCTGCCCGAGGTGTCCAGCACCGCCCGCCCGGCCGCGGCGGCCAGCTCCTCGCCGATGAAGCCCTCCCGCCACACCCGCCGCGCCGCCTCGATCTGGGTGTCCCGGTCGGCGCCCGCGGCCTCGGCCTCCCGGATCAGCCGCCGCCAGGTCCCGGCGAGCGCCCGGTTCCGCAGCAGCGCGCCCGGCTCGGGCGAGCGGCCACCGGGCAGGTACAGCTCGGCCGAGGCGGTCCACTCGGTTTCGAACAGCTCGCGCACCGTCTCGACCGTGCCGCCGATCCGCTCCACGGCCGGGTGCCCGTGCTCGGCGTACCCGATGGCGTAGGAGAGCACGTCGGCCAGCCGCCGCGTGCCGTGGTCGCGCAGCAGCAGCATCCAGGCGTCGAACGCGCCGGGCACGGCCGAGGCCAGCGGGCCGGTCCCGGGCACGAGGTCCAGGCCCAGCGAGCGGTAGTGCTCGATGGTCGCCCCCGCTGGCGCCGGGCCCTGCCCGCACAGGACCACCGGCCGCCCGCCTGCCGGGGCCAGCACCATCGGCACCTCGCCCGCGGGGCCGTTCAGGTGCGGCTCCACGACGTGCAGCACGAACCCGGCGGCGACCGCGGCGTCGAAGGCGTTGCCGCCGTCCTCCAGCACCGCCATCGCGGCGGCCGACGCCAGCCAGTGCGTGGAGGCGACCATGCCGAACGTGCCCTGCAGGGTGGGTCGGGTGGTGAACACCTGCGGTACTCCTCTGTCTCGTTCCCAATTCCTGGCCACCGCGCGCGACCCCGCCGTCACGCTGGCGTTATCGCAGGTGAGCGCGTTGTTTGCCACAATCCCCCGGCATGGACGACACCACGGGACGCGCACCGGGCGGCGATTCGCCCGGGGAGATCGGCACGCTGCGCACCCTGCGGGTGCTCACCTACCTGTCCAAGCGGGCCAAGCCCGTCTCGGCGGGCACGATCGCGCGGGACTGCGACATCCCCCGCTCCTCGCTCTACCGGATCCTGCGGGTCATGCAGCGGATGTACTTCGTGGTGCACCTGCCCGAGGATGAGCTGTGGGGCATCGGCATCGGCGCGTTCGAGATCGGCTCGGGCTACCTGCGCTCGGGCGTGCTGGAGCGCTCGGCCCGCCCGCTGCTGGTGCGCCTGACCCGGCGCACCGGGATGGTCTCGCACCTGGGCGTCCTGCACGGCAGCGACGTGCTGTACCTGCTCAAGCAGACGACCGACGAGCCCGCGCGCCCGTTCGTCACCGCGGTCGGCGTGCGGCTGCCCGCCCACCTGACCGCGATGGGCCGGGCGATGCTGGCCCAGCACACCCCGCAGCAGGTGCGGGCGATCCTCTGGCGCCCGGGCGAGCTGGTGACCCGCACCGGCCGCGGCCCCCGGCACCTGTCCGAGCTGCGGGAGATCCTGCGGTCCGACCGCGCCCGCGGCTACAGCGTCGAGAGCAGCTCCACGACCGAGGAGGTCTCGTGCGTGGCCGCGGCGGTCTTCGACCACGAGGGCCTGCCCATCGCCGCGGTCGGGGTCAGCTACTACGACAACCTCTCCGCCGCCGAGGTCGTGCGGGTCGCCGGGGCCGTGCGGGAGGCGGCCGACGGGCTGACCACCAGGCTCAGCGGGAGTCCGGTCCACCGGCGCGCCTGATCAGGTCTCGTCGTGGACGATCCGGCCGCCCACGACGGTCAGCACCGAGCGCAGCGCGGGCAGCCGCGACTCCTCGACCGAGAGCGGGTCGTCGCTCAGCACGGCCAGGTCGGCGGCGTAACCCGGGACCAGCCGGCCGCGCCAGCCCTCCTCGAACGTGAGCGCCGCGCCACCCGCGGTCGCGCACCTCAGCGCGGCCAGCCTGCTGATCCGCTCCTCCGGGGTGACGACCACGCCGTCGCGCGTGCACCGGGCCGTCGCGTGCCACACCGGGCTGAACAGCGAAATCGGCACGTTGTCGGTGCCCAGGCTGACCGGGACGCCCGCCTCGATGAGCGAGCGCAGCGGCACCGGCCTGCCGCCCTCGGCGCGCTCCCCGATCGAGCCCTCCTTGTAGAGGTAGCGGTTGGTGTGGGTGGTCACGACCAGGCCGAGCCGCTTGATCCGGGCGATGTCGCGCGGCGACAGGACGTTGATGTGCCCGAGCACCCACCGCAGGCCGCGCAGCGGGACGACTTGGTCGACCTGCTCGTACACGTCGAGCATGTCCGGGGTCATCGCCGCGACCTGCACCTTCGCCCGGGCGCACTCGACCAGCTCGTGGAGCAGGTCGGCGCCGGTGAGCCCGGACTCGTAGTCGAAGCCCGCCCACCCGGTGTACGGGCGGGCCGCGGCGCGGAGGTCGCGGCCCGCCCCGCCGTGCGCCGAGCCCAGGCTGAGCCCGACGAACCGGAGCCGGTCGTCGCCGTCCCCGCGGCCCGCGACCCGCCGCACCGGCCCCGACCGCAGCGCGGCCCGCTCCGCCGCGGTGCTCGACAGCCACGGCAGGCTCAGCGGGAGCCGGGCCCGGAGCATCGGGGCACCGGTGTCCGCGAGCTCGCGGTAGGCCGTCTCCACCTCCTGCACCACCCCGTGCCCCTCATACACGCCGGTCGTGCCGACCGCCGCGTAGCGGCGCATCGAGGAGGCCAGCGCGGCCCGGCGCGTGCGCTGGTCGAAGCGGCCGATGCCGTCGGGCAGCATCAGCTCCAGCGTGGGCTCGAAGACCCGCTCGTGCACCCGCCCGGTCGGCTCGCCGCCCGCGTCCCGCTCCACGTCGGCGAACTCCTCGCACCGGCGCAGGAAGCCCGGCCCGAGGATCCGCAGCGCCGCGGAGTTGAACACCGAGGTGATCGGCAGCCGGTGCCGCCAGTAGCCCCAGATCGGGCGGATGAACACCGGGGTGCCGCCCGCGACCGCGTCGAGCTGCCAGCGGTCCGGGACGCCCGGCGGGTCCTCGTAGTACGGCGGGTCGCCCAAGGGCATCGTGACCAGCCATTCACCCGCCGGGCGATCTGCCGCGAGCCGGCCAATCCTGGCCAGCACCGCATCGAGCGACCGCAGGCCCGCCAAGGTGGGGAACACCTCGCGCAGGCCCTCCCGGTCGAGGTGCGCGTGCCCGTCGACCAACCCCGGCACCACCGTCGCCCGGCCCGCCCGGACGATCCGGGTGGCGTCGTCCGCCAGGGCCAGCACGTCGCCCTCGTCGCCGACGGCGGCCACCCGGCCGCCGCGGACCCCGATCGCCCGGGCCCGCGGGACCCGCTCGTCCAGGGTCAGCACGTCGGCGTCGAGGATCGCCAGGTCGACGGGCCGCTGCACCTCCGCAGTCATCGGCTGATCAGCTCCACGGCCACCCGGTAGGCGCCCCACAGCACCACGGCCAGGCCGATGACCGCCAGCGCCGTCTGCCACCAGCGGTTGGTGAGGTCGCGCATCACGCCGCGCCGGGTGGCCAGGAACAGGATCGACGCCGCGAGCAGCGGGAACAGGATCAGCGTCGCGGCGTTGGCCACCAGGATCAGCTGGATGGGCGCGCCGCCGAAGATCATCACCAGGACCAGCGACCCGGCGATCGCCACCGTGGCCATGATCCGCACCTTGCGCTGGTCGAGCCGGTCGCCGAAGCCCACCGCGTCGGCCAGCACGTGGCCGCCGGGGACGCCGGTCATCACCGAGGAGAAGCCCGCGCTGAACAGCCCGAGGGCGAACACCACGACCGCGGCCGAGCCCAGCGCCGGGCGCAGGATGTCGACCATGTCGTGGCCGGACTCGATGGTGGCCCCGGGGATGACCGTGGCCGCCGACGCGATGATCGCGATCGTGAGGATGCCGGGCAGCAGCGCGCCCGGGATGGTGTCGTACCGGGTGGTCGTGCCGTAGTCCGCGCGCGTGGTGCCCTTGTCGCGCAACGTGTACGCCATGTAGAAGGCGGAGTACAGCGAGAGGTTGGTGCCCAGCAGCGCGAAGGCCGCGACGAGTCCACCCGGGACCTCGGACGGGATCAGGCCCGCGGCCATGTCGCCCAGGTCGGGGCCGACCTTGACCGCGGTGGCGATGAAGGCGATCGCCATGATCGCCATGGAGACGATCATGACCTGCTCGATGCGCTTGTACGCGCCGCCGCTCCACAGCAGCAGCACCGCGGCCACCGCGCAGATCGCGGCCAGCGGCTTGATGTCCACGCCGGTGATGACCTGCAGGCCCAGCGACGCGCCGATCATGCTCGCCGCGCCGAAGGTCACGGCGAGGACGAAGAAGCACGCGCCCGCGACCACGCCCGCGGGCTTGGCGATGTGGTCCTTGATGGCCTGGATGATCGAAACCGGGTAGCTGATGGCGATGCGCGCGGCCATGTCGGTGAACACGATCATGAGCAGGCTGGAGATGACCAGCAGCCACAGCACGTCGTACCCGGACTCCGCGCCCAGGGTCGCCGACGACACGGCGTTGCCCGGCCCGAAGGTGAGCGCGCCGACGATGAACGCCGGCCCGATGTACTGCAGCTTGCGGACGAACGCTGGTTTGGGCCGGCGGGACTGCCGACGATCCCCCGAGGTGGACGAGACGTTCACAGAACCCTCCTGCGGACGGGGCGGCGCGGTGCGCTGCGGAAGAATGCCGGAAGACTCGCACCAGGAGGTGAGCTGCGTCATCCGCAGTGGACCCATACCTGTGCCAGATGTGGCACACCAGGCGGCTTAGCCGTGGTCACGGTTGCGGGTCCGCGCTGCCAGCATGGTCGCCATGCCCCTCGCCGCTCCCGAACCGCGCCCGTGGCTCGCCGCGAGCCCCCGCTACCGCTCCGGCTCGACCGCCGCCCCGCCCGCGGGCAGGCTCGCGTCCAACGAGTCGCCGTCGGCCCCCGCCTGGCTGGGCCGGGCGGCCGCCCACCTGGCCGACCTCGACGTCCACCGCTACCCGGACGCGGGCGCGGACCGGCTGCGCGCGGCCGTCGCCGCGGCCAACGGCGTCGACCCCGACGAGGTCGTGGTCGGCAACGGCTCCGACGAGCTGATCCACCTGCTGATCCAGGCGTACGCGGCGTACACCGGCGGCATCGTCACCGCCGCGCCGGGCTACGCGCTCTACGGCATGTGCGCCCGCCGCCTCGGCGCCGCGGTGACCGAGGTGCCCCTGGTCGACTGGCGGCACGACCTGGCGGCGATGGCCGCGGTGCCCGCCGACCTCGCCTTCATCGCCAACCCGCACAACCCCACCGGCACGGTGGTGTCCCCCGACGCGCTCGCGGAGTTCATCGAAACCAGCCAGTCACGCGCGGTGGTGGTGGACGAGGCGTACATCGACTTCACCACCGGCCCCCGGCTGGACACCGCCACCCGCGCGGTCCGCGAACCCCGGGTGGTCGTCGTGCGGACGTTCTCCAAGGCGCACGCGCTGGCCGGGGTCCGCCTCGGCTACCTGATCGCGCACCGCGACATCGCCGCCCAGGTCGAACGGCTGCGGCTGCCGTTCTCGGTGAGCGCCCTCGCCCAGCACCTCGGCGTGCTCGCCCTCGCGCACACCGAGGAGACCGCCGCCCGGGTCCGCGAGATCGTCGAGCGCCGCGAGGAGCTGACCGCCCTGCTGCGCGCCGCGGGCCTGGAGCCGGTCGAGTCCCAGGGCAACTTCATCCTCGTCCTGACCCCGGCGAGCGACCTGCTGGTCAAGCACCTCGCCGACGCCGGAATCGCCGCCCGCCCCGGCCGCGACCTCGGCATCCCCGACGCCGTCCGCCTCACCATCCCCTCCGCCGACGGCATGACCCGCCTCGAACCAGCCCTACGCACCTGGACGGCCCGATGACCACCCCCGAATCCCGCCTGGCCGCCGCCGGTCTCGTCCTGCCGCCCACCCCCACCCGCCTCGGCGCCTACCGCCCGGCGGTCCAGGTCGGCGAGCTGCTGTTCGTCTCCGGCCAAACCGGCACCCGCGACGGCCATCCCGTCTGGACCGGCCGCTGCGGCGACGACCTGTCCATCGAGGACGCCCGCCGCAGCGCCGAACTGGCCGCCCTGAACGCCCTGCTGGCCATCCACATGACCGTCGGCCTGGACCGCATCCGCGCCATCGCCCGCCTCACGGTCTACGTCCGCTCCACCCCGACCTTCACCGACCACCCCCAGGTCGCTGACGCCGCCACCGCCGTCTTCAAAACCGCCTTCGGCCCCCCGGGCAAGAGCGCCCGCTCCGCCCTCGGCGTCGCCTCCCTCCCCCAGGGAGCCCCCGTCGAACTGGACGTCATCGCCGCGGTCGAGACATCCTGATCTGCATGGGCATCGGCGTGCTCGCCGAGCGGCCTCCGCCATTCGGGTGAATCGGGGTAGCGGCAGGCGGCCGCCGCCGATGGTCCTGGCGAACTCGGGGGAGCTGCCGAAAGGGATTGATCGTGCGTAGTACTGCTGTTGCCGTTGCCGCTCTGGCCGCCGCCCTCGTGGGCTGCGCCGCGCCCGCCCAGGAGGAAGGGAGGGTCAGCCCGGGCTCGGCAGCCGCGCCCGCTGAGGAGCAGGCCGACGACGGCACCGCCACCTGGGGCGAGCGCTACACCTGGCCCGACGGCCTGGCCGTCGAGGTGTCCGAGCCGGTCGCGTGCAAGCCGGGCGAGATGGCCATGCCCCAGGGCATCAAGCGGGCGGTGAAGGTCACGGTGACCGTCATCAACGGCACCGAGGAGGAGTTCAACGCCGGAGCCCTGTCCATCGGCACCGAGGCCCAGTTCGACGGCGCCGCCGCCGAGGACGTCTTCGACTCCGGCGGCGGCTGCGGCCCCGGCCTCGACATGGGCGGCACCGTCCTGCCCGGCAAGACCTTCCGAACCGAGATGGCGTTCTCCGTCGGCAAGAACCCCGGCGAACTCCAACTCGTCCTCCAGCCCACCTTCAACGCCGACAAGGCAATCTACGTCGGCAAGGCGTAACGCCCCGCCGGTCCGGCCTGCGATCTGGCCGGGCCGGCGCACGCCGTCACCGCCTAGAAGCCGGACTCCATGCGCTCGTCGTCGTCCATCTCGTACAGCGTCTTGTCGACGGCATTCGAGTTCGCCCCCGACCCGCCGTCTTCGAGCCCCAGCTCCGTGTAGGCGGAGGTATCCCAGCCCTCCTCCTCGAAGAGCGCCAGCAGCGCCATGCCGATGTCCCGCGTGTGCGCGGCGATCTCGCTCTCGTGCCGACCGGTCCGCTCCGCGAGACGCCTGCGGATCGCCCGCACGGCCTCATCCGGATCTGCCACGTGGAAGTCCCACCTGGCGGTGACGCTGATCCGCACCGACCCATCGCTGCTCGACAAGCCTGCGTTGCACTCATCCCTACGACGACGCCTAAAGAACTTCACTTGACGGCACACTCCACTGTCTCGAACTCCGGCGCACACTACTGCTGCTGAGCACGCACTTGCCCCGGCCGTGGTCGCAACGCGAGCAATGGGCCGATGGCCAGCAAGACGGCGAGGACGGCGTAGCCGGCGGTGAGGGTGGTGGCCGTGGCGACTCCGGCGACGAGCAGGGGGCCGCCCGCGTCGCCGAGTTCGCGTCCCAGCTCGGCTGAGCCCATCGTCTGCCCCATGCGCTCCTCCGGAGTCGACGCGGCCAGCGCGGCGAAGCCGAGTGGGGTGACCAGGCCCGTGCCCACGCCGATCAACGCGGCAGCCGCCAGCACCCCGACCAGCCCGGGCAGCATCGCAGCGGCGAACCCGACGGCGGTGACGAGCAGACCGGTGATCAACCCAACGCGCGTGGTCAGGCGGTTCGCGTCGAACGCGCGGCCCGCCATCGGCTGCACGACAGCCGCCGCGGCAGCCAGAACGGACACCGCCGCGCCCGTGGCGACCGTGCCCAGCCCAGCCGCCGCCCCCGACACCGGCAGGAACCCCACCCCCACCGACAACGCCGCCGTAGCCGCAGCGAGCGCGGCGGTCGGGACGAGGAAGGACCGCTGGGACAGCCTGCGCGCCAAGTCGACCACCGTCTGGCGCTGACGCGGCAGCGGCGGCACCCGGGGCACCGCCACCGCCGACCACACGGCGACAACCGCCGCGCACAACGCCATCACCGCGAACAGCAGGCGCAGCCCGCCCGCCCACACCAAGACGCCCCCGAGCAGCGGCCCGAGCGTGTAGCCGATGGACTTGTAGAAGCCATACCCGCCGAACGCGCGCCCGCGTCTGGCGGCCGGGTTGAGGCGGGCCACCAGCGCCGAGGCCGAGGGCGAGAACGCCGACGCCGCCGCGCCTTGGCCGAGGCGGGCCGCCCACAGCCAGCCGGGGGTGTCGGCGACGGCGTACAGCGCGGAGGCGGCGGCGAAGGCCACGAGGCCGCCCAGGAGCACGGGCTTGGCGCCGATGCGGTCGGCGAGGCTGCCGAAGACCGGCTTGAGCAGGACCTCGGCGCCGTCGTAGAGCGCGAGCAGCCCGCCGAGCACGAGCAGCGAGGTGACCGCGTCCGCGGAGAACCCGCCCAGGTTCGCCGCGATGCCGTGCGCCCCGAACGCGGTGGTGAACCCCGCCGCGTACAGGGGCCACATGACGGTCACTTCCCCCACACCTCGGTCGAGTGCAGCGCGGCGAAGACCCGGGAGGCATAGTCCTCGCACACCTCGACGCACCGCTTGAGCCGCTCGCCCGCCTCGACCGCCTCGGGAGCGCCGAAGACGTCGCGGGCGGTCAGGTCCCGGTGCCAGCGGCGGAGCCGTTCGAGGCTCTGCTCCTCTTCCTCCAGCTCGGCCAAGGTGTACTTGGCCGTCCGGACCTCCTTGGCGATCTCCTGCTCGAACTTGTCGCACTCGGAGAGGAACTCGGCCCAGTCAGCCGAACGCGCGGCGGTGAACAGCTCCCGCACCCCCGCCGCGTCCCGCTCCGACCGCCCGGAGGCCTGGAACACCAAGCCCTGGCCACCCGCGGCCTCGACGAGTTCGAGCGCGCGCCGCACCCCCTCGGCGAAGACGGGCACCTCCGGCACCGCCCAGCTGCCCTGCCCCAGCGACAGCGCCCCGACCTTGCGCAGCTCCCGCCACACCGCCACCCGGTGCCGCGACGGCTCCGCGGGCACCTTGATCACCAGAATCAGCCACCGAACGTCGGTCACGCTCATCAATGTAACACCCGTTACTCGCTCAGCGGTGGCCGCCGCAACACCCACAACGGTGCATACTGCACGCCGGGGATCGACCCACCACCTGGAAGGGAGACAACCGTGGCAGCGACCTTCAGGCGTACCCCGCGGTGACGGCCTGGCACGGCACCGCAGCCCTGCGCCCCGGCCGCTTCACCTACACGGGCCAGGTCGGCGCCGCCCGCCCGCACCGGCACGCGGCCGTCCAGATCGTGGTCAGCCGCGGTGAGCCCCTGGCCGTGCGCGACGGATCAGGCGTCGCCGTGCAGGTCAGGGCCGCGATCATCCCGTCCGGCGTCGAGCACGAGCTGCTGGGCGCGGCCGAGGGAGTGCTCGCCTGGGTCGACGCCGACGACCACCTCGGCCGCGCCCTGACCCGCCGCGTCCGGGACACCGGCCTGCCCACCACCTCCGCCGCGGCATGGGCGCAAGCCGCAGGCGACGCGGCCTCGGTAGGAGCGCTGCTCCAGGCAACCGCGCCCGACCCGCCGAACCCCGCGCTCCGCGCCGCGATCGACCTCCTGCCCAGCCTGCTCGACGGCCCCGTCCGGCTCCACCACCTCGCCGCCGCCGTCGGGATCTCGGCGTCCCGGCTCGGCCACCTCTTCACCGAGGAACTGGGGCTGCCCTTCCGCGCCTACGTCCGCTGGATCCGCCTGCACCGGGCGATCGACCACTTCCGACGCGGCGGGACGATCACCGACGCCGCCCATGCCGCCGGGTTCGCCGACGGCGCCCACCTCACCCGCGCCTGCCACGAGATGCTCGGCCTCGCCCCCTCCCACCTCGCGCGCGGGGTGACGATCTCAGCGAGTTCGTTCAAGCCCTGACGGCAGCCGAGGCAGCATCGTCACCGCATGCGCTCTCTCATCCGGTACGGCTACGTGCCGCTCATGCTCCTGGGCATCAACGGCGCCGGGATCGCCGTCGTCGCGGGCGGTGGGTCCAAGCTCTGGCTGATCGGCCTCCTGCTGCTCGCCATCGCCCTCTCCTTCACCGCCGAACGCCTCCTGCCCTACCACGCCGACTGGAACACCCCGCACGACGACGACCGCCGCGACGTGGCCCACGCCCTGGTCAACGAGACCCTCACCCTGGCAGGCGTCGCCGCCCTCCCCCTGATCACCGCCATCGCCTCGATCGAGGGCGCCTGGCCCCGGGAGTGGCCGTTCGTCCTGCAGGTCCTCGCCGCCGTGCTCGTCGCCGACCTGGGCATCACCCTGGTCCACCTGGCCAGCCACAAGCTGCCCGCGCTGTGGCGCCTGCACGCGGTCCACCACAGCATCAAGCGCTCCTACGGCTTCAACGGCTTGATGAAGCACCCCGTCCACCAAACCCTGGAGACCGCCGCGGGCGTCGCACCCCTGGTCGTGCTCGGCATGCCCGTCGAAGTCGCCTACGCGCTCGCCCTGTGCGTTGCCGTGCAACTGCTCCTGCAACACTCCAATGTGGACTACCGCGTCGGACCGCTGCGCGCGGTGCTCGCCCTCAACCAGGCCCACCGCTTCCACCACCTCAAGTGGGCAGGCATCGGCGACGTCAACTTCGGCCTGTTCACCCTCCTCTGGGACCACCTCCTGGGCACCTACTCCTACGACCCCCGCCGCGCCTTCACCAGCGCCGACCTGGGCATGGCCGCCAAGCCCGACTACCCCGCCACCTACCTCGCCCAACTCGCCGAGCCCTTCCGCCCCAGCGGCGCGTGCAAGGACCACTAGGCGATCAGGGCCTCCACCTTCGCCCTCAGCACGACGCGCCTGCGGGTGGTCGCATAGCCGATCGCCTCGTTGACCGCGATCATGTGCGCGTTGGTCGACGCCGTGCTCGTCTCCACCGTCGTGAGCTCCGGGCACTCCGCCGCGATCCAGGAGGCCATCCGCGACTTCATCAGCCTGCCCAGCCCATGCCCGCGGAAACCGCGGAGGACAGCGGTGTCGCCCTGGTGCGCGACGACCTCCTGACCAGGGCGAAGGTCCACTTCGGTGAACCCGACGACCTCCCCGCTCGCCGCGTCCAAGGCCACCACCACCCGGTGCTCCACCCCGTCGCGCCGCTTGCCCACCTCAGCCGCCCTGATCCGCTCCGGGGTCGATTCGGGGGCCACGTGGCTGGAATCGCCGAACGAAGCGTCAGCCATCGCGGTCCGGGCGTGGGCGTACGACGGCAGCAGGTCTTCCGGCGCACTGCCGACCCACCTGGTCACCGAGAACCCCGTGGGCGTATCGACGTCCCACAAGGCCCGGTCCACGGTCGTCAGGTCGAGTTGCTGGAACACGGTCTCCAGAATCCGCTCGAACCCCCGGCCGCGCGCCCACTCCTCCCCCACCCCGTCCTTCGCAACCCCCCACGCCTCCACATCGACGCGCTGCTGCGCGACGAGTTCGGGCAGCAGGGCCTTCAGCAACACCGTGCCCACCCCGCGGCGGCGGTACTCGGGGTGCACGGTGATCCACGCAGGAGCGAGATGCGCGTTCTCCTCCCCGGGCAACAACGCCGAGCCCAACCCGACCACGACCCCATCGACCCGCCCTAACAGCGTGACCGACTGCGCCACCCCGGGCGCAGGCTCCGCCAACCGCCGCATCGCCCCCTCATACGAGGGCCTCTCCCTCCCATCCTCAACGGCGCTGGCGGCGATCACCGCATAACACGCCCGCAGATCACCCTCCTCAGCGGTCGCGGCATCGAACAAGCTCGTGGTCACCTGCGTCATACCCCTAGGCTGGCACCAACCGCCCCAGTCAGACCAGGCGCTTTCGCCTTCCCACGCCTATCTCCTGCGCGAGCCAACCAACCATCACGACCGCTCGCCTACGCAGTTCCGCATCGCGTGCTGGTACCGATTCGGCACGGTGAGGTCGCTCAGCCTGATCGGAGATGTCGGCCTCCGCATAACGGTCGGAGCGCAGCCCCACCACCGCGTCGGCGGTGTAGCACCAGACTCGATCATGCCACGGGCTCGGACTTCCGCGACGTTGGCCGCGGGTCCACGCCGCCGAAGGCGGCTACCCGGTCCCAGATCCAGTCGGCCATTGACGGGGCGACGGGTTCGTCCGGGTAGCCTGGGTGGCGCTTGACCAGGGCGCCGAAGGCGATGATGACCAGGTAGGAGCCTGCGTCGTCGGTCATCACCTGTTCCCAGGCGTCGTTCTCCGGCCAGGCCGGGTGCGCTGCCGGGTCGGCTTCGATCTCGGCGCTCATGCTGATGATCTCGGCGGCCGACATCAGGCGGAACGGCTCGGGCAGGCCCCAGGTCGCGCCGGTGCCGGGGGGTTGGCCGTCGTGCCAGGCGACCAGGTCCTCCGCGGCGATGGAGCCGAGCTTGTCGGCGTCCGGCACCTCGGCGAGCGACGCCCCGGGCCGCAGCGTGGCGCGCAGGTCCGCGGGCATCACCTCGTCCAACCCGGCCAACGCCGAGGCCAGGTCGACGCCGAGCATCCGGTCGCGGAGCTGCTTCCAGCCCAGCTCGATCACCCCGCTGCGGCGGATGTCCTCCATCGTGATGTCCTGCGCGCTGGCGTTCTCGACGATCTGGAGCATGGTCCGCGCCGTGCCGACCAGGTTGTGCAGCATGTCGTCGGTCGGGTTCGCGCGCAGCAGCCGCAGGCCGAGCTGCTCGGCGTCGGCGAACCGGTACTGCACCAGGTAGGCCCAGCCCAGCAGCAGGGCGATCGAGGAGTTCGCCGCGTCGGCCTGGATGGCCTCCTCGGCCGCGGTGACGAACCGGTCGACCGGGGCGAAGCTCCCCAGCAGGTACGCCGCGCGCATCCCGAGCGCCTTCGGCAGCTCGTCCGGCGACGTGCGCGCGCACATCGCCACCGCCTCGTCGAGGTGGCGCCACCCGTCCTCGAACTCCCCGCAGAGCGCCTGGGCGGAGCCCAGCTCCATCCAGTCGTCCCAGTCCTCGTGGTCCTCGCCCAAGACGATGTGCGCCCACCGCAGCGCCTCGGCGTCGTCGTGCTCGCCTGCCGCCAGGTGCCGCAGGGCGCGCGCCGCGTTGATGAACTGGCTGTCGCGTCGGCCGGCCACCTGCAGGTAGATGCGCCGCGCCTCGTCGGTCTCGCCGCAGATCTCCCGGTGGTTGCCCAGCAGCAGCGCCGCGCTGCTGCGCTCGGGCTGGTCGGCGAGCACCCGCAGGGCCAGCTCGGCGACCCGCGGGTGCGTCGGCTGGGCCGCGAAGAGCTCCCAGGCCAGGTCCAGATCGCGCTCCACGCCGGAGGTGGTGCGTCCGCTCATCGCATGCCCCGCTTCACCCGGTACGCCCGGAGCTGGTCGAAGGTGCCGTCGTCGACGCCGTACTCCAGCACGGGCGCCACCTGGTCGAACCAGGACGTCGTGGACGGGATGATGCCGCCGACCGCGGCCAGCACCGCCTCGGTGGTGACCGGCACCAGCTCGCCCCGGTCCATCGACTCGACCATCGCCTGCTGGAGCACGCTGGTCGTCAGGTGGGCCAGGTCGGCGCCGGAGAACCCCTCGGTCGCCGCGGCGACGGCGGCGACGTCGACCTCGGCGGGCTTGCCCTCCAGGCCGCGCTGGATGATCGCCGCCCTGGCGACCGCGTCCGGCGGCAGCACCAGCACCGTCTTGTCGATCCGGCCCGGCCGCCGCAGGGCGGAGTCGATGTCCCACGGCCGGTTCGTCGCGGCCAGGAAGTAGACCCCGTCGTTCGCGCTGGCCACGCCGTCGAGCTCCTCCAGCAGCTGGGTGACCATCATCCGCATCGCCTGCGACCCGCCGCCGCCGGAGGTGCGCCGCCCGCCGAGGGCGTCGAACTCGTCGAAGAAGATCACGCACGGCGCCGCGGCGCGGGCGTTGCGGAAGACGCTCCGGATGGCCTTCTCGCTCTCGCCGATCCACTTGCTGAGCAGGTCGGCGAGGGTCACGTGGAGGAAGGACGCGCCGAGGTCGCCCGCGATCGCCCTGGCGATGAACGTCTTGCCGCACCCCGGCGGGCCGTACATCAGCAGCGACCCGCCCGGCTTCTGCCCGAAGGCCGCCGCCAGCTCGGGGTTGCGCAGCGGGGCCAGGAACGCGGTGTGCAGGTGCCGCTTGACCTCGGCGAGACCCGCCACGTCGGCCAGCGTCACCGCCGGGCGTTCGGCGTCCCACAGCGCCGCGCCCTCGTCCTCGGGGTCGTCGTCGGCCGGGGCCGGGACCGGTTGGTTCGACACGCGCAACCGCGCCGCCATCAGCCGGGCCCGCAGCAGCCGGATGCGCCCCGCGTCGCCGCCGAGGGCTTCCAACTCGGCCAGCTGGGCGGCGGCGCGGTCCGGGTCCTGCTCCAGCAGCAGCGTGATGAAGTCCTCACGCAACGCGAGATTGCCCGGGTCCGCGGCCACGTCGCGCGCGATCACCTCGACGAAGCTGTCGCTCACTGCGCCATCCACCCCTTGAGCAAGCCGAGGTTCGCCAGCGGGATCCAGTGCCCGAGCCGCGGGTGGTCCAGCACGACGCCTGCGACGCCGGACGGGCCGAAGGAGGCGAGGTAGTCGATCGCAGCGGGCATCGGCACGGCCAACAACGGCACCGAGCCGTCCTCGGAGTCGACCAGCCCCAGCCCCCGGGCTGCGTCCCGCGCGCGTTCAGCGCTGCTGTAGAGGCAGATCATCGGCCCCTGCGGGGCGGCCACGCCGTAGGGACGCGGCTGCTCGGCCGATCCGCGCGCGATGAAGAACCAGTGCTCCAGCGCGGTGGCCTGCCGCCACAACGCGATCTGCGCCGACGTGTCTCCAGCAGGCGCCGCCTTGACCGCCTCGTCGAGGCGGTCCAGCTCGGCGACCACCCCGGGGTCGTTGTCCCTGGCCATGCGGTTCTCTCTCGTCTGCTCAACGGCGGCGCGCGCACCACCCGGTCCACGACCGGCACCGGCTAGGCGTCGGTCTGGCGGAAGCCTTTCACAGCCTGCCGACAAAAGTGGTCAGCGGCGCGGGTGGTTTCCGGCTGGCGGTAGCGGCGGCTGAGCCGCAGCACGAGGTCGGTGGCGGTGTCGAGATCAATGAGGTGGCCAACCGACACGAACACCGGTTTGACGCCGTCCTGCGTCCGCAGCACCCGACCGACCACAGTGCCGTCGTCAACCATGTCGGTCCACGAACCACGCGCCGCCGCAGGCATCTCGAACGCCCCCATCGCGCTCTTGCCGACCCCGATCGTCGGAACACCGGTCTCGACACCGAGATGACACGCCAGCCCGAAGCGGCGCGGGTGAGCCACCCCGTGACCGTCGCACACCAACACATCCGGCTGGGTTGTCAAGGCGGCGAGCGCGTCGAGCAGGGCAGGCAACTCGCGGTAGGCAAACAACCCCGGAACGTAAGGAAAGTCGGTATGCCCACCCACGACCACCGACTCCACCACCCCACCCGACACGACGTCCACACAGGCCGCCGCCGCGACCAGATCCCCAGTCCCATCCACATAGGCCACGTCAAGCCCCACCGCCACCCGAGGGTCGAACCCAGCAGGCGGCGCAGCCACCACCAACGGCGCCAACCGAACCTGCTCAGCAATCGCCTCGTCCGGGGTCACGTCGCCCTGCAGCGCGATGACGTCGAGCCCAACCGGCGTGGTGCGCAAGCACCACGCCCAGCGGTCCTCACTCGGTCGACCTCCACTTCGCCTGGGTAGCGATCCCATCCAACTCCTCCGACAAGAAGTCCGTGAAGGATGACCACCGCCTCGCAACGCCCGGTTCGCATTCGATGTACTCCATCACTGGTGGATCATCGCCTTCATCGGCGGCGAACCAGTAGTAGCAATACCCCTGATGCGAGCTGGTTCGCAAGAACATCGCGCGGGCCCGCCAGCGCAACCCGGAGGCCACGCCGGGGGAGGTCGTCCGCGCGTTGGAGCGGATGTACGTCAGCGCGCTGGCGAGCACCGGGGCCGCGGTCGGCGGGGCCGCAGCCGCGCCGGGGATCGGCACCGGGGTCGCGGTGGCGCTGTCGGCGGGTGAGGCCCTGTCCTCGCTCGAACTGAGCGCCCTGTTCGTCCTCTCGGTCGCCGAGGTCCACGGGGTCCGGGTGGACGAGGTCGAACGGCGCCGGACCCTGGTCATGGGCATCCTGCTCGGCGAGTCCGGGACGAAGACCATCGGCAAGGTCGCCGAGCGCACGGGTCAGCACTGGGCCCGCCAACTCGTCAGCAAGGTGCCCGCGGCGACGCTGCGCCAGATCAACGGTGTGCTGGGCCGGAACTTCATCACCAAGTACGGCATCAAGCAGGGGGTCATCGTGCTCAGCCGCGTGGCCCCGTTCGGCATCGGCGCGGTGATCGGCGGCGGCGCCAATGCCACCGTCGCCGCCCTGGCCGTCCGGGCGGCGCGGCGCGCGTTCGGACCAGCCCCGGATTCATGGCCCGAAACGCACGCGGAACCGGCGCCTGGGATACCGCCGGGAGTGGTTTCGGGCACCGTGGTGGAAGCGAATCCGGATGCCGACTGACCAGCTCAACTGGTCAATCCTGCTCTCCAGGACCGGGCAACTCGCGGCGTAGGCAGGGACTCGGCCACCGCCTTGCCGAGTAAGCTGCTGATCAGGTTCGAGGGGAGCTTGCGGAGTGGCACGTCTGAACGTCGGGTGCGCGATGTGGACGCACAAAGCGTGGCCTGGGCGGTTCATGCCGCAGTCGTTGCCTGCCAAGGAGCGGTTGCGTGCCTACGCGAGCTGGTGCAATGCCGTGGAAGGGAACACCACCTTCTACGCGACACCCGCGCGGGCAACGGTTGCGACGTGGGCGCAGCAGACCGATGCCGGATTCCGGTTCGTGCTGAAGATTCCCAAAGTCGTCACCCACGAGCGTCGGCTCGCCGGGGTTGAGGTCGAGATGCGGGCGTTCCTCGACGCGATCGAGCCGCTCGGTGAGCGGGCGGTGCTCTGGGCACAGCTTCCCGCCACCTTCGGCCCGGGTGACGTCGATGCCCTAGGCCGCTTCCTGCGCAGACTCCCCACCGACCGCCAGCGGGCCGTCGAGGTGCGACATCCGAGATTCTTCACCGAAGCCGCCTCGACAGCGCTGCTGGAGCGGACCCTCGCCGACGCCAACACCGAGTGGGTTCCGTTCGACACCACCGTCTTCTTCCAGCGCCCCCCGACCAGCGAGGCCGAGCGGGACGCCTGGACCAAGAAGCCGCGCCTCCCCCGCCGCACAAAGGCCCTGACCGACCGCCCCATCATCCGCTACCTGGGCCGCGATTCGATCGAGGACACGGTCGAGGGATGGCAGCCGTGGACCACGGTCGCCGCCGATTGGCTGCACGAGGGCCGCTCCCCCACCATCTTCATCCACACCCCCGACAACGACGAGGCCCCCGCCCTCGTCCGCCGCTTCCACGACGACGTCCGAGCCCTAGCCCCCACCCTCCCCGCCCTGCCCGAACCGGAACCGGTAGAGCCCGCCACCCTGTTCTGAGCAACAGCCGCAGCCCCCTATAGCGCAGGATCCAAGGCGATCACGAAGGGGGTGACGAAGTGCGCGAGCAGCGCGGTTGCTGCTACCACCAACCACATGACCCATGGCCGGGAGAGCTCGGCGGCGGGCAGTCGGTGAGCCTCACCACGACCGAGGTGGCTGCGCATTTCTTCCACGGCGTTCACGCCCCGTGACGCATACCTATCCGAAAGCCGCGCCAGCCACCACATTCGGTCGAAATCCCATTCATGGGTCTGACCAGCAGAAGCGGATACCCGGATCGCATTGCCCTGCAACTCGACGGTCGCCACCTCCGACCAGCGGACTAGGCAGACGCTGAGCGGATGGACGATGGCGAGACCTCCTTCGTTCCACAGCAGCCGAGGCCGAATTCCGAAGCGCCAGATGATTTCGCAGGCGACCGCCGCCGAGACGGCACCGACCGCGGCCGCAGGAAGGTCGACGCCCAGTTCGGTCTTCAGCAGACCAGGCGCTGGAGCGGCGAGGAAGATGCAGACAACCGCAAGGGCAGGCCAGTTCGCCCACGGGCCGCTCCTGACCAACTCTCC
This sequence comes from Actinokineospora sp. NPDC004072, assembly GCF_053604195.1. Taxonomy (NCBI): domain Bacteria; kingdom Bacillati; phylum Actinomycetota; class Actinomycetes; order Pseudonocardiales; family Pseudonocardiaceae; genus Actinokineospora; species Actinokineospora sp. NPDC004072. Next base: position 111,705 of record NZ_JBSGHB010000009.1, on the reverse strand, counting down.
GCTCAAGTTCCCCACCCCCAGCAGTTGGCGCGGAGGATACCGGTGAGCCGCCCAAGACCAGGTGCCGGAGAAGCACGTCGATCGCTGCGCGCAGGAGCAGTCGGGGACGCCCCGTTCCGCGACACCTACACCGGTGACCGTCCGGTGCCCGACGCTTGCGGGACGACCTCGTGGGTACCTCCAGTGGGAGGTGACCACGGGAGGGCGGATGTGCCGGTTGTTCGGCCTGTCGGCCGCGCCGCGGCGGGTGCGGGCTACGTTCTGGTTGTTGGAGGCGCCCGACAGCCTTGCCGAGCAGAGCAGGCGGGAGCCGGATGGGACCGGGTTGGGGGTGTTCGGCGAGGACGGCGACCCGCAGGTGGACAAGCAGCCCCTCGCCGCCTACCAGGACCAGGAGTTCGCCCAGGAGGCCAAGCAGCGGGATTCCACCACGTTCGTCGCGCACATCCGCTACGCCTCCACCGGCGGGCTCGACCCGCGCAACACTCACCCGTTCGAGCAGCGTGGGCGGTTGTTCGCGCACAACGGCGTCATCGGCGACCTGCCGACGCTCGAAGCCGAACTCGGCCCCTACCGCGACCTCGTCTCCGGGGACACCGACTCCGAGCGGTACTTCGCCTTGGTCACCAAGCACGTCGACGCCACCGGCGACATCGGCGAAGGCATCACCGCGGCGACCCGCTGGGCGGCAGAGCACCTCCCGATCTACGCGATCAACCTCATCCTGACCACCCCCACCGAGCTGTGGGCGCTGCGCTACCCCGAGACCCACGACCTGTTCGTCCTCCAGCGCGGCGCGGGTGGGCCGCACGGGGGGCGGCATCTGGAGCACGCCAGCGCGTCGGGGCGCATCCGGGCTCGGGCGGGGGCGTTGGCCGAGCACCCGGCCGTGGTGGTGGCCAGCGAGCGGATGGATGAGGACCCCGGGTGGCAGGAGCTGCGCCCCGGCGAGCTGCTGCACGTCGACGGCAGCCTGCGCGTCACCCGGCGCACCGCGGTCGACCACCCGCCGCGCCACCCGCTGACCCTGGACCAGCTCGGCGCCCACGCCGCGGCGTCCCAAGCAGGCGCCTGACCACGAAAGGCCCGCACGTGCCCCTCAACCCAGCGGACCCGCACGCCACCGGTCGGGAGGACGTGGCGGTCAACCCGGTGTTCACCCGCGAGCCGGTGGAGGTGCCGCGCAACCGCCTCCCCGACGACGGCCTCGCCGCCGACACCGCCTACCAGATCGTCCACGACGAGCTGATGCTCGACGGCAACGCCCGGCTCAACCTGGCCACGTTCGTCACCACCTGGATGGAGCCCACCGCCCAGGCGCTGATGGCCGAGTGCGCCGACAAGAACATGATCGACAAGGACGAGTACCCGCGCACCGCCGACCTGGAGCAGCGGTGCGTGCGGATGCTGGCCGACCTCTGGCACGCCGCCGACCCCGACCGCGCCACCGGCTGCTCCACCACCGGCTCCAGCGAGGCGTGCATGCTCGCCGGGCTCGCGCTCAAGCGCCGCTGGCAGCACCGGCGCCGCGCCGCGGGGCTGGCGACCCACCGCCCGAACCTCGTCATGGGCGTCAACGTGCAGGTCTGCTGGGAGAAGTTCGCCAACTACTGGGACGTCGAGGCCCGCCTGGTGCCGATGGCGGGCGACCGGTTCCACCTGACCGCCGAGGAGGCCGTGGCGCACTGCGACGAGAACACCATCGGCGTGGTCGCCGTCCTGGGCTCCACCTTCGACGGCAGCTACGAGCCCGTCGCCGACATCTGCGCCGCCCTCGACCGGCTGCGCGACGAACGCGGCTGGGACATCCCCGTGCACGTCGACGGGGCGTCCGGGGCCATGGTCGCGCCCTTCTGCGACCCCGCCCTGGAGTGGGACTTCCGCCTGCGGCGCGTCGCATCGATCAACACGTCCGGCCACAAGTACGGCCTGGTCTACCCCGGTGTCGGCTGGGTGGTGTGGCGCGACGCCGACGCCCTGCCCGCCGACCTGGTGTTCAAGGTGAACTACCTCGGCGGCGAGATGCCCACCTTCGCGTTGAACTTCTCCCGCCCCGGCGCGCAGGTCGTCGCCCAGTACTACAACTTCCTGCGCCTGGGCCGCGAGGGCTACCGCCGCGTCCAGCAGTACTGCCGCGACGTCGCCGCCGACCTGGCGGCCCGCATCGCAGACCTCGGCGCGTTCCGCCTGCTCACCGACGGGCGGCAGCTCCCGGTGTTCGCCTTCACCCTCGCCGACGGCGAGACCGGCTACTCCGTCTTCGACGTCTCCGCCGCCCTGCGCGAACAGGGCTGGCTGGTGCCCGCCTACACCTTCCCCGCCCACCGCGAGGACCTGGCCGTGCTGCGCATCGTGGTCCGCAACGGCTTCAGCCGCGACCTCGCCGACCTGCTCATCGACGCCCTCCGCCGCACCCTCCCCCGGCTGCGTGCCCAGGACCGCCCCCAGCGCGGTCAGGAGTCGGCGTCCTTCTCCCACGGCGCGGACACCGCCCGCACCCACCAAGCCCCGTCATGACGATGCGGTGATACTTCGTCTACGGCCGGGTACTCGAACCCGAAGAGGTGAGCAGTGGCGAACACTTCAGGAGGACGGCCAGGGGCGGGGCCCGATCGTGACGAACTGGCCGTGCAGCTCAGCGAGGTGGCCCGCACCCTGCAGGAGCAGGACAACGCGCAGGACACCCTCGACGCGATCGTCCGCTCGGCGGTGCAGACCATCCCCGGCGCCGAGCACGCGGGCATCATCACCGTCGTCTCCCGGCGCCAGATCGAGACGGTGGCGGTGACCGACGAGCTGCCGAACCAGGTCGACCAGGGCCAGTACGACGCCGGTCAGGGCCCCTGCCTGGACGCGCTCTACCAGCACAAGATGGTCTCGGTGCCCGATCTGGCCGCCGAGCGGCGGTGGCCCTCGTTCACCGAGCGGGTGCAGCAGCTCCGGGTGGCCAGCATGCTCTCGTTCCAGCTGTTCGTCCGCGACGACGATCTCGGCGCCCTCAACCTGTACTCCGCCTTGCCGCGGGCGTTCAACGAGGAATCCGAGCACGTCGGCCTCCTGTTCGCCGACCACGCCGCGGTCGCCTTGGCCGCCGCCCGCAAACAGGACCACCTCGCCGAGGCGATCACGACCCGCGACCTCATCGGCCAGGCCAAGGGCATCCTGATGGAACGCCACAAGCTCACCGCCGACCAGGCGTTCAGCCTCCTCGTGCGCGCGAGCCAGCACACCAACCTCAAACTCCGCGACCTGGCCGACCACCTCACCCGAACCGGCGAGCTCCGGACATCAGACGACCGGGCGGGCAGCGCTTGACCCTCCCGCGAGGTGAGGCCGCACTGTGGTCGGCATGGATGACGTGAACGAGCACACCGTCGGCGCGGTGGCAGAACTGGCCGGGGTGTCGGTGCGCACCCTGCACCACTACGACGAGATCGGCCTGCTCGAACCCAGCGACCGCAGCGCGGCGGGCTACCGGCTCTACTCCGCAGAAGACCTCAGGCGGCTCCAGCGCATCCTGTTCTACCGGGAACTGGACTTCGACCTCGCCACGATCGCCGCCATGCTCGCCGACGCCACCGACGAAGACCAACTCCGCCACCAACGCGATCTCCTCACCGAGCGGATGGCCCGGCACGAGGCGATGGTCGCAGCCATCGACAAAGAGCTGAATGCCCGCAAGCTCGGCATCACCCTGACGCCCCGGGAACGGCTTGAGGTCCTCGACGACGTAGCCCCCGGACTGTCGAAGTACATGCACGACGCGATCATCGCCAACGCCGACCGAGCCATCCCCTGATCACACCATCGCCCCCGGCGATTCGGTCCTACCGGCGAGTGGCCCTTGATCGTCACCCAAGTGCACCCCGACAACTTGTCAGCCGGCATTTCGTTGACACTGGGCAATAAAATAAACTAACACGCGGACAATGTTGATCACAGTTTTTCGACGTCAGCGAGAATGGGAATGGGCAACCCTTGACGCCACCCCCTTTCATGCCATGATCGAATCAAAGTCTTGGCGACGGGGGAGGGTGTCGTGCTGGCCGCAATCGTGGTCGCCATTGCGATCGCCCTATTCGGGTCGATGGCCGAAGTGCCGGATTCCTGCCCGTTCGTCGGGGCCGCGGCCGTCGTCGTGTGCGATGAGTCGGGGTCCGTTGAGGACGGCCAAGATGTCGTGCAGCGCAAGGACAAGGGCGTCGTACTGCCAGCTCAGCGGTGCGCGGCGGGCCAGGCGGACTGGCCGCTGCGGACAGCGGTCCCCGTTCCTCCGGTAGCGCGCGGTTCGCCAGTCGGAATGTCCATTTCCGCCTGAACCGCCCGTTATTCGCGCGCGCCCATTAACCGGCTGCGCCGCCCCCACCCGAGGAATTTTCATGAATAGTGGTCCGCGCCCGAAAACGGCGATCCGGGGGTTCTCCCCCGCCGACATCAGAGCCGGTTTCCTGGTCTGCCTCATCGCCCTGCCGCTGTCCCTGGGAATCGCGTTGGCCAGCGGTTTCCCGCCGATCGCAGGCGTCATGACGGCGATCGTCGGCGGCGTGCTGGTGACGCTGCTCGGCAGCGCCCGGCTGACCATCAAGGGGCCTGCCGCCGGGCTCATCGTCATCGCCGTGGGCGCGGTGCACGACCTCGGCGGCGGCGACCTGGTGGCCGGGTACCGCAGGGCCATCGCCGTGGGCGTGGTCGCCGCGGTGCTGCAAATCCTGTTCGCCCTCTTCCGGGTCGCCACGATCGGGATGATCCTGTCGCCGTCGATCGTGCATGGGATGCTGGCGGCGATCGGCGTGATCATCATCGCCAAGCAGGTCCACGTGCTCGCCGGGGTCGCGCCGGCGGCCGGGTCACCGGTGGGGCTGATCGCCGAGATCCCGAGCAGCCTCCTGCACGCCGACCCGGTCGTGCTGGTCATTGGGGTGGTCTCCCTCGCGCTGATGATCGTGGTCCCGCGGGTGCGGGGCGTGCGTGCGGTGCCCGCCCCGCTGGCCGTGCTTGCGGTCGCCGTGCCGATCGCGCTGCTCGCCCATCTGCCCGCCATCAAGCTGGTGAGCCTGCCCGGGTCGCTGGTCGACGCCGTGGTGCTGCCCGACTTCAGCCAGATCACCAGCGGCACATCGATCCAGTACATCCTCATGTTCGCGCTGATCGGCTCGGTCGAGTCCACGCTCACCGTCATCGCCGTGGACGGGATGGACCCGCTGCGGCGGGTGTCCGACCTCAACCGGGACCTGCTGGCCCTCGGCGGCGGCAACCTGGTCTGCGCGCTCATCGGCGGCCTGCCGATGATCTCGGAGATCGTGCGCAGCAAGGCCAACGTCGACGCGGGGGCGACCTCGCGCTGGGCCAACTTCTCCCACGGCGCGTTCCTGCTGCTGTTCGTCGCGCTGATCCCCGGCGTGCTCCAGATGATCCCGCTGGCCGCCCTCGCCGCGATGCTCGTCTACACCGGGTTCCGCCTCGCCTCCCCGGGAGCGTTCCGCCACGCGGCCACCACCGGCCGCGACCAGCTGGCGCTGTTCCTCACCACGCTGGTGGTCACCCTGCTCACCGACCTGCTGGTCGGCGTGGGCGCGGGCCTGCTGCTCAAGCTCATCCTGCACGTGGCGCGCGGTGTCCCGGTGACCGCCCTCGTGCGTCCCCGCGTGCGCGCGGTCCGCGAGGGATCGGTGCTCACGCTGACGGTGCGCGACGCGGCGGTGTTCCCGGCGCTGCTGCCGATCCGGCGCGCGGTCGCCGCCGCGGGCGACGGCCTCTCCGAGGTCGTCGTCGACCTCCGGGACGCGCGCCTGGTCGACCACACCTTCCTCGACCGGCTGGAGACGCTGGCCAAGGAGTGGCCGACCGCGCGGCTGACCATCACCGGGCGCGACGGCCTGGCCGCGGTCGCCAACCACCCGCACGCCACCCACCGGCGGCGGCCGTGATCGAGAAGCTGGTCGACCACGCCGCCGAGCTGCTGCCCACGCAAGGCCCGCTGCAGGCGTTCGTGCACCACAACACCCTGCACGCCTTCGAGAGCATGGAGTTCACCGACGCCATCGCCGCCGCGTCGCAGCTCTACGGCACCGAGCCCTACCAGAGCGAGGACGCCTTCCACGACCTGCTGCGCCAGGGCCGCATCACCACCGCCGACATCGACGCGGTCGTGGCCGACGAGGTCGACGACGGCGGCAGGCCGGTCATCCCCGGCGGCCCGAACCGGTCGCTGTTCCACTGCGAACGTCTGCACCACCGGGTCGACGTGCCCGATGCCAGGCAGATCCCGTGGCTGCTGGCCGAAACCGACCTGCTGACGACGATCACGCCTCTGGCGTCGCCCACACGCCGCGCAGCGCTCACCGGGGTCGACCTGGGCGCGATGTGGCAGCACCTGGCCGTGGTCGCGCCCGAGCGGGCGACACGGGCGCCGGGCGCGCGGCCGAGGGACCGGCTGCTGGCCGCGACCGGAGCCGACGCCGACCACCTGGTCCACCCGGTGCTCATCCGCTTCACCGCGGCGTTCCTCGACCAGGGCGTGGCGCACTGGCCGATGCCCGCCCGCGAGCGCGGGCTCCTCGCGGCGTTCCGCGCGCTGTACGGGCAGGGCGCGGCACCGGCGCGCTTCCTGCGCGGCCTGTCCGCCACCCTGGCCGACCAGCGGTCCTGGGACGCCGTCGCCACGATCCGGTGGGCGCTGGGCGAACTCGGGGTGGTCGAGGCCGAGTGGCCGGAGGTCGTCCAGGACACGCTGCTGTCCCTGCCCGGCTGGGCGGGCATGGTCCGCCACTTGGAGCTGCGCCCCGACAACGCGCCGGTCGCCGCGCCACCCGCCCGCCTCACCGATTACCTGGCGGTCCAGCTGGTCCTGGACGTCTTCGCGGCGCGGTCGGTCGCGGCCCTGCCCCACCTGCCGGTCCCGGAACCGGGCCCCGATCTCGCGCTGGTGCACGAGGCGTTCGTGCTGGCCCAGGTGATGCCGGTAGACACCGACCTGCTCGCCGACCCCCGGCACGCCGCGGCGTGGCTCGGCGCGGTCGCCGAGTTCGACGGCCTGCGCAGGCGGCGGTTGCTGCACCTGGCCTACGAGCGCCGCCACCAGGAGGACGTCCTCGGCTGCCTGGCCGCGCATCGGCGGCTGGCCCGGCCCGCGCAGGCGCCCGCATGGCAGGCGGTGTTCTGCCTCGACGAGCGGGAGGAGTCGCTGCGCAGGCACCTGGAGGAGATCGCGCCCGAGGTGGCGACGTTCGGCGCGGCCGGGTTCTTCGGCGTCGCCATGCGCTACCGCGGCCTCCGCGATGTGCGGGACCGGCCGCTCTGCCCGGTGGTGATCACGCCGACCAAGTCGGTCGTGGAGGTGGCGGACGCGACGCCCCGCGCCACGCTGCGCGCCCGCTGGCGCAGACACCTGCACGTCGGCACCCGCACGCTGGGCCGCGGCGGGCTGCTGACGGTGGCGCTCGGCCTCGGGCACGCCGCCGCCCTCGTCGCGCGGTGCCTGTTCCCGGCCCTCGCGCACCGGCTGTTCGACCGGCAGGCGGCGCCGCCGCGCACCCGGCTGGCCATCGAACCGGAGTTCAGCGTCGCGGAGATGGCCGCCATCGTCGCCGGGATCACCAGGACGACCGGGCTGGCGGCGGGCTTCACGCCGCTGGTGCTCATCGTCGGGCACGGCTCGACCAGCATGAACAACCCGCACGAGTCCGCGCACGACTGCGGGGCGACCGGCGGCGGCCGCGGCGGCCCGAACGCGCGCGCCTTCGCCGCGATGGCCAACCACCCCGCCGTCCGCGACCGGCTGCGGGAGTCCGGTGTGGACATACCGGAGGGGACGTGGTTCGTCGGCGCGTACCACAACACCGCCGACGACACGGTCGTGTACTACGACACCGACCTGGTGCCCCCGGAGCGCGCCGCCGACCTCGACCGCGCCCGTGCCGCGCTCAGCGCGGCGTGCGCGGCGGACGCGCACGAGCGGTGCAGGCGCTTCGAGTCCGCGCCGCAAGACCTGCCCGAAGAGCGAGCGATCGGCCACGTGCTGCGGCACTCGATCGACCTCTCCCAGCCGCGTCCGGAGTACGGCCACGCCACGAACGCGGTGTGCATCGTCGGGGAGCGCAGTCTGACCAGGGGATTGTTCCTGGACCGGCGCGCCTTCCTGATCTCCTACGACGGCGAGGCCGACGTCCACCACGACCTGCTGGACGCGCTGCTGCGGGCGGCAGGCCCGGTGTGCGCGGGGATCAACCTGGAGTACTACTTCAGCTTCGTGGACCCGATCGGCTACGGCTGCGGGACGAAGCTGCCGCACAACGTGGTGGGCCTGATCGGGGTCATGGACGGCCACGCCTCCGACCTGCGGACCGGCCTGCCCTGGCAGATGGTCGAGATCCACGAGCCGGTCCGCCTCCTCCTGGTCGTCCGCACCACCCCCACCCGCCTGCTCGACATCTGCCTCCGCGACCCCGACCTGGCCCGCCTCGTCGGCAACGGCTGGATCCGCCTGGTCGCCTGGAACCCCGACGACGACAAGATGCACCTCTTCACCGACGGCGGCTTCACCCCCTACACCCCCTCCGACGTCACCCTCCCGGTGGTCGACCGCTCCCGCTCGGCTTATGCGGGCAACCGAGGCCCAGTCGGCTGCGCCCACGTCCTCGCCGCCCAACCCACCCCAGCCCTGGACGGCGCATCATGATCCCCGCCCCCTCGCGCCCGCCCACCCACCACTCCTCTCGGCCCCACAAGCCCACCCCGTGCGGATCCCCACCGCTCGAAACGCCCAGCCCCATCACCCCGCCACCACCAACCGCACCCACGGCCCCGCGCCGGTCCGGGCCGCCCCCACCAACTGCACCCGCTCCCCCCGCATCTCCCCGGCAAGCCTGCCTGGGCGGGTCCAACCCGCCCTACGAACCCGCCCGCCAGCGGGTCGGGCGCGCGGCATGCGCCTGGGTTCTGCGTGGAGGCGTGCGGTGAGCGCCTGGTGGTTGGCCACGCTCGCTCCGCTGGTCGGGTTCGGCGGGCTTGCCATTCCGGCTTGGTTCGGGGTGCGGCTGGGCGAGGGCGTGGTGTCGTGGGTGACCGTCGGCGGCTGTGCGACCGCGCTGCTGGCCGCGCCCTTCGCCGGGACGTGGCTGGAGCGGTCCTTCACCGCGCTGGTCGCGCTCCTGGGCGGGCTGATCGCGGTCTTCTCGCGCCGGTACCTGCACCGCGACCCCGGTTTCCTCCGCTTCCACCTCCTGCTCGCGCTGTTCGTCGCCGCGGCCGAGCTCGTCGTCGGCGGGCGGGGGCTGCGGCAGACGCTGATCGGCTGGGAGGTGTGCGGGTTGGCGTCCGCGCTGCTGATCGCGTTCTTCCACCAGCGGCGCGGGCCGCTCGAACACGGTCTGCGGGCGTTCGTCGCCTACCGGCTCTCCGACATCGGGCTCGTCCTGGCGCTCGTGCTCCCCAACGCCTCCGCGCCGCTGGTCGGCGCGCTGCTGCTGCTCGCGGCGATGGGCAAGTCGGCGCAGTTCCCGTTCGGCGGGTGGCTGCCCAGGGCGATGGAGGGTCCGACCCCCTCAAGCGCGGTCTTCTACGGCGCCATCTCCGTCAGCCTCGGCCCGTACCTGCTGCTGCACACCATGCCGCTGTGGGACGAGTCGACCTTCGCGCACGCGGCGATCATCGCCGTCGGGGTCCTGACCGCCGTGCATGCGACCGTCGTCGCGCGGGTGCAGACCGATATCAAGAGCGCCTTGGCCTACGCATCGATGACGCAGGTGGCGCTGGTGTTCGTCGAGGTCGGCGCGGGTTGGACGGTGCTGGCGGCGATCCACCTGGCCGCCCACGCCCTGCTGCGCACCGGGCAGTTCCTGCGCTCGCCGAGCCTGCTGCACGACCACCGGCTGCTTGAACAGGACCTCGCCCGCCCGCTGCCGCCTGCGGGCCGGGTCTTCACCGCCCTGCCGGAGCCCGCGCGCCTGCGCGTCTACCGCTTCGCGCTGGAACGCGGCTACACCGACGGCCTGCTGCTCGACCGCGCCATGCGTCCGGTAGCCCGACTCCTGCGAGGCAGGCGATGATCTCGTTGACCCCGCTCGTGATCGCGATCCTGTGGGTCGTCGCCGGGATCACCACGGCCACCCGCGCCACGCCCGTCGCCGCGCGCCGGACCGCCGTGCACTGGGCGACCGGGCTCCTCGCCGCGTCCCTGGTGCCTGTGATCGGGGCGTGGCTGGGGTTGCTTGCCGCCCCGTCGTCAGCGCTGGTGGCGGTCGCCCTCTGCGGCCTGCTGGCCACGGCGCTGGCCCCCGCCGCCGACCACCCGCCGCGCACGCTGGGGCTCGTCTGCGTGCTCTTCGCCGTGGACACCGCCCACCTCGCGTTCCACCACGCGGTGGCGGACGTGCTGCTGTGGGCCTGCTCGGTCGCCTTGGCGCTGCGCTTCGTGCGCGGACCGGTGTACCTGCTGGCCCAGGCGGTGGGCATGGTCTGCATGGGCTGGGGCCTGACCCTGGCAGCGCAGGCCAGGGCGTTGGCGTGGACGACGCGAGCGCCGATGGGCGTGCTCGTCGCGGTAGCCGTCGTCCCGGTGGACCCCACCGCCCTGCCCACCCCGGCACGCACGGCCATCGCCGCACTCGCGGTCCTGGCCGCCGGGTACGCCGCCGCCCAGAACGACGCCCGACGCGGCCTCGCCGGTTTGCTGCTGTCGCTCAACTGCTTCCTGCTCACGGGCATCGCCTGGCAGGCGATGGCCGTCGCCGCCACCGGCCTGGCCATGACCACCGCCGCCCTCACCGCCCGCCGCGGCGACCTCTCGCTGTCCACCCCTCGCGGCAGCCTGACCGCCACCCCCCGACTGGCCGTGGCGTTCCTGGTCTTCGGCTTGGCCGCGGTGGGCTTCCCACCCCTGCTCGGCTTCGCAGGCACCCACCACGCCATCGAGACGACACCCCTGCTGGCCGTCGCCGCAGCCATCAACGGCATCACCATCCTGCGCGCCTTCCTCCGCCTCTTCGGCGGCACCCCCCACCCCACCCCCGAACCCGACCTGACCCGCCTGGAGCACTACGCCGTCACGATCAGCGCCACCGCCCTAGCCCTCGGCGTGCTGGTCTAGCGGCTACCAGCGAGACCCTTCGATGTCCGGCCAGGCACTTGGGAGGACGGCAGCGAGGGTGCCACCGAACGCGATGGTCCCCTCGTGGGAGGCGTAGGCGATCCAGTCGAGCGTCTCATCGGTCCACACCCCTTCGGCAAGGGTGTAGCGGGGTTCGACCCCCTCGACGTCCAGCAGCCGGTCAGCGCCGTACTCACGCAGCTCGACCACGCGGAGCCGCCCCATCCCCCGCAGCGCCTCGCGCACGCGATCGACCCCTGGACCATCCCACATGGACCTCCCCCGGAGCACCAGCACGTCCTCCGGCACCGAATCCTCGATCTGCGGGTGCCAACACAGGTCGACCAGGCCCCACCGCGCCTCAAGCCGGCGACGCCAATCGGCGGACTCCTCCTGCCGCAGCACCCGCCGGTACTTCATCGGGACCACCGCCGGCGGCGGGTTCGCCATCCAGACAGGGATGAGCTGGCGGAACCGCAGCCGCTCGTCCTCGATCACCTCCGCCTCGACCTGTTCCATCGGAGGCTTGGTGAAGGGCGACTGCGCGACGAAGGCCGCCGCGGCGAGATCAGCGGCGAGGCGGTCGAGCTCCGGGAGGTCATCGGGATCGAGCCTCTCGACCTCCTCCAGCATCGCGGCCACCGCGTTGTACCTGGGGTAGATCCGCTTCGCCTCATCCGAGTAGTCGCCAGCCGTCCGCCCTTGATCGGGCAAACCGGCATAGGTCTCGACCAGCTCGTCGTACCGGGCCGCCAGGTACCGGCGAGCCACGACGTGCAACTCCCAGGACTCCACGCGGTGATCGTGCCAGCAGGCGCCGAGCCGCAGCATCCCACTACGAGCGGGTGACGTCCCCGGGGATTGATATGCCCCGGATGCCGGCCAGCACGCCCCGAATTGGTCTAGATCAGCGCGCTGCTGGGCGGCCACGATCGTGATCATGGCGACTGGCTACGTGTACCACGAGCTGTACGGGTGGCATGACACCGGGACGTACGCGGCGCTGCGGCCTGCTGATCACCGGCTGGGGCTGCAACCGTTCCACCACTTCGAGAACCCCGAACCCAAGCGCCGGTCGCATGAGTTGGTCGTGGTGAGCGGGCTGATCGATCGGTTGACGCGGTTGGCGCCGCGGCAGGCCACCGACGAGGAGATCCTGCTCGTCCACACCCCCGAGCACCTGCAACGCCTGATAGACGCCAACGACACCGGCGGCGACGCAGGCGACGGGGGCACCCCGTTCGGGCGCGGCTCCGTCGAGATCGCGCGGCTCGCGGCCGGGGGTGCGATCCGCGCTGTGGAGGCCGTGGTGGGCGGGGAGGTGGACAACGCCTACGCGCTGGTCCGCCCGCCGGGCCACCACGCCCTGCCCGACTCCGGCATGGGCTTCTGCATGCTGGCCAACATCGCCATCGCGGTGCAGGTCGCGCGGCAGCGGCAGGGGGTGGAGCGGGTCGCGGTCGTGGACTTCGACGTGCACCACGGCAACGGCACCCAGGCGGTGTTCTGGGAGGACCCGGACGTGCTCGCCCTCTCGCTGCACCAGGACCGGATGTTCCCCGCGGACTCCGGCCACCTCACCGAGCGCGGCGCGGGCGCGGGCTTCGGCTACACCTTGAACCTCCCGCTCCCGCCGGGCACGGGCAACGGCGGTTACGCCGAGGCGATGCGCCGGGTCGTGGTGCCCGCGCTGCGCCGGTTCCGGCCCGACCTCATCGTCGTCGCGGCCGGATTCGACGCCAGCGCCCTGGACCCGCTCGGCCGCATGATGGTCACCCCCACCGGGTTCCGGGAGATGGCCAAGGCCCTGATCGACGCCGCGGCCGACCTGTGCGACGGCCGCATCGTGTGCTCGAACGAAGGCGGGTACGACGAGGCGTACGTGCCGTTCTGCACGCAGGCGGTGATCGAGGTGCTGGCAGGCGTCGAGGACCCCCTGGAGAGCCCCTTCGTGTTCGACCGGCTGGGCCAGCAGGAACTCCAACCGCACCAGAAGGAGGTCATCAAGGCCGCGGAGAAGCTGGTCAAGGACATCCGGTGAGCTACGGGGCTCCGGAGTCCGGCACCCCGGCGTAGTCGGGCAGCTCGACGCCGTTGATCGCGCGCCCGACCAGCTCCATGAACCACTCGCCCGCGAAGTCGGGACCCGGCCCGGGAACGTCGCGGCTGCGGGCGTTGAGCCTGCCGATCTCCTGGTTACCCTCGACGAACGGCCGCATCCGCTCCTCGTACCGGGCGAACCCGGCCTCGGCGTCCCAGCCAGCGGCGGCCAGCTCACCGGCCAGCAGGTAGGCGCCGACCAAGGCCAGCCCGGTCCCCTGCCCGGACAGCGGCGACGAGCTGAACGCCGCGTCCCCGAGCAGCCCGACCCGGCCGCGCGACCAGCGGTCCATGACCACCTGGGCGACCTGGTCGAGGTAGAAGTCCGGGGTGTCGTCCAGGTGCGCGAGGATGTCCGGGGCCAGCCAGCCCAGCCCCGCCATCCGCTCGCGCAGCAGCGCCTTCTGCGCCGGGACGTCCCGGTGGTCGACGTCGAAGTTAGCCGAGGGGAAGGTGAACATCGCCATCGCCCGGGTGGCGTCCTGGATGGGCCGCAGGAGGGCGGAGCGCCCGGTCGCCTGGTCCTGGTATTCGAGCAGCCAGCGGTCCAACCCGAACTCGTTGGGCACGCTGTAGAACGCCAGCACGTGCCCGAGATGGCGCAGGTACCGCTCATGCGGCCCGAAGACCATCGCCCGCAGCGCCGAGTGCAACCCATCAGCCCCGACCACCAGGTCGTAGCGCCGCCGGCCGCCATCCGCGAAGACCACGTCAACCCCGTCCGCGTCCTGCGTCAGCTCCGCGATCCGATCGCCGAAGACGTACTCCACGCCGTCGCGGGTGTCCTCGTACAGCACTCGGGACAGATCCCCGCGCAGGATTTCGATGTCCGCGATGTACCCGTCACCACCGTCGTCCTCGGCCCGGAAGGTCTCCAGCACCTTCCCGTCCGCGTCCACAGTGTGCGCCCCAGCGGTATCAGTGCACGCCGCACGCACCACCGCATCCAACCCCATGCGCCCGATGACGTCCCTGGCCACCCCACGCGCATCCACCGCCTGCCCACCAGGACGCAACTCGGAAGCCCGCTCCACCACGGTCACCTCGGCCCCCCGCCGATTCAACCAGTGGGCCAGCGCAGGCCCCGCAATACTCGCCCCCGCCACCAACACCCTGACACCGCTCACCGCGCCCCCTGCTCGCCCGTCCGGATCGCGTCCCGATCGTACAGTGATCCGCGGCACCCACCGGCGGTTCGCTCGCATTCGATCAGGCGCACGACCGCTCGCGCCGCGCGCGTTGATCAGGGTTCACACCACGATCGCCGGGTTAGTGGGGGTCTCGCCAGGCGCCCCAGAGGGTTGGGCCTGAGGGGAGGGGGGCGTTCCAGATTACGTGGAAGTCGTGGGTGGATAGCCAGGCGACTACGGGTTCGTGGGCGGTCCAGCAGTAGGCGGGCATGTGGTCGGCGTCGCACCATTGGAGGCCGGGGGTTACGACGGTTGTGGCTAGGCCCTGTCGGCGGCGGTGGGGGGTGGTGGCTGCCAGTTGGAAGGTGTGGTGGGGTTCGGATGGTTCGTGGGCGTCGGCTATGGAGATGGCTTCGGTGAAGAGTTCGGCGCTGCGGGGGCCGAGCAGGTCGGTGAGGTCCGTGGCGGGTTCGGTGTGGTTCTGGTGGGTCCAGACGGTGAGGGCGTCGCGGTCCTGGGTGGTCCAGGCGCGGACCATGGTTGGGTCGGCGTGGAGCCAGGTGGTGAGCAGGGTGGTGAAGTGGGCTGGCAAGGCCGTGCGGCGTTGTTCGGGGTCGGGTTGGTAGTGGGCGGACAAGGGGTTGTCGTGCAGGGCTGTGCCGAGGAGGGCGCTGAGGGCGGGGATGTCGGCTGGGGTTGCCGGGATGGCGGTGGTCATGTCGCCACCGCGGCGGTCAGGGTGGCGGCGTGCAGGGGGTGGGCGAGGCTGCGCCACACCATGTCCGTGTAGCGGCTGAACGAGAAGCGGTCGACGGCTTGCGGGCCGGTCTCGAACCGTCCGATGAGGACTTCATCGGGGCCGGGTGGGAGTTCGCCGGTTGCGCGGAGGATTCGGGTGGTGGGCGCTGACAGGGAGAACTCCGCGGATTGCGGGGTTCCCCACAGGTGGGCGCGGAATGCGGTTGCGGCGGCCAGGTCGAGGGCCAGTGCTTCGCTGACGTCGCAACTCCCGGTTGGGAGCAGGTGCTCGACCGCGCCGTTGAGGAACCGCTCCAGCGCGCCCGGGGTGGTCACCAGGTGGTGGACGATGGCCTGCAGGTGGACCTCGGTCGGGTAGTGCGAGTCGTCGGTGAGGAATTCCTTGCCCAGTTCGTCGGAGAGCAGGGTCCAGTCGGTGCTTTGCGGGTCGCGCCATGCTTCGTGGTAGTCGCGGGCGAAGGCGGCCACCCGGGGGTCGGGGCAGTCGCGCAGGTAGGTCACCAGGCGTTCGCACAGGTCGATGATCCGCGTGCCGGTCCCGGCGCTGAGCAGGCGCAAGGTCGCCCGCATCAGCGTCTTCTGGAACAGGAACAGCGACAGCCGCAGGTCCAGGCCGCGCAGCCAGTCCTGCTCGGTCATGGTCGAGTGGGCCACGACCAGCTCGCCGAGCAGTTCGGGGTTGCTGATGTCGGCGGGCATGCGGCGCGTGGTGACGGCGTGCTCGGCCCGGAACCGGGCGCTGTCGTACTCGGTGTTGTTCAGCAGCTGCAACGGGTAGACGACGACGTTGCCGCCGACCGCAAGCACCTCCTCGACGCCGTTCTTGAACGACTCGTACGTCTCGCCGGGCAGGCCCCAGATCAGCTCGGTGTAGGTGGAGATGCCCAGGCCGCGGAAGCGCGCGTGCAGCTCGCGGAAGCGGTCCGGCCGCAGGTTGGTCCGGTTGGCCGCGGTCAGCGCGGACGGCTCGAACGACTGGGCCGAGAGCGTCACGGCCTTGAGCAGGCCCGCCTCGTGCAGCACGGTCGCGGTCTCGATCACGCGGTCGTTGGTGTTCTTGGCCCACGCCGCGATGAACCCCAGCTGCCGGTCGTGGCGCCTGCACAGCGACACGATGGCGCGGGCGATGTCGGGGTCGCGGGGCAGCATCCCGAAGTTGGCGTCGGCGAGGAACAGCAGCGCGCCATCGCGCACGCACCGCACGACCCGGTCGAGCTCGGCCACGATGCGGTCGAAGGGGAACTGCCGGACCTTGGAGTTGACCGCGCCGCCCCAGTAGCAGAACGCGCAGCTGTAGGGGCAGCCCCGGTTCGTCTCGTAGATCACCATGCTGGTGGCGGCCAGCTCGGTGTCGGTGAACGCGCCGCCGAGCAGCGGTGACGGCACGGCCGCCAGGTCGGCAATCCGCTGGGCGGGCTCGGTGGTCACCACCGCGCCGCCGCGCCGGAACGACACCCCCGGCACGCCCGACAGGTCGTCGTCGTCGCGCAGGTACGCGGCGAGCACGTCGCGGAAGCGCAGCTCGCCCTCGCCGTGCACCAGCGCGTCGACCCACGGCGCCTCGGCGAACACCGCGTCCTGCTGGTGGCTCACGTCGTTGCCGCCCAGCACGATCCGGCACCTCGGCCAACGCCGCTTGACCAGCCCGGCCAGCTCCAGCGACGTGGAGCGGTTCCAGTTGTAGACCGAGAACGCGGCCACGAGCGGGTCGTCCATCGCGGCCAGGACGTCCGCGCACACCCGCGGGAACAGGGTGCCGCGGGCCACCCGGATGTGCTTGTGGAAGGTGCAGGCGGCGGCGACGTCCGGGTCGGACTGCGCGGCCGCCTGCAGGTAGCCCAGGGTCGGGCTGTAGGTCATGCCGTCGACCGAGGTGAGGTCGACGAGGTGGACTTGCCTGGCCATGGGTGCTCCGTGGGTTGTCGGGCCTGCCGTCAGTCGAGCGCGCCCAGCACGGCGGCGAGGATCCGGCGGATCTCGGCGAACTCGGCGGGGCCTGCGATCAGCGGTGGCGCGATGTGCACGTAGGGCTGGCCGTGGTCGCCCGCGCGGCAGTGCAGCCCGGCGTCGAACAGCGCGTCGGCCAGCCACCCGGTGCCCAGCCGCGCGCATTCCTGGGCGGTGAGCGGCTGCCCGGGGCCGCGCTGCAGCTCCAGGGCGTACAGGAAGCCCGACCCGTGCACGGCGCGCACGGCAGGCAGGGACGTCAGCTCCTCCAGAGTCGCGCGCAGCTCGGCCTCGGTGGCCAGCACGTGGTCGTGCAGGGCGTCGACCAGCGCCAGGTTCTCCAGCGCCACGGCGGCCGCCAGCGGGTGGCCGCTGTAGGTGTAGCCGTGCAGCAGGGGCATCCCCGCCAGCATGGCCGCCGCGATCGGCTCGCTCACCAGCGTCGCGCCCAGGGGCGCGTAGCCGCTGGTCAGGCCCTTGGCCATGCAGGTGATGTCGGGTTCGAGGCCGTAGCGCGCGCCGCCGCGCAGCGTGCCGAGGCGGCCTGCGCCGCAGATCACCTCGTCGGCTATCAGCAGCACGCCGTGGTGGTCGCAGACGCGCCGCAGCTCGACGAAGTTGCCCGGCGCGGGCGGCCTGCACCCCGATGGCCGCGACAGCGGCTCGACGATGACCGCGGCCACCGTCTCCGGGCCGTCGGCCTCGATCGCCGCGTCGACGTCGGCGGCGGCCATCCCGACCGGCACCACCGACCCGCTGGGCGGCAGCGGGCCGAACACCTCGCCCAGGCCGGGCAGCCCGCCCGCGGCCAGCGCGCCGAGCGTGCCGCCGTGGTAGGCCCAGTCGGCGCGGATCACCTTGTGGCGGGCGGGCTGCCCGATCGCCTTGAAGTACTGCTTGGCGAACTTCCACGCGCTCTCGACCGCCTCCGCGCCGCCAGAGCTGAGGAAGACCCGGCCCTCGCCCCCGGTGAGCCGCTCGGCCAGCTCCGCGGCGAGCGGGTGCGCGCGCTCCATCAGCGGGAAGTAGCCCAGGTCCGCGGTGCGCCGGACAGCGCGCTCGACGAGATCCACCCGGCCGTGCCCGACCTGCACCAGGAACGCGCCCGACACCGCGTCGAGGTAGCGGCGGCCGTGCCCGTCCCACACGTGGCAGCCCTCGCCGCGGGTGATCAGCGGCACCGCGTCCGCCGTGTGCCTGCTGTAGCCGCGCAGCAGGTGGTCTCGCGCCACGACGCCCAGGCGCTCGGCGTCGACGGTGAGGGGGGCGGCGGTCAACGGTCCTCCAGCCAGGTGACGGGCAGCTGGGCCACCCGGCGGATGAGCATGTCGGCCCGCCACTGCACGTCCTCGACCGCCACGGCGAGCCGGGCGCCGGGCAGCCAGTGCTGCACGCGGCCGATGACGACGGCGAGCAGCTCGCGGACCAGCCGCGACCCCAGGCAGTGGTGCCTGCCGTGGCCGAACGCCAGGTGCGGGTTGGGGCTGCGGTGGAAGTCGAGGCGGTCGGGGTCGGTGAACACCGCCTCGTCCCGATTGCCCGACGGCAGCGCGGGCAGCACGGCCTCCCCTGCGCGCACCAGCGTGTCGCCCACCCGCACGTCCTCCAGCGCGTACCGGGCGAAGGTCACGTGCGACGGGAAGGGCACGAACCGCAGCAGCTCCTCCACCGCGCCGGGCAGCAGCCCGGGGTCGCGCTGCAGGGCCTGCCAGTGCTCCGGCGAGGTCAACAGCACGTACAGCGCGTTGGTCAGCTGGGTGGCGACGTTGTCCCCGGCCAGGAACAGGTCGTCGACGACCTCGACCAGCTCGTGCTCGGTGAGCGCGTCCGCCGCGGCCAGGGCGCTGACCAGGTCGTCGCGGGGGCAGGCCCGGCGGTCGGCGAGCAGGTCGCGGGTGTAGCGGGAGATCCGCGCCATCCGCTCCTCCACCTCGGCGGCGGGCAGCTCGGTGCTCGCGAACGCCTCGAACCACTCCCGGAAGATGTCCTGGTCCGCGGTCGGCACCCCCATCAGGTCGCACGCCACGGCGACGCTGAGCGGGGTGGCGAGCCCTTCGGCCAGGTCCAGCGGCGGGCCTGCGGCGACCCCCGCGGCCAGCAGCTCGTCGGCCGTGCGCTCCAGCGCGGGCCGCATCGCCGCCACGCGGGGGCCGGTGAACCGCAGCGCGCTCGCCAGCAGGCCGCGCATCCTGGTGTGGTCGGGCGGGTCCGCCCCCAGGAGGCTGGCCTGCAGCGGCAGCGGGGTCAGCCGGGCTTCGTCGTGGCGGGCGGCCGCGGCCCGGCTGAACCGGGGGTCGCCCAGCACCGCGCGGATGTCGGCGTGCGTGGTGGCCAGCCACGCCTGGTCCCCGAACGGGACGGCCACGCGGGTCAGCCCGCCGCGCTCCCGGCACCGCCGGTAGCCGTCGTCCAGCTCCAGGCGCACGGGATCGGCGAACGGGTAGGGCACGGCTCTGGCACCGGGCTCCATGGCGGGGCCTCCCTCCACTTCCACGGTTCAGTTCAGCGCGATACCGCGCCGTCGGCAGCGCGTCGGCCGGGAAGTCACCCGTACTGGTCACACCGGTTGTCGCGGGGCGGAAGCCGTTGCTAGGAAGGGCGAGGCGATGGTTCACCTCGGACAGTCGTCACGTCCCGCCCAACGCTTGGAGGACGGGTGACGGAATCCTCAGCCCTGGCAACGGCTTACGACCGCATCGGCGACCTCGTGGGCGAGCTGTGGGGCCACGACCTGCACTACGGCTACTGGGACGAACCGGACGACGACTTCCGCGCCGCCACCGCGCGCCTGACCCGGGAGGTGGTCGCCCGGCTGGGGGCGGGTCCGGGGCAGCGGGTGCTCGACGTCGGGTGCGGCTGCGGCGGCCCGGCGGTGGAGATCGCCGCCTCGACGGGCGCGGCGGTGGTCGGGATCGACGTCAACCCCGGCGCGCTTGCGGTGGCCCGGGATCGGGCGCGCGACGCGGGCGTGGAGCACCTTGTCGAGTTCATGTTGGACGATGTGCTGCAAGCGCAGTGGGAGCCGTTCGACGCGGTGATCGCCGTGGAGTCGACGCCGCACTTCGAGTTGGACGCGCTGTATCCCGTGCTGCGGCGGCTGGTGCGGCCCGGTGGGCGATTGGTCGTGGAGACGCCGTGCACCCGCCGACCCTTGGACGCCTCCGCGCGCGGTCGGGCCGCCGGATTCCTCGAACTCGTCCAGGCCACGGCGATCCACACCGTGGACGAGCACCTAGTCGCCTTGCGGGAGGCGGGTTTCGAGCCTGCGGCGGTCGAGGACATCACGCCGCACGTGCGCCCGTCGTTCACCCGCCTCGCCCGCGTGCTGGCGGACCGGCGGGACGACCTGGCCAGCCGGGTCGGCCCGGTGGAGGCCGAGCGGGTGATCGCGCTGTTCGCCGACTGGGCGTCGGTCACCGAAGTGGGCGGCGCGGTGCTGACCGCGCATCGCCGATGAGCACGTCCGGACGAGGAAGGGTGATCGATGGCGCAGGTCGCGGTGATCGGGACGGGCGTGATGGGGTCGGCGGTGACGCGGGCGTGCGCCGATGCCGGGCTGTCGGTGGCGGTGTGGAACCGCACGCCGGAGCGGGCGCCCCAGCGCGCGGGCGTCACGCGGTACGACGAGGTCGTTGACGCGGTGCGCGCCGCCCCGATCGTGGTGTCGGCGCTGCTCAACTACGACGTGGCGCACGAGGTGCTGGGCCGCGCGCTGCCCGGGCTGGCCGGGCGCACGCTGGTGCAGACCTCCAGTGGGGCGCCCGCCGAGGTCGAGCCGCTCGCCGAGGCGGTGCACGGCGCGGGCGGGTCCTATTTGGAGGCCGCGATCCTCAACTATCCGCAGGCGATCGGCTCGGCGGGGGCGTTCACCGTGTACGCGGGTCCGGCCGCCACCTACGAATCGGTTCAGCCGCTCACCGACGCCGTGGGCGGCACGCGGATCCACCTCGGACCGGATTTGCCCACTGCCAAGGCATACCTGCTCGTTGCCGCTGCCTACTACTACGCCTGCGTCAACGGTTTCCTGGAGTGCGCGGCGATGGCACTGGACCAAGGCGTCCCGCTGCCTGCCTTCGCCCAGTCCGTGCCGATGTACCAGGCCGGACTTCAGTCCACTGTGGATATCGGCTGCGAGCTGATCGAGCGCGGTGACTACACCTTCGAGCAGGCCCCGCTGACCACGCACCTGGACATCCTGCGCTACCTGCCCGAGTTCGCCGCGAAGGCGGGCATCACCGACTCGTTCCTGCCCGCCGTGCGCGACCGGGTGCAGCGCGCGGTGGACCTCGGCGGCCGCCGCGAGCACATCGCCGTGGTGGTCGAGCAGTTCCGCGGCGGGCGGGCCGCCGGGTGAGCGGGCTGCACGACCTCATCGCCGAGCGGGCACGCCGCGAACCCGATCGGGTGGCGGTGTGGCGGGCCTCGGGCGAGGTCACCTTCGGCGAACTCGACCGGCGTGCCGAGGAGGTGGCCGACCGGCTCGCCGCCGCGGACGCCGCGGGCACGGTGGTCGGCCTCGCGCTGACCGACCCGCTGCGACGCCTGATCGCCGTGCTGGGGGTGTGGAAGGCAGGCGCGGCGTACGTCCCGCTGCCCGTCGACGATCCGACCCCGCGCATCCGGGCCGCGGTGGCCGAGACCGGCGCGCGGATCGTGCTCGCCGACACCGATGGCGTGCCCGCATCGGTGCTGCGGCTGGACCGGCTCGCAGCAGCGCCGCGCCGCCACCCGGTCGTGGTGGACGACCGGGATCTCGCCTACGTGCTGTACACCTCCGGCTCGACCGGCCTCCCCAAAGGCGTGGCGATCGAGCACGGCGGGGTGGTGAACCTGGCCCGCGGCCTGGCCGCCCTGTTCGGCGACCTGACCTCGGCCCGGGTGTTCCAGTTCGCCCGCCCGACGTTCGACGCCTGGGTGTGGGAGCTGGCGATGAGCCTGCCCGGGGGCGCGGCGCTCTGCCTCCCCGACCCCGACGGGCCGCTGACCGGCGCCGAGCTGACCCGGTGGCTGCGGGCCTGCCGGGCCACGCACCTGTCCGCCGCGCCGTCCCTGCTGGCCACGCTGGCGCCCGAGGAGCTGCCGGACCTGCGCTGCGTCGTGGCGGGCGGTGAGGTGCTGCCCGCCTCGCTGGTGCGGCGGTGGCGCGGGCGGGTCGACTTCATCAACGCCTACGGCCCGACCGAGGCGACCGTGTGCGCCACCGCGGGCCGCTGCACCGGCGTCGGCAAGCCGTCCATCGGCGTGCCGCTGCCCGGCGTCGCGGTGCACCTGCTCGACCCCGACGGGCGTCCGGTGCCGCAGGGCGAGGTCGGCGAGCTGCACGTCGGCGGCGCGGGCGTCGGGCGGGGCTACCTCGCCCGGCCCGAGCTGACCGCGCGGCACTTCCGGCCGGACCCGTTCGCCGACGACCCCGGCGCCCGGCTGTACCGCACCGGTGACCTGGCCCGGCTGGCCGCCGACGGCACGTACGAGTTCGTCGGCCGGGTGGACCGGCAGCTGAAGGTGCGCGGGTTCCGCGTCGAGCCCGCGGAGGTCGAGGAGGCGCTGCGGGCGCACCCCGGCGTGGCCGACGCCGCGGTGTCCGCGGCAGGCCAGCGGCTCGTCGCCCACGTCCGGCCCGCCCGCGACCCCGTGCCCGCGGGCGTGCTGCGCTCGTTCCTGCGGTCGCGGCTGCCCGAGCACCTGGTCCCGTCGGTGTTCACCACCGTCGACGCCCTGCCGCTGACCCCGCACGGCAAGCTCGACCGCGACGCCCTCCCCGCGGCCCGGCCCCGCCCGGACCTCGGGCACGGGTACACCCCGCCCCGGGGCGACACCGAGCAGGCGGTCGCCCGGATCTGGGCGGCCGTGCTCGGGGTGGCCGCGGTCGGCGCGGACGACGACTTCTTCGCCCTCGGCGGCACCTCGCTGGACCTGGCCCGGCTGCGCGCCGAGGTGGAGGCCCGCTGGTCGCTGCGGCTGCCCGTGGCCGACCTGCTCGCCGCGCACACCGTGCGCCTGCTCGCCGCCCGGATCGACGGCGGAGCGCCGCCTGCGGACCGCTCCCCCGGCGCGCGGGCCGACCGCAGGCGGACGCATTTGGAGTTCCTGGCGCGGGAGGTGCGGCGATGACGTTCGACGTGGCGATCGTCGGCCTGAGCTGCCGGTTCCCCGGCGCCAACGACCCGGCGGCCTTCTGGCGGCTGATCAGCCGGGGCGAGGAGGGCATCAGCAGGCTCAGCCCGCAGGACCTGCGCGCCGCGGGCGTCGACCCGGCCCGCGCCGCCGATCCCGACCTGGTGCCCGCGGCGGGCATCCTGGCGGGCGCGGAGGAGTTCGACGCGGCGTTCTTCGGCTACTCGACGGCCGACGCGGCCCGGATCGACCCGCAGCAGCGGATGTTCCTGCAGGCGTGCTGGCACGCGCTGGAGGACAGCGGGCACCGCCCGGGCGGACGGGTCGGGGTGTACGCCGGGCAGACGGTGGGGACGCACCGCGTCCTGGACCCGGCGACGTTCCTGGGCACCTCCGCCGACCTGCTCGCGGCGACCGACGACAAGGACTTCCTACCGACGCGGGTCTGCTACAAGCTCGGGCTGACCGGGCCGGGGGTGGCGGTCCAGTCCGCGTGCTCGACGTCGCTGGTCGCCGTCCACTTGGCATGCCAGGCGTTGCTCACCTACGACTGCGATACCGCGCTGGCCGGTGGGGTGTCGTGGACGCCGTTGCGCCGCTTCGGTTATCTGCGCCAAGAGGGCGGGGTCTGGTCCGCCGACGGCCACATGCGCCCCTTCGACGCCGACGCGAGCGGGTTCGTACCCGCCGACGGGCTCGGCGTGGTGGTCCTGCGCCGCCTCGCCGACGCCCTCGCCGACGGCGACCGGGTGTACGCGGTGATCAAGGGCAGCGCGATCGACAACGACGGCCACGCCAAGCAGAGCTGGGTCGCACCGAGCGCCGACGGCCAACGCCGCGTGATCGTGGACGCCCTGCACGCCGCGGCCGTCCACCCGGACACCCTCGGCTACGTCGAAGCCCACGGCACCGCGACGCCCTTGGGTGACGCGGTCGAGGTGGCGGCCCTGTCCGCCGCCCACCGCGCCGCGGGCGGCACCAGCTCAGCCCGATGCGCGCTCGGCTCCGTCAAGGCCAACATCGGCCACACCGACGCGGCGGCCGGGGTCGCGGGCCTGATCAAGGTGGCGCTCGCGCTGCACCACGGGGTCAAGCCGCCGCTGGTCCACTTCCGCACCCCCAACCCGGAAATCGACTTCGGCCCGTTCGACCCGGCCGCGCATGGGGGGTGGGGCGGGTTGCGGCGGGCCGCGGTGAGCGCCTTCGGCATCGGCGGCACCAACGCGCACGTGGTGCTGGAACAAGCCCCCACCCGCAGGCCGGGTGACGCAGCGCGTCCATGGACCCCACTCGTCCTCTCCGCCCGCGACCCGCAGACCCTACGCACGCTGGCGTCCCGCTGCGCGACCGCCCTCGATGCCTTGGCGCAGAACAATGTGGCGCTCACCGACGCCGCACACGGCCACGCCACCGGGGGCACGGAGCCCAACCACCTCAACGCCCGCCCAGACACCGCCGCACTCGGCGACCCGCCGCAGGACGGGGCAGCGGCGGCGCTCGCCGATGTCGCACACACCCGGGCCGCTGGCCGCGCGGAGTTCAACCACCACATCGGCGACGCTCACGCGCACACCGACTCGGCCGCCGCCGCACTCGGCAGCGCGGCAGGCGGGGTGGTGCTCGCTGACGTGGCGCACACCCTGGCCACTGGTCGCGCGGTGTTCAACCATCGAGTCGGTGGGGTGTACGCGGACGCGGAGGCGGCCGCTGCTGGGCTTGCTGCGTTTGCTGCGGGTGGTTCCGGGTCATTGGTGGGAGACGCCGGGCGGGCACCTGGACGAGTGGCGTTTCTGTTTCCTGGTGGTGGGGCCTCCCCAACCGGGGCGTTGCGGGGGCTCTGCGCTGACGAGCCGGTGTTTCGGGCGGCGGTGGACGAGTGCCTGGAGGCCGCCGCGCCTGCGGTGGCCGGTCGCATTCGGGCGCTGCTTGCGGGTGAGGTTGGTGAGGGCGATCCGCGGCATGCGTTGCCTGCGCTGTTCGTCGCCGAGGTCGCGTTCGCCCGGTTGCTCGGCGCTCTCGGGGTGCGGGCGGATGTGCTGCTCGGGCACAGTCTGGGCGAGTACGCCGCCGCGCACATAGCCGGGGTGTTCACGCTGCCCGACGCGCTGGCCGTGGTGGCCGAGCGGGCCGAGATCCTGGCGGGGGCGGCTCGCGGGGCGATGCTCGGTGTCGCCGCAGCGCCTGGGGTCGTGGGTCCGCTTCTGGGGCGGGGGGTGTGCCTGGCCGCGGTCAACGGGCGGGATCAGGTCGTGCTCGCCGGGGCGGCCCGTCCACTCCGGGCGGTCGCCATCGAGTTGCGCCAACGCGGGGTGGACGTGCGTCCGCTGCCGTTGCGCACCGCCGCGCACTCGGCCCTGATCGACCCCGAGCTGCCGCGGTTCCGCCGGTTCCTGGCCGGTATCCCGCTACGCCGACCGGTGATGCCACTGGTGTCGTCGCTGCTGGGCCGCGAGGTCGCCGACGAGGTGGCCGATCCCGACTACTGGGTGGCACACCTGCGCGGCACCGTGCAGTTCACCGACGCGCTCGACGCGCTGCCCGACACGGCGTTCGTCGAGGCAGGCCCCGGTACCGCGCTGACCGCCCTGGCCCGTGCGCACGTGCCCGGCGCGGTCGCCGTCGCCGCGGGCAAGCACCCCCGCGACACCGGCCCCGACCAGGCCGCCGTGCTGGCGTCCGCAGTCGCGCTGTGGACGGCAGGCGTCGACGTCGACACGCACACCTGGCACGCGGGGCAGCGGCGGCTCAAGGCCCCGATCGGCCCCTACCCGTTCGCGGCCACCCCGCTCCCGTCGCGCGCACCGGTCGTCACCAGGCCGCGCGGGCTCCTGCACGGCGTCTCGTGGCGGCGCACCGTCGACCCCGCCCCGCCAGCGGCTCCCGACTGCGATTGGCTGATCCGGTCCGACGGCTCCGCCCTCGCCGACCGGGTGGCCGCGCTCGTGCCGCGGGACAGCGCCCGCGGGAAACCGCTGCGGGTGATCGACTTCCAGGCGGGCGCAGGCGGCCCCCTCGCGCTGGCCGAGTGGGCGCGACTGGACGTCGCCGTGCCCGTCGAGGTGCTGGTGGTGACCCGCGAGGCGCTGGCCGTGACCGGCGCTGAACGGCTGGACCCCGCGCAGGCCCTGGCGGTCGGGGCCGCCCCGGTGCTGGGCGTCGAGCACCCCGGCACGCGCGTGCTCGTCGCCGACGTCGAGGCCACCGCGGGCCGCACCGCCGATGGCGTGGCCGAGCTGCTGGCCACCGAGTTCGACCGACCAGGCGCGACCCCGGTCGCCTACCGCGGCGGCCACCGCTGGACCCGGTCGTTCGAGCCGGTCACCGGCAGCTCCGGGCTCCTGCGCGACCGGGGTGTCTACCTGATCACCGGTGGCTTCGGGGGCGCGGGCGCGGCGGTCGCCGAGCACCTGGCGAAGACCCGGGAGGCGCGGCTGGCGCTGCTCGGCCGCGGCCCGGCCGATCCGGACCTGGTGGCGCGGCTGCGCGGGCTGGGCGCGCAGGTGTCGGCGCACCGCGGTGACGTCGGCGACGCCGAGGCCGTCCGGCTCCTGCTGGACCAGCTCCGGGACCGCTTCGGCAGGATCGACGGCGTTGTGCACGCCGCGGGCGTGCCCGGCGGCGGCGTCCTGCACTCCCTGGACACCGCGACCGTCGCCGAAGCGCTGCACGCCAAGGTGACCGGCTCCCGGGTGCTCGTGGACGCCCTGCGCCCGGACCCGCCGGACTTCCTGGCGCTGTTCTCCTCCATCGCCGCCCTGCGCGGCGCGCCCGGGCTGGCCTGCTACGCCGCCGCCAACGCCTTCCTGGACTCCTTCGCCGCGCAGGCGTCCCGCGACCTCGGCGTGCCCACGCTCTCGCTGAACTGGGACCGCTGGCGCGGCACCGGCATGGCCGTCGACGTCGAGCAGCGCCACCGCGACCTGACCGGCGCGGACACCACGGGCGGGCTGGACCCGGCCGACGCCGTCGCCGCCTTCGACGCCGCGCTCGGCCTGCTGCACCTCGGCCAGGTCGTCGTCAGCCCGGACGACCCGAACGCGCCGCCACCCGCCGCGCCCGCAGCCCCGACCCGCGGCAGCGGCGGGCCGCCGACCGCCACGGATGTCGAACGCGCCCTGCTGGGGGCGTGGGAGGCCGCGCTGGGCATCGACGGCATCGGTCTGGACGACAACTTCTTCGACCTCGGCGGCGACTCGCTGGTGGCCATCCGGGCAGCCCGCGGCTGCGCGGAAGCCCTCGGCACGCCGGTGAGCCCCCGGACGCTGCTCGCCGCCCCGACGGTCGCCCGGCTCGCCCGGTCGCTGGAGGCGCGCGATGGCTGACGCCCTGCGGTGCTACCGCCCGGTGCGCGCCCCGGCGACCCGGCTGGTCTGCTTCCCCCACGGCGGGTCGGGTCCGGCGTTCTACCGCGGCTGGTCCGAGCTGGCGCCCGCCGACGTCGAGATCCGGATCGCCGCCTACCCCGGCCGCCAGGACCGCCTCGCCGAGCCACCGGCAACGACCATGGACCAGCTGGTCGAGCCGGCGGTGGCGGCGCTGATCGATGCCGGGCCGGTGGCGCTGTTCGGGCACAGCATGGGTGCGATCGTGGCCTACGAGGTCGCGCACCGGCTGGTGGCGGCGGGCAGGGCACCGGGCGCGCTGTTCGTCTCCGCGCACCGCGCGCCCCACCGGCTCGGCGAGCGGATCGAGCGCGCCGACGCCGACCTGGCGGCCCTGCTGCGCAGCCTCGGCGGTGTCGACCCCGCGCTGCTGGACGACCCGGACCTGGCCGACCTGGTGCTGGACCCGTTGCGCGCCGACCACCGCCTGATGACCCGGTACCGGCCAGCGCGGCGGGATCCGCTGCCCGTGCCCGTCGTCGGCTACGCGGGCGCAGACGACCCGCTGGTCGCCCCGGACGACCTCGCCGCGTGGGCCGAGGTGACCTCGGTGGGCGCGGACGTGCGGGTGTGGCCGGGCGACCACTTCTACCTCGTGCCCCAGGCCGCACGACTGCTGGCCGACATGACCGCGCGGCTGCGCGCGGAGGAGGAGGCGACCGCGTGACGACGACCGCCGAACCGATGCTGCCGCTGCGCCGCGGCCGCGCGTGCCCGTTCTCCCCCGCCGAGGAGTTCGCCCGCCTGCGCGTGGAGGAACCGGTGTTCCGGACCACCCTGCCGACCGGCGACGAGGCGTGGGTGGTGACCCGGCACGCCGACATCCGCCGCGTGCTGGGCGATCCGGTCAGCTTCAGCAACGCCGTCGCGGGCGCGGGCCCGATCCCGCCGCCGCGCGACGCCGATGGCCGGGTGCCCGCCGCGCAGCCCGGGTTCTTCGTCGCCTACGACCCGCCGGAGCACGGCCGCTACCGGCGCGCGCTCGCCCGCGAGCTGGGCGTGCAGCAGGTGAGCAGGTTCGCGGGCCGCGTCGAGCAGATCAGCGCCGACCACCTCGACGCCTTCGCCGTGCGCGGGCCGGTCGCGGACTTCATGGCCGCGGTCGCCCACCCGGTGACCTCGGCGGTGATCTGCGAGCTGCTCGGCGTCCCGCGCGGCGACCAGCCCGCGTTCCGCAGGCGGGCCGAGCGGCTGTTCGACCTCACCACCACCCCCGAGCAGCAGGCCGAGAACTTCGCCGAGATGGGCCAGTACATGGTCGAGCTGGTGCGGGGCCACCGGGTCGACCCGGGGCCCGGGCTCGTCGGCAGGCTCGTGCGCGACCACGGCCGGGACTTCACCGACGCCGAGCTGGCGGGCACGGCCAACCTGCTGCTGCTGGCCGGGCACGAGACCACGGCCAACATGCTGGGCCTGGGTCTGCTGCTGGTGCTGCGCCACCCCGAGCAGGCCGCGCTGCTGCGCGCGCGCCCGGCGCTGGTCGACCGCGCCGTGGAGGAGCTGCTGCGCTACGCCACCGTCGTCCACTACGGCGTGGTGCTGAGCGCCGTGGTGGACACCGAGGTGGCGGGCGTGCCCATCCGCGCGGGCGAGTGGCTGATGTGCGCCTTCCCCTCCGGCAACCGCGATCCCGCCTACCTGACCGACGCGGACCGGCTCGACCTCACCCGCGAGCCGACCGCCCACCTCGCCTTCGGTCACGGCGCCCACTACTGCGCGGGCGCGCCGCTGGCACGGCTCCAGCTGCGCACCGTGCTCGGCCAGGTCCTGCGGCGGTTCCCCGGGTTGCGGCTCGGGGTCCCGTTCGAGGAGATCCAGTTCCAGTCGCTGTCGGCGACCTACGGCCTGGCCGCACTGCCCCTCCAGTGGTGATCGACGCGATGCGCGCTCGATTCCCGATCAGGAAGGTTCGACCACGATGTCCACACGTCAATCCCAGGATTCGTTCCGCCACCTCGACCACAACGGCGACGGCAGGGTCGACCGCAGCGACTTCGAGTCGGTGGCCGAGGCCGTCATCCGGGAGTTCGGCCTGAAGTCCAACCCCGGCAAGGCCTCGGCGCTCACGCGCAGCTACGGCGAGGCGTGGCAGCTGCTCAGCGGCCAGCTCGACGCCGACCAGGACGGCCAGATCAGCCACCGGGAGTTCGACCAGGCGATGTCCCAGCTGGCCAGCAACCCGCAGTTCAAGTCCCACCTCGCCGAAACCAGCGGCGCCGAGTTCGACGCCGCCGACAGCGACGAGGACGGCGCCCTCAACCGCGACGAGTTCACCCGCCTGATCCGGGTCCTCAGCCGCGAGGGCGGCAACGTGGCCGAGGTGTTCGACCGCCTCGACCAGGACCACGACGGCGTCGTCTCGCGCGAGGAGTACATCAAGGCCGCGACCGGCTACCTCAGCGGCGCGGGCAACATCGGCAGCAAGGTGTTCGCCGGGATCTGACCCGCACGATCGCCGGGGAGGCGGTGACGCCTCCCCGGCCCCTGCCGACAGGAGCCACCGTGTCCGCCGACGACCTGTTCGACCTCCTCGACCGCGACGGCGACGACCTGCTGCACTACGAGGACCTGCGGGCGATGGGCTCAGCCGTGCTCGCCTCCTTCGGCCACCCGCCCACCTCACCGCAGGCCCACGCGCTCGACCACCACTACCGCACCCTGTGGAACACCTTCGCCCCGTCTGATGACGTCCTGACGCGAGCCGCCTTCCGCGCAGGCACCGCAACCGCGGACTTCGACCGCACCTTCGGCCCGGTCGTCCACTTCGAATACGACCTCGCCGCCCCGGACGGCGAGGACATGGCGGTCGAGGCCCTGCACACCCTCCTGGCCCCCCTGCACATCCCCGACCCAGCGGCCCTCACTGCGGCCCTAGACCCCCATCACACCGGCCGAATCACCCGCACCGCGTACTACACGATGTGGCGCGACTTCCTCGGGTGACTCAGCTTGGCACCCACCTGCCGGGCGTGCCTCGCTCCGGCAACACGGATTGCGCCGGTTCTGCGTATCCACCTGAAGCCGCTGAGCAGTCGGCGGGTCAACTCCGGGTGGTGATCGTCGCGGTGAGCGGGCCGTCCGGTCGGACGGTGACGCCGAAGACCGGTTCGGGTCTGGTGTGCAGGTCGACCTCGAACGCGGGTAGGAGGGTCTGGAGCAGCATGGTCATCTCGCGCAATCCGAACAGGAAGCCCAGGCACGTCCGCGGGCCCGTGCCGAACGGGTAGTACGCGCCCGGAGCCGGGCGGGGCGCGGACTCCAGGAACCGCTCCGGGCGGAAGCGCTCCGGCTCCGGCCACACCGCCTCGTCGCGGTGGGTCAGGTAGGGGCTCACGATCACCGTGGTGTCCGCGTCGATCCGGTGGCCCGCCAGGACGTCGTCCTCGGCCGCGTAGCGCAGCATGATCCACGCGGCCGGGTACAGGCGCAGCGCCTCGTCGATCAGGGCGCGGATTCCCGCCGCGCGCTCGGGCGAGTCCTCGGGAAACGCGAGCACTCGGTCCAGCTCCACGGGATTGTCCCGCAGCAGAAGGAACAACCAGCTCAGCGTGGTCGCCGTGGTCTCGTAGCCTGCGGCCAGCAGCGTGACCAACTCGTCCCGCACGAGGCGGTCGGTGTATCCGGGGTGCTCTTGCGCCGCCGCCAGGAGCACGTGCAGCAGGCTGGGGCCCGGCCACTCGCGCGCCGCCGCGATCGCCCGCTCGGCGACTGCCTCGACCTGCGCCAGTTCAGCGGACACATCCGGCGCGGCCTCACCGGTGGCAGGCGCGAACGCGGGCAGCGCGGCCGCGATCCGCCCCGCGGCGAGGAACTCCCGGTGGGTCGTCTCGTCCAGCGGGCGACCGGTCATCGACCGCCAGATCACGTCCAGCGAGAAGTGCCGCATGTCGGCTGCGATGTCCCGAGGCTCGCCGCTCCGGGCGCTCGCGCTCCACCGCCCGACGATCTCCGTCACCGCCTCGCGCATCAACCCCTCGTACCGCCGCACCCCTTGACGGGTGAACTGCGCCTGCATCACCCGCCGCTGCATGCGCCACCGCTCGCCAGAAGCCGTGAGCAACCCGTCCCCCAGCACGACCTTCAACCGGTGCGACCGCTTGACATACCGATCCGGATGCAGTGCCAACACGTGGTGCACCGCGGCAGGCTCCGTGACCAGCACGACAGGCCGATCGCCCACCCGGAACCCGCTCACCCCACCCAACCGCTGCGCGGCGGCCAGCAGCTCCACCAGCCCACCGCCGGAAGACCTCCAGCCCGCCATGAACCCGGGATCCAACTCCGCCGGCCGCACGGTCTCCAAGACAACCTCCACGCTTCCCACCACCCGCGACAGTAACGCACTGTAACGAACGCTGCGAGTACCGTGTTGTCGCGGTGCTCTCAGGCGCGCCCATCGTTGCCAGCTGCCCTGATGAGCTCTGGGAGGATGGTGGGGTGCCCCGCCTGGTGAACGACATCGCGCTCGCTGGACTCGCAGTCGTGGCCAACAACGCGATGAACCGCGAGCGCGGTCTGTCTACCTACCGCGCCGAACTCGGCCTCGACCCGCTTGCCGGCCTGGGCGCAGGCGGATGGCTCGACCTGTGCTGCGGCTCCGGCCGCGCCCTGCTCGAAGCCGCGGGCCGCGGCCACCGCCTCGTCGGCGTCGACTTGGTCGACTACTTCCACTCCCGACACCCCGACGTCGACTTCCACACCGCATCCCTCACCGACTGGAACCCCGACTCCCCGTTCGACCTCATCACCTGCGTCCACGGCCTGCACTACCTCGGCGACAAACTCGCCCTCCTGGCCCGAGCCAGCACCTGGCTCACCCCCAGCGGCAGGTTCGCCGCCAACTTCGACGCCGCCTCCATCCAGGGCCCCTCCCGCCGCGCCCTCCTGACCGCCCTCCGCGACGCAGGCTTCACCTACAACCCCCGCCGCAAACACCTCACCCGCACCGGCCCGGCCCAGATCACCTTCCCCTTCACCTACCTCGGCGCCGACCCCGCGGCCGGCCCCAACTACACCGGCCAACCCGCCGTCACCGCCCACTACGCCTGAACCAGCCATCGCGTCCCCGCCAGCGCAACCAGACTCAATCGGCCCCAACAAGCTCGTCGAACCGCGCCGAAGCGCTGCCAGAGGCGTCCACCGGGCCAGGCGTGACCCCGCCCCCGTGGCGCGTTCCGGTCAGAGCGACCCGGCGTCGACCAAGGCGCCCGAACCGGATCGACCGCAGCATTAGTCGTCTTTGAAGACGTCGCCGGGTGTGACGGGGCTGGCTGTCGGTATGACAATGCCGTCGTGGCAGGAAGAACCCGGACGACCGCGGTACCGGCTGGTGAACGCCGTAGGCGTGGTGTTCACGGCGCTGACCGGACTGGTCCTCTGGTGACGGCACTCGCCTGGGTGTTGATGGCGGGCGGCCTGGTGCTGGTGCCCGCTGGGGTCGTCGCAGGCGTCGTGGGGTTCGTCGTCTCCGGCCCGCTCTGGCTGTTCGCTGTCGCAGGTGGCGTGGTCGGCGGTGTGCTCGTGCACTTCGCGGGCCTCGCCCTGCTGCTCGCGGTCGGCGATCGGGACTCTGGACGCGCGGAGTAACCGCCCCCGTCCACGGTTCCTCTGTCACCCACTCACCGCAGCCCAGACCTCCCTTCCTCTGGGCACGTCCGGTCTCGCAGCTTGACGCGACCACGCCGCCGCCAGCGAGCCACCGCTGGTCAGGGTTCAGCTCAGGTCGTATACGAGCTCATCGGCAGCAGCTCGGCGGGCTCCGGCCGCCACCAGGTGCTCGGTGAGGCTGCCGTCATGACCGAGGTGGTGCACCGGCGTCGATCGGGCCAGGACGACGAAGTCGGCGATGAGCCTGCGGTGACAGCGCCACCAGAGGCTTTCGCTGCACATCACCGCCGTACGGGCCACGGCCGCGTCGGCGAGGAGCCCGTCGACGGCTTCGTGGAACTCGGCGCTGCGCATGTGGTGGGCATAGGCGCGGAACGCCTCAACCCGCCACCACCCGTCCGGTGACTCCGGCGGCAGCCGACGCCTGCCACCCAGCCGTTCCTCCCACCGGTAGTCGATGCCCGCCGCCGGAAGCCAATGGGCCAACGCTTCGCGGCTGACGTGGGGATGGGCCCGGCTGCCGGGATAGCGGCGCACGTCAACGAGCTTGACCACGCCCGCCGCGAGCAACAGCTCGCTGAACTCGTCCTGCGACGCCGTGCCGTGTCCAACGGTGAGGAGGGATGGAGCCATGACGGTGTATACCCGAATGCCACGCCCGCAGTCGTCTGTACGGTCGCCTTGGCGGGCTTCTCCGCCTGCCCGCCGGCCGCAGGCACGCCGGGTCAGAAACCGCGGCTCGTCAGCATCCGGTCCAGGTACTCGACCCACTCCCCCGAGTCGCCGGGCTTCATCTCGGGGAATGTGCTCACGTCCTGCTTGTCCTCGGTCGTCTGCTGTTCGCCTGCCACAGCGATCGGCACGCCGTACTCGCGGAACACCGCCGCCTTGTCGCCCTGCGACTCGGCGTATTCGATGAAGGTGGTCGCGTACGTCTCCACCGCGTTCTGCTCAGCCTCATAGAGGAACCACGTCTTGAACGGCTCCCACGCCGCGTCCGTGCCGTCCCAGTACGGCCCGCGCTCAGCCAGGAAGGCGTACCAGGCGGATTCGTCGCCGACAGCCGGGGTGGCGGTGAGCTGGCGATAGCTCTCCTGCAGGTCGACGGTCGAGAGGAAGGCGATGGCCTGCATCGTCTCCGCGGGCGCCGGGTCGTAGTTGTTCATGTGCTCGACGAACGTCTCGACGACGTGGTTGTCGATCCCGGCCGCCATCGCACCTTCGGCCAGCGCGGACGAGAGCTGCCCCCAGTCGCCGTCCTGGTGCTGTTCGGCCGTGGTGCGGAGGAACTCGAACCAGCGTTCCTGCGCGTATTCGTCGTCGAGGTGCACCGCGGAGATCGCGGATTCAACGGTCGCGTCCATGGTCCCCACCGTGGGTAGCAGGCAGTGGCCCCATGATCGACTCGTGCCCGCGGTTCCGTGACGTCCGGCGAGGTGCTCCATGGGGCTCTTCACCGCGCCCTTTCGGTCCTGCTGGGCCGATCCGCCGGAACTCGTGCCCCATCAGGCGCCTCGACGGACGATCCGCACGACGCGATCCGTCGTTACGGTCGACGCACCCCGGGCCGCGTGATCCGAGATCGGAGAACCTGGTGGCTACCGAATTCGACGAGCGGTTGAGGCAGCGCCTGCTGGCTTTCCAGGAGCACCACGGGCTGACCTGCGACGGCGTGGCGGACGCCCAGACCTGGGACACGCTGGTGAACACGGCGGCGCCCAGCGGCGGGCCCACGTCCGCGGCCGATGCCCGCGCCCGCGCCCTCGAAATCGACCAGCAGGTCCAGGCCGACCCGAACATGTCCACGGCCGAACTGCAGCGGCTCATGCAGGAGCGCGACCAGCTCCTGGCGCTGACCGAACACCCTCCCGCGGTCCAGGTCGCGGCACCCGCACCGGAGGGGCTGTCGGGGGCGATCCCGCTGGCGGCCGGGATGCTCATCGTGCCGACCACCTCGGCGCCCGGTGCAGGCCTCCCGCCGTCGGTTCTGTTCGGTGCGGGTGCCGCGGAGTCCGGCGTCGTGACCGGCGCGGGAGCAGGTGCGGCCGCTGCGGAAGTCACGGCCGCCGAGGCGGGGGCGGCCGCTGCGGAAGCCATCGCTGCCGAGGTGGGCGCGGCCGCCGCAGGAGCCGTGGCCGCCGAAACGGGCACTGCCGCCGCGGTGGGAACAACTGCAGCGGTCGCCGAGGCGGGGGCGGCCGCGGCAGGCGGCGCGGCGACCATTCCGGTGGCAGGGTGGGTCGTCGCCGGTGTCATCGTGATCGGCGTCGTGAGCTACCTCGTCTACCGCCACTACAACCAGCCGGAGCGGGCTGAGGCCCCCTCGGGCGCGACCGGCGGCCCGGTCACCGACCCGCCCGCGGTTCCCACCGGACCAGCCCACGCTCCCGGAGCACCGCAGAGCGGTCCGGTGTCGGCTCCAGGCCAGCGCACCGCCCACGGGCCGATGTCCCTGCCCGCCCCGCCGACGCGGGTCGAGCAACTGCAGGCCTCGTCCCCCGAGATCGAGAGCGCCCGACACCGGCTGGATGAACTGGAGCGATCCGGCCGCCTGTTCCGCGACGTCCGCGACCTGCGAGACCGGCTCGGCGCTGCCGACGAGCGTATTCGCCGCGCGGCTCAGGCCGAACTGACCGGCCTGGAACGAGAAGTGGCCGACTACGAACGCCTCCAACGCGGCGAAGACATCGGCACGCCGCGATCGGTACCCCTCACCGAGCGATCCGCCTTCGAAGAGTTGATGCACCGGTATCCGCCGCCGCTGAACCGCCCCCCGTACAACCAGTGGTCGCGCGAGCACTTCACCCCCGTCCGCCTCCAACCGGACGACCTCTCCGACGACCCCGCCGAAGTGAAGCGAGTCCTGGTGATCCGCGCCCCCAACGGTCACGAACTCCGATTCTCCGTCGTGTGGCGCGACGGCGTGTACCAGGACATCCACGAGTCCAGCGGCCCATCCGACAGACAGCAGTAGGCAACACCGCGCCCGCTTCAGCTGCCCGCACACAGGGTTGCCGAGACACTGTGGGTGTGGATTACCAGGAGAGCGTGGTGAACGCGGTCGGTGGTCGGGTGGTGGGTGCGGTGGTGCAGGCTGGCACCGTTCGGCAGGTCGTCCTGTCCTCGTCCGATGGGTGGGGCGTGGTTCCGCAGCAGCTTCCCGTGGCTCCGGCGCATTTCGTCGGCCGTGCCGAGGAGCTCGCCGCGCTGACCACCGCCTTGGACCTAGCGTCGGGCCGGGGTGGGATGATCTCGGCACTGGCAGGCGCGGGCGGCGTCGGGAAGACGTGGCTGGCCGTGCACTGGGCCTACCAGCACCGCGACAGGTTTCCCGACGGGCAGTTGTTCGTCGACCTCCAGGGGTTCTCCCCGACCGGCAAGCCGATGGAGCCGTCGGTGGCAGTGCGCGGATTCCTCGACGCACTGGGTGTCGCCCCCGGGCGCGTCCCGGCTGATCTTCACGCTCAAGCGGCGCTCTATCGCAGCCTGGTCGCGGGGAAGCGGATGCTGATCGTCTTGGACAACGCCGCAAGTTCCGCCCAAGTCACCCCGCTGTTGCCTGGCGTCCCCGGCTGCACGGTGGTGACGACCAGCCGCCGGCACCTGTCGGGGTTGATTAGCCGCTATGGGGCGCGGCCCATCCAACTCGGTGTGCCCACCGACGGCGAAGCCCACCACAGGCTGGCCACGCAACTGGGCGATCAACGAGTGGCCGACGAACCCCACGCGATGGACGACTTGGTCACCTGTTGCGGCGGCTTCCCACTCGCCCTGGGCATCGTGGCTGGTCGTGCCGCTACCAGCCCTCACACCCCGTTGTCCGCACTGGCCGCCGAACTGCGGGATGCCACCACCCGGCTCGACGCCCTGGACAGCGACGACCCCACCGCCAGCCTTCCGGCCGTGCTGTCCTGGTCCGCCGAGGCTCTCACCGCCGACCAGCGGCAGGTGTTCGCGCTGCTCGGGATAGCCCCTGGGCCGGAGATCGGGCTGCTGGCCGCAAGTAGCCTCAGCAACCTCTCCACGGCCCGAACCCGGCGAATACTGCGCGCTTTGGAGGAGGCATCTCTCCTCGAGCACGACGGACACGGCCGGTACCGAATGCACGACCTCATTCGCGCCTACGCAATTACCCTCAACGTGGATGATGAGGTACGGCTGGCCGCGTTGCGGCGGGTGCTGGATTTCTACACCCACACCGCTCACACGGCCGATCGGCTGTTGTACCCCCACCGTGTGCCCAGCCAACTTGGTCCGCCCGTCGCCGGTGCCCATCCTCACCCGTTGCTCAACAGCCAGGCGGCACTGGAGTGGTTCGACAGCGAACACGCCAACCTGCTAGCAGCCCAAGAGATCGCTGCCACGCACATGTGGCACTCGACGGTGCGACACCTGGCCTGGGCCATGTACGTCTTCCACACCCGACGGGGACACCTCCGCAGTCAACTCGCCGCATGGCGGGCCGCTCTCGCCGCCACCGAACACCTAACCGACCCTGCGCCGCACATCCAAACCCACCGGTACATCGGACGCGCCTATTCCAGTCTCGGGCACCACGACAATGCGATCGAACACCTGACCAAGGCGTTGGCCCTAGCCGAACAGCACTCCGACCCCACCCACCGAATCCGCACTCATCGGGTCCTGGCATGGGCCTGGGAGCGGTATGGAGACGACCGGCAGGCGCTCAACCACGCCACCTGCGCCCTGCACCTCGTCCGCCCCCTCGACCTGCCACTGTGGGAAGCAAGCGCTTTCAATGCCGTTGGTTGGTACGCCGCCCGGCTCGGCGATGTCGACACCGCCCGCATCCACTGCCAGGCAGCCCTTGCTCTTTACCAGAACCACCACGACCCCACCGGCGAGGCGGCCGCCCTCGACAGCCTCGGTTTCATCGCACACCGCACCGGCGACCACCTCAGCGCCATCAGCTACTACCAACAAGCCCTCGCCCTACGCAGCAACCACGGCGACACCTACGAAGCGGCTAACACGCTCGACCGGCTCGGCCACTCCCAGAACGTTCTCGGCGACCACGACCAGGCCCGCACCTGCTGGCAGGAAGCGCTTGAGCTCTACCAAACCCAGGGACGCGAACAAGCCGCCACACGAGTCGAACAACAACTCAACGACCTCCCGGCGACATAGGCCGGGGAGCCCGTCTGCCCGCTCCGAACATCGTTCCTCAAGAGGGCGGCCGCGAACTTGCGGTACAGCGGCATCTGCCGGTCCTGCCTCTGGCTGATTCCTCGTGTCAGCGGTTCGCCCTACGCTGGGCCGCGGGCGGGGCACCGGGTCCGCGGAGCCCGACTGGAGTTCACCGGAGGCTTCAATGCGCAGCTTCACGGCAGGTCTCACCGCGCTCGTGCTCGCGGTCACCGTGGTCCCACCCGCGGCGGGAACCGTGGGAGTGCTCACCACCCAATCTCCCGCGGCACCCGGGCTCGACCGGCTCGATCAGACGGCGTTTCCGCTGAGCAACTCCTACAGCTACATCTCCGAGGGCAGCGGGGTGAACGTCTACGTCATCGACTCCGGCATCCGGACCACCCACCAGGAGTTCGACGGCCAGGCGTTCAACGGCTGGGACTGCGTCGACAACGACCCGATCGCGCAGGACCTCTACGGTTTCGGCACGCACATGGCTGGCATCGTGGCCGGAACCACGCACGGCGTTGCGAAGGACGCCACCATCTGGGGCCTGCGGTTCAGCGGCGCGAGCACCCCGCTGCCCTGCCTGTCCTGGGTGCAGGCCAACGCAGTCCTCCCCGCGGTAGTCCTGTTCCCGCGCGCCGGATACGCCGACGCCGCGATCGACGCCGCATTCGATCAGCTCATCGCCGCGGGAATCACCGTGGTGGTGGGCGCAGGCAACAGCAACGCCGACGCAGGCGCCTACTCCCCCGCCCGACTGCCCGGCGCCATCACCGTCGGCGCCCTCACCGCCACCGCCGACACCCGGGCCCCCTTCTCCAACTACGGCGCGAGCGTGGACGTCTACGCGGCAGGCATGGGCGTGCTCTCCGCCTTCACCTCCAGCGACACGTCGGCAGCCACCTTCAACGGCACCGGCCAGGCCAGCGCCTACGCAGCAGGCGCCGCCGCCCGCTACCTCCAGCTGTACCCGACCGCCACCCCCGCCCAGGTGCACGCCGCCATCGTCGGAATGGCAACCCCCACCACCTGGGGCGGCAGGGTCCTGCACCTCCCGTCCTGGCTGTAGTCGGCCCCGGGGACGCAGGGCTCACCGGTGTCGGGCGGTTCCCTTCTGCCCCCGACGCTCGTCACGCCTGTCGCGTTCGAGCCTCTTGCCAGACCACGCTGAACTCATCTTCAGAGATGTACTCAGCTGCAATCCCTCCTCCTGGTTGATGAACTCCAACTCGGGCATCGGAACCTCCGCGAGCGCAATTCCTTCCTTCTCCTCGACCCCGTCAACCCACCCGAAGGAACCATCCGGGTACTGCTCCACCTTCCTCACCTCCCACCGCTCGTCGTCGATCTCGCTCCAGGTCGCCACCGGCTCATCCGGGTAGTCGTGATGCCAGAGGACCTTCAGGTACATCGACAACTCCGATCTTCAAACGAACTCGCCCCTGAGGTGTCAGCGACACATTCTTCCCTGCCGGCTGCGCCGCACCTAAGCCGCTGCTCGCACTTCCGTGATCAGGAGATCACCGCTCGTTCCCGGCCAGCCTGCGGTAGCGGAGTGCTCTGCGGGATGATCGGGTGATGTCGGTGGACCGGGAGCCCGGGCAGCCTGATGGGGGCAGCTCGGATAGGCGTAACCGCAACACGGTGGCAGGGGACGTCTCGGGCCAGGCGGTCTTGGCCAGGGACATCCACGGCAGTGTGACGCTGCACCAGCACAACTACTACGGCCCGCTGGGACGACGGCCCGTGGCGTTGCCGTACCGGTTCGGTCGGGTTCCGCCGCGGGCAGAGGCCTTTCTCGACCGGCAGATCGCGTCGGTGGTGGCCAGGGCGTTGGACGAGGCCGGATCGGCCGTGCTCACCTCCGGGTCAGCCGTGCGTACCGGCGTGTTGTCCGGGCTGGGCGGCGTCGGCAAGACCCAGTTGGCGATCGACCACGCCGAGCGGGCATGGGCCGCGGGGCACGTGGACCTGTTGGTGTGGGTCACCGCGTCCACGCGCGCTGCCGTGGTCGCTGACTACGCGCGG
Organism: Actinokineospora sp. NPDC004072; assembly: GCF_053604195.1. NCBI lineage: Bacteria > Bacillati > Actinomycetota > Actinomycetes > Pseudonocardiales > Pseudonocardiaceae > Actinokineospora > Actinokineospora sp. NPDC004072. The sequence continues at coordinate 71,398 of NZ_JBSGHB010000009.1, read as the reverse complement.
CTCGCCCAGGACCTGACCGGGGTCGAAGACGCCGATCCCGAGTGGGCGCGCGGCGCCTGCTGGACTGGTTGGCGGTCAGCAGGAAGCGGTGGCTTGTGGTCTTGGACGACCTCCAGGCACTAGCGGAGATCGACGGGCTGATGCCACCGCACACCACGACCGGCCGGGTACTGGTGACGACCCGCCGACGCGACGCCGCATTGCGCGGCCACGGGAGGCACCTGATCGAGGTCGGGCTGTTCACCCCTGCGGAGTCCCAGGCCTACCTGGCGGGCAAAGTCGCCGACCAGCCGCGGTTGGCGGCCGGGGCGGAGGAACTCGCCGAGGAGCTGGGGCACCTGCCCCTGGCCTTGGCCCAAGCCGCGGCCTACCTGCTCGACCGCGGGCTGACCTGCGCCGAGTACCTGGCGCGCTTCCGCGATCGCCGCCGCAGCCTCAGCGACGTGCTGCCCGAGCACGAGGCGCTCCCCGACGAGCACCGGGCCACCGTGGCCACCGCGTGGTCGCTGTCGGTGGACCTGGCCGACCTGCTCACCCCGGCCGGGTTGGCCCGTCCCCTGCTGGACGTCGCCAGCCTGCTCGCCCCGAACGGGATTCCCCTCGCGCTCTTCACCGCTCCCCCGACCCTGGCCTATCTCGCCGAGCGCAGGCGCGGAAAGCCTTCCCCGCTGAACCGGGTCAAGGCAGCCCTTACGCGCCGCATTCCGCCATCCATCGAGCCGGAGCACGCCCGCGACGGGCTCAACTGCCTGCACCGGCTCAACCTCGTCAACCACGACCCCACCGTCCCGCACCTAGGGGTCCAGATCCACGCCCTCGTGCAGCGCGCCACCCGCGAACAACTGGACGACAGCGCACTGGCCGCCCTGGCACCGGCCATCGCCGACGCGCTGCACCACGTCTGGCCGGAGATTGAGCGCGATCACGGTCTCACGGCGGCGTTGCGCGCCAACACCATGGCCTTGCACGAGAACAGCGGCGCGCACCTGTGGCGGCCCAGCGGCCACGGCACGTTGTGGCGGGTGGGCGACAGCCTCGGCCAGAGTGGACAATCCCGCGCCGCCGTCGAGTACTTCCAGCAGCTGGAGGCCGCAGCGGCGCACCACTGCGGCGCAGGCAGCCCGAACACCGCCTCCATCAGAATCAAGATCGCGCACTGGCGGGGGGTGAGCGGTGACGCCCAAGGCGCCGTGGCCGTGCTGGAAGATCTGCTCGCCGCGGTTCGCAACCGCACGATCCAACCGGATGCCTACACCGTCAAGGACATCGCGCACTCCCTTGCGGGGTGGCGTGGGGAGGCCGGGGATGCCGCGGGCGCGGCAGCCATGTACGAGCAACTCGTGCTGGAATGGCAGAGGGACGCCGGACGGGACGACCGCGACACGCTGGCGCTGCGTTCCGGCCTAGCCCGTTGGCGTGGCCGAGCCGGCGACAGCGCCGCCGCCGTCACCGCGTTCGAAGAACTCCTCGCCGACCTGCGGCGGATCTACCCTGAGGACCACCCAGCCGTCATCTCCGGTCGAGAAGACCTCGCCTACTGGCGCGGACAGGCAGGCGATCCAGCCGCGGCCGTCGCCGACCACCGCGACATCCTGAGCGCGAAGCAGCGCATCTACGGCCCCGACCACCCCGAGACCCTGCGAACCCGCAACAACTACGCCCACTGGCAAGGCCACTGCGGCAACCATTCCACGGCCGTCGCGCTGTACGAGGACCTGCTCCAGGACTTCCTCCGCATCCACGGCTCCGACCACACCCACACCCTCAGCGCGCGCAACAACCTCGCCTACTGGCGAGGGAGAGCCGGTGAGCCCGGCAGGGCAGCAGCCGAGTTCAACGCCCTCCTTGCCGACCGCCTGCGCGTCAACGGCCCAGACCACCCAGCCACCCTCACCACCCGCTTCAGCCTCGCCAAGTGGACCGGGGAAGCGGGAAACCCGACAGCGGCACTTGGCGGATTGCGCAACCTCCTTCCCGAGCAAGAACGCATCCTCGGAAGCGACCACCCCGACACCCGCAGAACACGCGATGAACTCACCCGCTGGCAGGCCGCTCCACCTGAGTAGCGATGGTCGTTCGACGCGCAACACGGTTTGGCCCCTTCCGTTACAGGAGGTCGCGGCGAATCGGCGTCACGACCGGGGGTCGTGACGCCGATTCAGCGCGGGATCAGCCCTTGGGCGAGACGTAGCCGGAGACGGTGTTGTCCGGAACGAACGTGCGCTGGGCGACGTACATGGAGTTCTTGCCGCTGTTGCCCGAGATCACCGTGATCTTGCCGGACTTGGTGTCGACCTTGGTCACGATGCCCACGTGGCTGGCCCACGTCCCGGCCTTGTTCAGGTTGTAGACGACCGCGTCACCGGCCTTCACGCCCTTGATGCTCTTGCCCGGGTTCCAGGTCTTGTGCTTCTTGCCGTACGAGTACAGGCTCGCCGCCGCCGGGGTGATCCCCGAAGTCGACGCGCCCGCCTGCTTCCACACGAACTTCAGGAAGTCCGCGCACCAGGCCTCGGCCTTCCACCCCTTCGGGCAGCCCTTCGTCGACCCGCCCCCGACCTTCCCGCTGTAGTAGTTGCAGTTCTTCGCGCCCTTCTCCCGGTTGCGCGACTTGTTCGCCAGCTCGCTCTTCGCCACCGAGACGATCTTGCTCCGCACCGACGCCTGCGCCTGCACCTCGGCGACGGCCACCGTCACCTGGCCCGTGCCCGCCGACTGCCCCGGCACCGCCGCCGTCGCCGCACCCGTGCTCAGCACGAACGCCGCCGCCGCCAGCGTCAACACCTTGGTGATCCTCGACATCGCAGCTCCATCCCCTTCATGTCGACCGGCCGTCATCGACCGGCACCGACAACTTTCGGGGAGCCTGCTTGGAGGTCCTATGGACGTTCCTGGAACGCGCTGGTCGGCGGCCCGTCGCCTGCGCGGATCGCGCGTGCCTCGGCGAAGGCCCGGCGCGCCGCCGCCGGGTCGATCTGCTCGTAGGCCCGGCCGAGCGAGTCCAGCGCGGCGGCGAGGAAGGTGTGCCACCCGCGGGTTCGCCACAGCGCGACGGATTCCTCCAGGTGCGTCACGGCGTCGTGCGGCCGGTCCTCCGCCAGCGCGAGCAGCCCCAGCAGTTCCAGGCCCTCGGCGGTGTGGTGGGTCATCCGGTGGCGGCGGCTCAGCGCCAGGGAGCGCTCGGCGTCGGCGCACGCCCGGTCGCGGTCGACCCGCAGGTGCAGGCGCGCGGACGCGAGCAGGGTCAGCACCTCGGTGTAGGAGTCGCGGTGGGCGCGCGCGATGGACAGCGACCGGTCCAGCAGGCGGCCGCTGGTCTCGAACTCCCCCGCCTCCCGGTACCCGATGGCCGCGAACTGCAGCGCGGTGGCCTCCAGGCGCGGGTTGCCCAGCTCGCGCGCGTGCGCCAGCGCCCGTTCGGCGTGCCGGATGCCCGCCGTGAACTCGCCGCTGTCCCACTGCGCGACGGCCAGCGCGAGTTCGGCCCTGGCCTTCCCGCCCCCGTGGTCGGCGCGCTCGGCCAAGGCCAGCGCCGCCTCGGCGGTGGCGACGGCCTCGGCGTGCCTGCCCGCGGCGGTCGACGACCACGAGTGCATCACGGCGACGTCCGCCGCGCCCGCGTCGTGGCCGATCTCGGTGAACAGCTCCCACAGCTCGGCGGCCGCCACCCGCAGCTGGCCCATCGCCTCGCCAGCACCGCCTGCGATCCAGGTCGTGACGTCGAGCAGCCCCCGGCGCATCACCGCCTCGCCGAGCCGGTGGCCGTGCTCGACGCACACCTGGAGCACCTCGCTGTTGAGCGCGCGCCAGTCCGAGTACATGCCCCGCAGGTCGAAGTACTTCTCCAGGCAGCCTGCGAGGTCGAACGCGAGGTCGACCAGCCCGGACCGGCACGCCTGGCGCACCGCGGCGAGCAGCGCCTGGCGCTCCGCGTCGAACCAGGCGTCCGCCCACTCGGGCGGCAGGTCGGGGCCCAGGCCGTCCATCGGCGGGCGGGGCGCGGGGCCGCTGATGCGCGCGTAGCAGGGGCCGGGCACGAACTCGGCCATCCGCTCGGCGATCGCCAGCCAGCCGCCCAGCGCCCGCTCGACCGCCTGGGCGCGCTCGGCGGGGGTCTCCTCCTCCGCGGCGCGCTCGGCCGCGAACAGCCGCACGAGGTCGTGGCAGCGGTACCGGTACTGCCCGACCGGGTCGACCTCCGACACCGTCAGCAGGTGCGCGTCGACCAGCGCCTCGGCGTGCCCGACCGCCTCCTCCAGCGGCAGTTCGAGCAGCACGGCGGCCACCCACGGCGGGAAGTCGGGCACGGCGACCAGCCCGAGCAGGCGCAGCAGCCGGCGGGCGGGCGGGGCCAGGTCCGCGTAGCTCATCGCCAGGGAGGCGCGCACCTCCAGGTCGCCGACCGCGAGCCGGTCGAGCCTGCTGCGCTCGTCGCGCAGCTGCGCCACCATGTGCTCCAGCCGCCACGTGCGCCGGGCGGCCAGCCGCGCCCCGGCGATGCGCACCGCCAGCGGCAGCCCGCCGCACAGCGCGACGATGCGTTCGGCCGCGGTGGGCTCGGCCTCGACGCGCCGGGCGCCCACCAGCTTCGCCAGCAGCGCCACGCCCTCGTCCGGGGTGAAGACGTCCAGCTCGACGCACTCGACCCCCTCCGCGCCGGTCGGCTTGGCGCGGCTGGTGACCAGGACCGCGCCCGTGCCCGTGCCCGGCAGCAGCGGGTAGACCTGCTGGGCCGACATCGCGTTGTCGAGCACGATCAGCACCGCCCGGCCGCGCAGCAGCGTGCGGAAGGCGTCGCCCCGCTCGGCGTGGTCGGCGGGGATGGCGCGGTCCGGGACACCGAGCTCCCGCAGCAGCCGGGCGAGCACGTCGCCGGGCTTGGCGTCGCCGAGCTCCACCCAGAGCTGCCCGTCCGGGAACCGGTCGGCGACCCGGTTCGCCACGTGCCGGGCGAGCGAGGTCTTGCCGACCCCGCCCATGCCGACGACCGCGACGACCCGCCCGCCGGTGATCGCCTGCTCGACCAGCTGCGCGGGTTGCGCGACCCGGTCGGTGAAGTCGTGCACATCCGGCGGCAGCGCGGCGGGCGCGGACCAGGAGATGGCGGTCGAGGGCTCGGCGGCGCCTGCGCCGGGATCGATCCGCAGCAGCTCCGGGTCGCCCGCCAGCACCCGCCCGCGCAGCTCGACCAAGGCGGCGCCGGGGTCGACCCCCAGCTCGTCGGCCAGCAGCCTGCGGGTCCGGTCGAGGCACGCGAGCGCGTCGGCCGTGCGGCCCAGGCGGTGCAGGGCCAGCGCCAGGTGCCCGGCGGCCCGCTCGTCGAGCGGGTCGTCGGCGGCGCACGCCGAGGCGACGGCGAGCGCGTCGGCGTCGCGGCCGCAGCGCAGCAGCAGACCGGCCAGCTCCAGCCGGGCGGCGGCGTGCTCGCGATGCAGGGTGGTCCGCTGCCCCGTGAACCAGGTGCTGTCGGTCCCGTCGAACGGCTCGCCCCGCCACAGGGCCAGCGCCTGCTCCAGCACCTCGGCGGCGGCCCCGGGGCGGGCGGTCGCCTTGGCCTCGGCGACCAGCCTGCGGAAGCGGTGCAGGTCAACGAAGTCGGGATCGATGCGTGCCACGTAACCGCCCGGATGCCGCTCGATCACCGAGCATTCCGACTCCGCGGCCAGTACCCTGCGCAGCCGGGAAAGGTAGCTGTAGAGGGTGGTCTGCGCGCTGCGCGGCGGATCCTCGCCCCAGACCCGCTCCAGCATGCGCGCCATCGGCACGACCCGGTCGGCGTCGACGAGCAGCGCCGCGAGCACGTGCCGCTGCTTCTGGTGCCCCAGGTCGACGGCGTCCGGACCGAGCCACGCCTCGATCTGCCCCAGCAGGCCGAACCTGATCGCCCCCACAGGTTGCCTCCTCGGGCAGCGAGGCTACCAGCAGGCGATGGGCGCCGCCCACCGAACTGACCAGCGAAGACGTTGTGATTCAAGGTTTCCCCAAGCTCGGCCCGTTAGCCTCGACGCCGATTCCTGCCGGTTCGCCCTGTTCGGCGGAGTCCCGGTCGGCAACCCGTCGCCGAGCTCCCCGACCTCGGCAGTGTCCTAAGCGGACAGCCAGGCGAAGGTGGGGACCGCGGAGGCTCGGCCGCCGAGCGGGATGGCTCGGTCGCCACCCGGCGTCGACCGAATGGAAGCCGGGGAAACAAGCAATCGGCATGACGCGCAATAGGCTGCTCGGGGCAATGACACCCCTTCCGATGCCGTAGGGGCGCTATGGCCGAATGAACTATGCTTGCCGCCCCGATCTCGTGCGTGGTACCGTCCCGGCCGAATTTGGGGGAGGCAATGCATGGGTTTGCCGAGCAGGGACGCACGCGCCATCTGCGCCGGCGAATTCGCAATTTGCATCCCAATCCTGACCGGCCCCGATGCGACACCCCGCCATTCCCTTCGGATATCAGAGGTCGCTAATGCGTTTAGCCGTTGTTTATGACAAGGGCGCGGTTTCGCCTTCCGATATCCTGGGGCTGGCCGACCGCGGCTTGGTGGTCGTGCTGGCCCCGACCGAGCACGCGCGGCGGATGCGTCCGCTCTTCGCCGAGACGTGCCCGGTGCACGACCTCGACGACCCGGAGCTGGTCGGGCGCCTGCGCGACCACGGCGTCACCGGCATCCAGACGTTCAGCGAGCCGATGCTCGTCGCCACCGCCGGGCTGGCGGCCGACCTCGGCCTCCCGTTCCACGATCCGACCACCGTGACGCTGCTGACCAGCAAAAAGGAGCAGCGCAGGCGGTTGCGAGAGGCGGGCGTGGACCCGACGGTGTCGGTCCCGCTGGTCGACGCGGGGAGGTGGGACGACGTCGTCGCGCGCATCGGGCTGCCGGTCGTCGTCAAGCCCGAGGTCGGCGTGAGCAGCCGCAACACCGTGCTCGTCCACGACCTCGAAGAGGGCCGCGCGCTGGTCGCGGCGATCATCGAGGACGAGGCCTCGGTCGTCGTGGAGGAATACCTGCGCGGCGCGGAGGTCGCCGACCCGTGGGGCGACTACGTGTCGGTGGAAACCGTCGCCCAAAGCGGACGGTTACGACACTTGGCGGTCACCGGAAAGCTTCGGCTGGCCCCGCCGTTCCGCGAGTGCGGGCAATTCTGGCCCGCGCGCCTCTCCGCCGCGGAGATTGCCGAAATCGAACTTCTGACCACCCGGGCAATTGAAGCTCTGGGCGTGCAAACGGGCATCTTGCACACCGAAGTCAAGCTGACCGAGGATGGTCCGCGCATCATCGAGGTCAACGGGCGGGTCGGCGGGTACATCCCCGAACTCGCCCAGCACGCCGCCGGGATCGACCTCGTCCAGGTGGGCGCGAGCCTGGCGCTCGGGGAGCAGGTCGCATTGCCGCCGGTCGCGCTCGACCGCGTGTTCTTCCAGTTCACCACCCCCGCCCCGGTCGAGCAGGCCGTCGTCACCGGGGTCTGCCGCGCGGACGATCTCGCCGGCGTGCCCGGCTTGGTGCGCTACACGCCGCTGGTGCGCCGCGGGGCGACCGTCGGCGGGTTCGGCACGCAGGACCTCGACTTGGTCTCGCTGGTGGCCGACGACCACGAGACCCTGGCCGCCGCGGTCGGCCAGCTCATGGACCGGATCCGCTACCGGTTCGAAAGTGAGGGCGAGGCCGTTACGCGCAGCGCCCGCGAACTGATCTACCCCACGAGCTAGTCGTCATCCCACCAGGCGAAGGAGCAGAATGTCGAAGACCGTCGACAACCCTGTTGGTGTCCCCGCCCCGCCACCGGGTCGGTACGCGCACGTCAACAGCGTCAACGTCGGGGACAGCACGCTGCTGTTCCTCTCGGGACAGTGCTCGGTCGATGACGACATGAATGTTGTTGCGCCCCACGACATGCGCGGCCAGTCCGAGCGCATCTTCGAGATCACCACGGCGATCCTCGCCGCGCACGGCGCCACCTGGGCCGACGTGGTCAACATCCGCACGTACCTCACGGACATGGGCAAGCGCGCCGAGTACGGCGAGGTCCGCCGCAAGTACGTGGTCGCCGACCAGCTCCCGACCAGCACCACGGTCGAGGTCTCGGCGCTGTTCCTGCCCGAGGCCGTCATCGAGGTCGAGGTCATGGCCGTCGTCAAGGGCAAGGCCGACGAGTGACGGAAGCCCTGCTGACCGACGCGCGGTTCCGCGCGGCGGTCGAAACCCTGCGCGTGCCCGCGATGGGCACCGAAGTCGTCGCGCCGCTGCTGGCCAACCTGGTGAAACTCGTTCGCCCGTCACGGGTCTTGGAGGTCGGCATGGGGTACACCACCCCGTGGCTGGCCGCCGCGCTCGCCGAGGCCGCCGCCGAGGCGCGGGCCCAAGCGCCCGCGCTCGCGGCGAAGACCCGCGGCTACCTCGACCGGGGCGCCGACCTGGACGACGAGTGGATGTACGCGGAGCCTTCCCTGCTGGCGCCGGAGTTCTACACCTCCCCGTACCAGCCGCGGATGGTCGCGGTCGACGACTGGTCGGTCCCGGAGTCCTCGTCGCCGCGGGTGCTCGACGTGCTGCGCGGTCTGGGGCTCGATGAGCAGGTCACCGTCGTCAACGCCAACCTGCGCGAGTGCGCCCAGCACTTCCCGGAGGACTTCACGCCCATCGACTTCGCGTGGGTGGACGCCTGGGAGTGCCTGTACTTCTTCGACAACTTCTGGGACCTCATCAACCCCGACGGCGGGCTCGTCGTCATGCACTACCTGATGACGTACCCGGAGGGCGAGGCCATGCTCCGCTACCTCGCCCGGCAGCGCGAGGCCAATCCTGGGGAGTTCGAGGTCGTCAACCTGCTGGAGCCGCACAAGCTCTCGCAGAACAGCCTCACCATCCTGCGGCGCACCAGCGGCGCGGTTCCGCGCAAGTACGCCAAGCCCGGCGCGCGCATGGACTACGGCGACACGCTGCGCGCCCAGGCCGAGCTGCAGGCCGCCGCCCACACCGACAGGTAGGACCACCATGACGAACATCGCCTTCTTGGGCCAAGGGCACATGGGAGTGCCCATGGCGAGCAGGCTGGTCGAAGCGGGCCACCGGGTCACCGTCTGGAACCGGACGCCCGAGAAGTGCGCGCCCGCCGCCGAGCGGGGGGCGCTGGTCGCGGACTCCCCGGCTGGGGCCGTGCGCGAGGCCGAGATCGTGATCACCATGCTGCGCGACGGCGCGGCCGTCGGCGCGGTGCTGTTCGGGGAGCGGGGCGCCGCCCCCGCCCTGGCGGCGGACGCCCTGCTGGTGGAGATGTCGACCATCGGCCCGGAGGCCGTGGGCGAGTTGCGCGCCCAGGTCCGCGCGGACGTGGGGCTCATCGACGCGCCGGTGGTGGGCAGCGTGCCGCAGGCGACCAGCGGCGAGCTGCGAATCCTGGTGGGCGGCAGCGAAACCGACGTCGAGCGGGCCGCCGAGGCGCTCGCCGTCCTCGGCGCGGTCGACCACGTCGGGGACCTGGGGGCGGGCGCGTCGGCGAAGCTGATCGCGAACCTCATCACGATCTCCGCCTTCGCGCTGATCGGCGAGTCGCTGGCCCTGGGCGACCAGCTGGGCCTGGCTGCCGATCGCACGCTGGACCTGCTGGGCGCGTCCGCGATCGGCGGCTTCGTGCAGCGGGTGCGCGGGCGCATCGGCGCCGAGGACGTGCCCACCCGGTTCGGCCTCGGCTTGGCCGAGAAGGACCTCGCGCTCGCGCTCGCCGCGGGCGCCGACCCCGCGGGCGTGGTGGCCGGATCGCGCAAGGCATTCGCCGACGCGGTCGCCGCGGGCTTGGGGGACAAGGACATCAGCGCGGTGATCGCGCACATGCGTTCCTGTGTGGACAGAGCTGAGAGAACGAGGGGATTATGAGCATCGCCGCCTCAACGTACGAAGAGGTCGTCGTCGCGGTCCGCGAGGCCTGGGCCGATGTCCTGGGCAGCGACTCGGCGGACAGCGTGCCGCTGGATGTGAACTTCCTGGAGGCAGGCGGGAACTCCCTGCTGCTGGTCATGCTGTGGGAGCAGTTGCAGCCGCTGTCGACGCGCCCGGTGAAGCTCTCCGAGCTGTTCCACCACGGCACCGTGGCCGCCCAGGCCGAGCTGTTGACCTCGGCCCCCGAGCCCGCCGCCCCCGCCCCGGCCCAGCAGTCCTCGGGACGCTCGCTGCTGGCGAATCGGCGGGCCGCTGCCGGGGGTGGCGCGTGAGCGACACGGCCATCGCCGTCGTCGGCGTGGGCTGCCGGTTCCCCGACGCCTGGACCCCGGACCAGTTCTGGTCGAACATCGACAACGGGGTCGTCTCGATGCGCCCGCTGCCCGACGAGGTGCTGCGCGCGTCCGGGGTCGACGACTCGGTGCTCAGCGGCGACGACTACGTCAAGGTCGGCACCCTGCTGCCGGGCGCGGCGGAGTTCGCCGCCGACTTCTTCGGCTACACCCCGCGCGAGGCCGAGCTGATCGACCCGCAGCAGCGGATCTTCATCGAGACCGCCTGGGAGGCGCTGGAGCGCGCGGGCCACTCCACCAGCACGGACACCCGCACGGTGGGGGTGTTCGCGGGCACCGGGGCGGGCCCGTACCACGCGGCGCTGTTCGCGGCGAAGGCCCGCGCGGAGGGCGTGGCCGCCGCCGTCGGCGACCTGGACCTGACCCTGGGCGGCGAGGTCGACTTCATGCCCTCGCGCACCGCGTACAAGCTGGGTCTGCGCGGTCCCGCGGTGAGCGTGCAGACCGGGTGCTCCTCATCGCTCTACGCCCTGCACTACGCGATGCTGAGCTTGCTGGCCGGGGAGTGCGACATCGCGCTCGCGGGTGGTTCCGCGGTTCAGGAGCCGCTGCTGGGCTACCGGCACAAGCCGGGCCGGGCGCTGTCGGAGGACGGGCAGTGCCGCTCGTTCGACCACCGCTCCAGCGGCACCAACCACGGTTCCGGTGTCGGTGTGGTCGTGCTGCGCCTGCTGTCGGACGCGCTCGCCGACGGCGACACCGTCCTGGCCGTGCTGCACGGCAGCGCCGTGGGCAACGACGGGTCCGACAAGCTCGGCTACGTCGCCCCCAGCACCGCGGGCATCACCCGCGTGGTGAGCAAGGCGCTGCAGGTCTCCGGCGTCGGCGCGCACCAGCTGCGCTACGTCGAGGCGCACGGCACCGCGACCCCGCTGGGCGACCAGGTCGAACTCGCCGCGCTCACCGACGCATTCCGGGAGACCACCGACGCCACCGGCTACTGCAGGCTGGGCTCGGTCATGTCCAACATCGGCCACACCGGGCCGAACGCGGGCATGGCGGGCTTCATCAAGGCGATCAACATCGCGCGCACCGGCGTGCTGCCGCCGCACCCGTCGTTCGAGCGGCCGCGCCAGCCCGGTGTGCTCGCCGAGAGCCCCTTCACCATCGCCACCGAGGCGTCCCGCACCGACGACGACTGCTTCGTGCTGGTCAACTCGGTGGGCATGGGCGGCTCCAACGCTGCCGTCGTGCTCGGCCCGCCGCCTGCCCCGACCCGCCCCTGCGCCCCGGTGGGCGCCAAGGTCCGGCTGGTGCTGTCGGCGCGCACCCGCGTCGAGCTCGACGCGCTGTCGAAGCGGCTGGCCGAGCACATCGGGGGGCTGGCCCCCGACGCGGTGGCCGACCTCGCGCACACCCTGCGGGTGGGGCGCAAGCAGTTCGACGAGCGCCGGCTGGTCGTCGCCGAGCCGGGGAAGCTGGCCGCCGCGCTGAAGCTCCCCCGCCCGCCGCTGGTGCAGACGCGGAAGAGCGCCGCCCGGCGCGCGGCGATCGTCGCCGTCGAGGGAGCGGTGCCCGCCGACGTGCTCGATGCGCTGCGCTCGGCGTTGCCCGCCGACACGCCGGTGGTCGCCGACTTCGCCGCCGTGCCCGCCGACCGGTTCCTCGTGCTCATCGGGCGGGACGAGCCCGGCGCGCACCGGCACGTCTTCGACGTCGACGCCGCGGACCAGCGCGACGCGGTCGAAGCCGCGCTCGCCGAAGCGTGGCTCGACGGCGTGACCGTCGACTGGGCGGTGCTGTCGCCCGGTGCGGGCCGCCGCGTGCCCGCCCCGACCTACCCGTTCACCCGCCAGCGCTACTGGGCGCTCGACCGCGTGTCGCTGGCGCCCGGAGCCGCCAGCCCCGCCGCGCCCGTCGAGCAGGGCGCGGCGGTCGGGGACGACGTGGAGGCGGTGCTGCTGGCCGTCTGGCGCGACCTGTTCGGCAAGCCGGAGATCACCCCCGACGACCAGTTCGGCGCGCTCGGCGGCACCTCGCTGCTGGCGATGCAGCTGGCCCTGGAGATCCAGGACCGGCTGGGCACCCCGGTCAACGTGCACCGCGCGGGCGGCAGCCGCGTCACCGTGCGCAGGCTCGCCGAGCTGGTCCGCGCCCAGCGGGCGGACTCCGCGGCCGTCGACATGGGCGACGGCCTGGACCTCGGCGACGACGAGCTCATCGACGGCGACCTGAACCTGCCGCTGGGCGAGGTGTCGTCGACGCGCTCGCGCGGCAAGGACTTCCTGCTCACCGGCGCCACCGGCTACCTGGGCGCCTTCCTGCTGCACGAGCTGCTCCATCGCACCAAGGGCAAGGTCTACTGCGTCGTGCGGGCCGACGACGAGCACAGCGGTCTGGAGCGGCTGAAGGCGACGGCGCGCAAGTTCATGCTGCCCGAGCCGGACGCGGACCGGGTGTGCGCGGTCCCCGGCGACCTGCGCGACATCGCCAAGGTCGCCAGCCAGTTCCGCGACGGCGAGCTGGAGCGCGCTGTCGGCCACATCCTGCACTGCGCGGCGAAGGTCGTCTTCACCGAGCCGTACCGCACCCTGCGCGAGGAGAACGTGCTGCCGATGGCGGACCTGATCTCCTGGGCGCGCGGCTGCGGCATCCGCGACTTCAGCTACGTGTCCTCCCTCGCCGCGGCCGGACCCGCGATGGGCTCGGGCGCGCGCTACCTGGAGACGCGCGAGCAGGCGCTGGACCCGGAGTCCGGCAGCTACGGCGTCAGCAAGTGGGTGTGCGAGCGGCTGCTCGCGCGCGCCGAGGAGGACGGCATGCGGGTCCGGGTGTTCCGGCCCGGCCTCATCATGGCGTCGAGCCGCACCGGCGCGGGCAACGACAAGGACCTGATCTACTTCACCCTGATCAGCGGCCTGGCCGTGGGCGCCCACCCCGAGGACGACCGGGTCCTGGTCATGTCGCCGGTCGACATGGTGTCCCAGGGCATCGTCGACCTGGCGCTGTCGCCGGGCGCCGTCAACCGGGCCTACCACCTGGTCGCCGAGCGGGCCGTCAGCATGCGCAACCTGTTCCTGCAGCTGGCCAACGCCGGTTGGCCGACCGAGCAGCTCCCGCTGGAGCAGTGGCAGGCGAAGGTCAGGGAGCTGGCCCTGGAGAAGGGCAACCCCATCCTCTCGGCGGCGGCCCTGCTGGAGCTGGAGGGGCACGACCGCGACGAACTGGCGGTGCAGGCCGCCGGATGGCAGCCGTGGCTGGCCCGCAACGGGCTCGACCCGGCCATGACCGGCGCGGTGCTGCGCCGGGGCATCGAGTACCTGGCCCAGCGCGACGAACTCGTGCGGGACCTGGTGGGTCACCTGATCACGAAGGCCGGGAGTGAGGACTGAGATGAGTGGCAGCGCTTTCGGCCGGGTCGCGATCCTCGGCGCAGGCGTCATGGGCACCGGCATCGCCGCTCTCGCGGTGGGTTCGGGTGTCCCGGTCGTGCTGGTCGACATCGACGCCGAACGGCTGGCGAAGGCCGAGGCGAGCATCGCGATGCAGACCAGGCTGGGCAGGCTCATGGGCGCGTTCGGCGCGAACGCCGTCGACGGCGAGTTGGCGGTGACCACCGACGTCGGCCAGGTCGCCGGGTCCGCCGCGCTGGTCGAGTCGGTCACCGAGAAGCTCGACCTCAAGGCCCAGGCCCTCACCGCGGCCACCGCCGTGGTCGAGCCGGGCACGGTCGTGGTGTCCAACACCTCGGCCATCCCCATCGACGAGCTGGCCGGGTACACCGCGCGGCCCGAGGACGTCGTGGGCATCCACTTCATGAACCCGCCGTACCTGATCCGCACGGTCGAGCTGATCCGGGGGCCACGCTCCGGCGACGCCGCGATCGCCTCAGCCGAGCGGCTGCTGGCGGCGCTGGGCCAGACGCCGGTGCACGTGGGCGACGGACCCGGGTTCGTCATCAACCGGGTGCTCCAGCGGTCGATCAACGAGGCGGCGCGCATCGTGCAGGACGGCGTCGCCACGCCGGAGGCCGTCGACGCGGCGTTCACCGGCTGCCTCGGCCACCGGACCGGCCCGCTGGCCACGGCCGACCTGATCGGCCTCGACAACGTGGTCGACTCGCTGCACGTGCTGCTGGAGCGCACCGGCGACGAGGGCTACCGGCCGTGCGACCTGCTGGTCGCCAAGGTCAAGGCGGGCGAATTCGGCCGGAAGACCGGCCGGGGTTTCTTCGAGCACCAGGGGGCGATGTGAGCACGACCGAGCAGGTGGCGACTCCAGAGCAGATCCGCGCGAACCTCGCGGAGTTCGTCGAGAAGCAGACCAGGCAGGCGGTCACCACCGACGTGGACCTGTTCGCGTCCGGCATGGTGTCGTCGCTGTTCGCGCTGCAGCTGGTGGTGCACGTCGAGTCCGCGTTCGGGGTCGCCGTGGGCGGCCCGGACCTCAAGCTCGACAACTTCCGCACCATCGACACCATCACCGAGCTGGTTCTGAGGTTACGCGGGTGACCGCGCTGGCCGACCGGTCCGGCGCCGCCGCGGTCATCACCGCGGCGGCGTCGGCCGAGGACTGGGACCGCGCCGGGCGCATCCCCGACGAGGTCGTGCGCGAGCTGGCGGCGCAGGGGCTGCTGTGCCCGGACGTGCCCGCCGAACTCGGCGGGCTGGGCATGAGCATGACCGAGCTGGGCGAGTTCACCGCCCACACGGGCTCGGTGTGCTCCTCGCTGCGCAGCCTGCTGACCTCGCAGGGCATGGCGGCGTGGACGATCCGCAAGCTGGGCGACCCCGCGCAGCAGGAGCGGTTCGTGCGGAGGCTGGCGACCGGCGGGACCGCGGCGGTCGCGTTCAGCGAGGCAGGCGCAGGCAGCGACCTGTCGGCGATGGCCACGACCATCACCCCCGAAGGCGACCGCCTGAAGATCACCGGCACCAAGGTGTGGATCACCGCGGCGCTCTACGCCGACCTGGTGGTCGTGTTCGGCCGCTATGGCGACGGCGGCGCGGCGGTCGTCCTTCCCACGGACACCCCGGGCGTCACCATCACCAGGGTGCCCGACCCGCTGGGCTGCCGCGCGGCCGGGCACGCCGAGGTCCGCATGGACGGGGTCAGCCTGCCCGCCGACCACCTGCTCGGCGGGGCCGGGATGCCGATGGAATGGCTGGTGACCTCGGCGCTCACCCACGGGCGGGTATCGGTGGCGTGGGGCTGCGTCGGCATTCTGCGCGCCTGCGTCGAGGCCGCGGCGAAGCACGCGGCGACGCGCGAGCAGTTCGGCAAGCCGCTGGCCGAGCACCAGCTCGTCGGCAGGCGCCTGGCCGAGCTGCACGTGGCCGAGCAGGCCGCGACCCGCATGTGCGAGCACGCGAGCAGGTGCTGGGACGACCGGCGGCCCGAGCAGGTCGTGGCCGCCGTCGCCGCCAAGCACTTCGCCGCCACCCAGGCGGCAGCGGGCGCGGCGTCCGCGGTGCAGGTGCTCGGGTCGGCGGGCGCGCTCGACGGGCGCGCCGTGGCGCGGGCGTACCGCGACGCGAAGTTGATGGAGATCATCGAGGGCAGCAGCGAGATCAGCCAGCTGCTCCTCGCCAGGCACGCGCGGGAGCGGTGGGCATGAGCATCGGGATCGGCGCGATCCACACCGTCCTGCCGGACGAGCTCGTCGAGGTCGGTTCGCTCCCGGAGGTCGAACTCCTCGGGCACGACGAGGCGAAGTTCTTGGCAGGCAGCGGGATACGCACCGTCGGCGTCTTCGCCGACGCCGACAACGGCGGCCTGGCCGCCCGGGCCTGCCGCGAGCTGCTCGACCGCGGCGGCGACGACCCCGACGTGCTGATGATGGTCGGGCCGCGGTCGCCGGACGTGCTGCTGGGGTCGGACGTGTGCCGGGTGCAGGCGGAGATCAAGCGGCCGTCGGCCTTCGCGTTCACCGTCGACGGCCTGGGCTGCACCGGGTCCAGCGCCGCCTGGGCGCTGGCCCGCG
Source organism: Actinokineospora sp. NPDC004072 (assembly GCF_053604195.1). Classification (NCBI taxonomy): domain Bacteria; kingdom Bacillati; phylum Actinomycetota; class Actinomycetes; order Pseudonocardiales; family Pseudonocardiaceae; genus Actinokineospora; species Actinokineospora sp. NPDC004072. Next base: position 55,196 of record NZ_JBSGHB010000009.1, on the reverse strand, counting down.
ACCTGCTGGTCGCCGACCCGGCCAAGCGGTCGGTGCTCATCACGCACTCCAGCCTGCCCACCGGGGCCGACCGCATCCGGTACCCGGTCACGGTGATCGGCGACGGCGCGTACGCGATGACCGTGGTGCGCGGGGGCCGCCCGGTGCTCAAGGGGCACCGGATGGAGACCGACGGCGCCTTCCACGACCTGTTCAAGGTCGAGTACAAGCAGGCGCCGTGGTACGAGTGGCGCGAGGAATGCGCCTCACCCGACCGGTACCTGTTCGAGCTGGCCATGAACAGCAGGCTCCGGCTGGGCCGGATGGTCGACGAGGTGCTCGCCGAGGCCGGGCTCGACAAGGGCCAGGTCGCCGCGACGCTCATGCAGAACGTGACCGCCTCGGCGTACGAGTTCTACTCGACCCTGCTCGGCCTCGACATCCACCCCGTGTGCGGCGCGCACCTCGCCGCCCACGGGCACCTGGGCGCGATGGACGTCGTGCTGAACCTCCAGCGGCTGGTCGACGGCGGCGAGGTCGCCGAGGGCGATCACGTGCTGGTGCTGAACAACAGCCCGGTCGCCGCCTGGGCCGTCACGCTCTTCGAGATCTGAGGGGAAGCCACACCGATGACAACGGTCAAGTGCGTCGTCTGGGACCTGGACAACACCCTGTGGCAAGGGGTGCTGCTGGAGGACGGCGAAGTGACCCTGCGCGAGGAGATCCGCCGGGTGATCGTCGAGCTGGACAACCGCGGCATCATCCAGTCCATCGCCAGCCGCAACGACCACGACCACGCCTGGGAGTGGGTCGAGAAGCTGGGCGTGGCCGAGTACATCGTGCTGCCGCAGATCGGCTGGGGCGCCAAGTCGCAGTCGGTCCGGGCGATCGCCGACAAGCTGCAGTTCGCCTACAGCACCATCGCCTTCATCGACGACACCGAGATGGAGCGGGCCGAGGTGGCCCACCACCTTCCCGACGTGCGGATCTACCCGCACGACATGGCCGAACGGTTGCTGGAGCTGCCCGAGTTCAGCCCCGCGGTGGTCACCGAGGACGCGCGGCAGCGGCGCGCCATGTACCAGGCGAGCTTCGCCCGCGAGGCCGCCCGCACCGAGTTCGCGGGCGCCGACGAGGAGTTCCTGCGCAGCGCGGGCCTGGAGATGACCATCCGGCGCGCCGCCGAGGCCGACATCGCCCGGGTCGAGGAGCTGACCCTGCGCACCAGCCAGATGAACGCCACCGGGGTGCACTACTCGGACGAGACCCTGCGCGCCCTGGTGTCCGATCCCGACCACGAGGTGCTCGTCGTCGCCATGACCGACAAGTTCGGCCCGCACGGCGCGGTCGGCATCATCCTGCTGGAGAAGCACCCGGCGGTGTGGCACCTGAAGCTGTTGGCGACCTCCTGCCGCGTGGTGGCCTTCGGCGCGGGCACCGTGCTGCTGAACTGGCTGTCCGACCAGGCCGCGGCCGCGGGCGTCACCCTCGCCGCCGACTTCCGCCGCACCGACCGCAACCGGATGATGGAGGTCGCCTACCGGTTCGCGGGCTTCGGGCAGGAGGACGTCGACGGCGTCGCCGCCCTGCCGCCCGCGGGCGCCGAGGGCGTCGAGCGGCTGGGGCTGCGCCCCGAACCCAAGGACCCGCCGACCACGATGACCGTGCACGCGGTCGACCTGGCCGGGTCGTCGTCCGACCTCGCGGTGTGGGGTGGCCGGTGAAGACCCTGTACGACTGGTTCGCGCACTCCGCCGAGCGGGCGCCGGGCGATCCGGCCCTGGAGGTCGGCGGCGAGGTGCTGACCTACGGCGAGCTGCGCACGCGGGTCGAGGGGGTCGCCACCCGCATCCTCGCCGCCCACGGCGGTGTGCCGCGCCGGGTGGCGCTGCTGGCCTCCCGCAGCCTGGTCGCGTTCACCGGCTACCTCGCCGCGCTGCGGCTCGGCGCGGTCGTGGTGCCGCTCAACCCCGGCCATCCGGTGCGCCGCAACGAGGCGATCTGCGGTTCCGTCGAGCTGGACGTGCTCGTCGTCGACGACAGCGGCGAGGCCCAGGTCCCCGTGCTCAGCGGCGCGGCCGCGAGCGTGGTGCGGCTGTCGGACGCCGCGGTGGCCGGGCTGGAGCCGGGCGAGCTGCCCCGGCCTGCCGTCGGGCCGGACGACGTGGCCTACATCCTGTTCACCTCGGGGTCGACCGGCAAACCCAAGGGCGTGCCGATCAGCCACGGCAACCTCGCCGCCTACATCGGGCACAACATCGAGCGGTTCGAGGTCGGGCCCGGGGCGCGCGTCTCGCACACCTTCGACCTCACCTTCGACCCGTCGGTGTTCGACCTGTTCGTCACCTGGGGCGGTGGGGCCACCCTGGTGTGCCCGGACCGGACGGAGCTGCTGGCCCCGGTCGACTACCTGGTGGACAAGGCGATCACGCACTGGTTCTCCGTGCCGTCGGTGGTGTCGGTCAGCGCCAACCTGGGCAACCTGCCGACTGGGCGGCCGACGGTGCTGCGGCACAGCGTGTTCATCGGCGAGCAGTTGACCTACGGGCAGGCCCGCCTGTGGCACGCGGTCGCGCCGCAGGCGCGCATCACCAACGTGTACGGGCCGACCGAGCTGACCGTGGCGTGCACCGAGCACCGCCTGCCCGCCGACCCGCAGCGCTGGCCGTCGACCTCGAACGACACCGTCCCGATCGGGCCGGTGTACGACTTCCTCGACTACCTGATCCTCGACGACGACGGCATGCCCGCCGACGACGGCGAGCTGTGCGTGCGCGGCGCGCAGCGCTTCGCCGGGTACCTCAACCCGGTCGACAACCCGAACCGGTTCATGATCCGCGACGGCGACCGGCACGTGCCCTACGACGGCACCACGCCGTCACCGGACCTCTACTACCGCACCGGTGACCGGGTGCGGTGGGAGGGCGGCGAGCTCGTGCACCTCTCGCGCGCCGACTTCCAGCTCAAGATCCGAGGCTACCGGGTGGAGCTGGGCGAGATCGAGGCCGCCATCGCCCGCCACGACCAGGTGACCCAGGCCGTCGTGATCGCCGTCCCCGGCGGCGACGCGCCCGAGCTGGTCGCCTTCTACACCGGCGCCGCGGTGCCCGGCCGCCAGCTCGTGCGGTGGTTGCGCGAGTACCTGCCGATCCACATGGTGCCCCGGCGCCTGCACCACCTCGACGAGCTGCCGCTCAACGCCAACGGCAAGGTCGACCGCGGCGCGCTGCGGGATTCCGTGCTCACCGCGGCCAACTGACTGGAGTGCCACCGGCCATGTCGTTCCTCAAAGACATCATCCCGCCCGCGGGCATCGTCCGGCTGCTCGCGGTCAGCAACCTGGCCAAGACCGCGGCGCACGGCGTGCTCATGTCGATCAGCGTCCTGTACTTCACCCGGGTCATCGGCATCCCCGCCGAGCGCGTGGGCCTGGCGCTGACCCTGGGGGCCGCGATCGGCGTCCTGACGGGCATCCCGGCGGGCAGGCTGGCCGAGGCGCGGGGGCCGCGCCCGGTGACCGTCGGCCTGATGATGGCGTTGGGCGTCGCCGCGTGCGGCTACGCGCTCGTCACCGGGTTCGTCGGCCTGGTCGTGGCCACCGCGGTGGTCCTGGGCTTCGAGTCCGCCGTGTACGCCGCGCGCGGCGCGCTGCTCGGGGGCCTGCTCCCGCCTGCGGAGCGCGGGAAGGCGTTGGCCTACATGCGCTCGACCGCGAACGTGGGCGTCTCGCTCGGCGCGGTCGCAGGCGGCCTCGGCCTGCTGTTCGACTCGCGGGCGGGGTACATCGGGCTGATCATCGCCGCCGGGGTGCTGTTCGCGGTCTCCGCGGTGGCGTTCCTGCGGGTGCCGTCGGTGCCCGCGGTGCCCAAGGCCGAGGAGGGCCCGAAGCTGCCCGTGCTGCGCGACCATGCGTACGCGGCCGTGGCGCTGGTCAACACGGTGCTGGTCATGAGCGACGCGCTGCTCGTGGTCGCCCTGCCGGTGTGGATCAGCGAGATGACGACGGTGCCGCCCGCGTTCTTCACCGTGCTGCTGCTGGTGAACACCGCCGCCGTCATCCTGCTGCAGGTCAGGGTGAGCAAGGGGACCGAGGACGTCGCAGGCGGCGTGCGGGCGTGGTGGCGCTCCGGCGTCGTGCTGGCGGTGTGCTGCGGGTTCTTCGCGCTGTCCGCGGGCCAGCCGCTCTGGCTGGCCGCGGTGCTGCTGCTGGCGGGCACCGTCGTGCACGTGCTCGGCGAGATGCTGCACAGCGCGGGCGCCTGGTCGCTGAGCTACGGGCTGGCCCCCGAGCACGCCCACGGGCAGTACCAGGGGATGTTCGAGATGTTCACCAAGCTCGGCACCACCGTCGCGCCGCTGGCGATCACCTGGGTCCTGGTCGCCTTCGGCGCCCTGGGCTGGGCGGTCTGGGCCGTGGTGTTCCTCGTCGCGGGCGCGGTGTCGGTGCCGCTCACCCGCTGGGCCGAGCGCTCCCGCGCCACCCCTGCCGCCGCCTGACTCGTCCAGCACCGAGCACAAGCCTGATCCGGGAGGGATCACATGGATTTCAGCTTGTTCTACTTCGCCAACGACAGCGCCGCCGACGGCGACCGCTACCGGCTGCTGCTGGAGGGCGCGAAGTTCGCCGACCAGCACGACTTCGCGGCGGTGTGGACGCCGGAACGGCACTTCCACCCGTTCGGGGGGCTCTACCCGAACCCGTCGGTGACCAGCGCGGCGATCGCCGCCGTCACCTCGAAGGTGAAGATCCGCGCGGGCAGCGTCGTGGCCCCGCTGCACCACCCGCTGCGCATCGCCGAGGAGTGGTCCGTGGTGGACAACATCTCCGGCGGCCGCGTCGGGGTGTCCTTCGCGTCGGGGTGGCACGCCAACGACTACGTCCTGCGGCCGGAGAACTACGCCGACCGCCGCACCCTGCTCGGCGAGCACGTGGAGACCGTGCGCAAGCTGTGGCGCGGCGAGGCGGTGCCGTTCGTCAACGGCGTCGGCGAGACCAACGAGGTCAAGATCTTCCCGCCGCCGGTGCAGAAGGACCTGCCGGTGTGGGTGACCAGCGCGGGTGGCGTGGAGACCTTCCGCGCGGCGGGGCGCCTCGGCGCGGGCGTGCTCACCCACCTGCTCGACCAGGACATCGACGGCCTCGCCGAGAAGCTCGTCGAGTACCGCAAGGCGCTGGCCGAACGGCCCGACGCCGACGGCTGGCCCGGCCACGTCGCCCTGATGATCCACACCTACCTGGACGACGACGAGGACGCGGCGCGCGAGCTGGTGCGCGAGCCCCTGGGCGACTACCTGCGCAGCTCCCTGCACCTGCTGCTCAACGCCCGGCTCGACGGGCGGCGCAAGGTCGACGTGTCCAAGCTGTCCGATGAGGACGTCAAGTTCATGGTCGACATGGCCTTCGACCGGTACTTCGACTTCGGCCTGCTGGGCACGGTCTCGAAGGCGGCTGCGGCCGTCGAGCGGTTCCGGGCCATCGGGGTGGACGAGGTCGCGTGCCTGATCGACTTCGGGCTGCCCACCGACTCGGTGCTGTCCGGGCTGGTCAAGCTCGACGAACTGCGGCGGTCGGCAGGTCAGGCATGAGCGGCGTCGTCGATTTCGCGGTCGCGTTCCCCGAGGGCCGCATCACCGTCGCGGAGATGTCGGCGCTGTCCGGGGTGTCGGTCCCGGAGATCCTGGAGGTCACGCACTGCTCGGAGTTCCCCGTGCTCGGGCCCGATGAGCGGGGCTGGGAGCTGGCCGTCGCGGCGGCAGGCGCGGCGCTGGAGCGGACGGGCACCGACCTGGACGACATCAGCCGGGTGATCTACGCGGGCGCGGGCTACTGGGACTCCCCCGCCTGGTCACCCGCGTCGAAGGTGGCCGACGAGCTGGGCATCGAGCGGGCGCACTGCTTCGAGGTGACCAACTTCTGCAACGCGCTGACCCTGGGCCTGCGGCTGGCCGTGGACGGGCTCGAACCGGGCTCCGATGACCGGGTGCTGGTGGTGTCCGGCGAGCGGTTCGGCGCGGCGGCCGACCGGCGCGACCCGGACTCCAAGCCGATGTTCAACTTCGGCGACGCCGCCACCGCGCTGGTGGTGGGGGCATCGGACGTGTCGTTCGAGTTCCAGGGCACCACCGCCCGCACCGACCCGCAGTGGTGCGACTACTTCGTCGGCGACTGGCACGACGAAGGCGTGCACACCCGGCGCAGGGGCAGGCGGAAGGGGCTCAAGGACGCCTACGTCGACAACTTCACCGATCTGGCCGGGCAGACGCTCAAGTCGATCGGGCGCGATGTGGCGGACGTGCGGTACCTGCTGATCAACCAGAACGACAAGGACATCCAGGACCGCCTGCTGGACCGGCTCGGCCTGCCACCGGAGCGCAGCGTCTTCAACCAGCTCCAGTACGGGCACATGGGGTGCTCGGACACGTTCATCGCGCTCCGCCAGCTCGTCGACGCCTCCGCCCTGTCCGACGGCGACCTCGTGCTGCTGGCGACCAGCGGCGCCGGGTTCAGCTGGTCGGTCACCGCACTGCGGCACCGGGCGGTGTAGGCGTGTCGATCACGGTTGTGGTGGTGGATTCCCTCGAAGACCTCGGCGCGCAGGAGTTCTACGAGCTCGACACGACGGTGGGCGCGCTCGGCAGCCGGGGCAGGCTGGTGCAGCACACCGGGGACCCGCGCTGGGAGTCGCGGTACGTCGTCGCCCTCGACGGGGACGTGGTGGTCGCCGCCGTGCCGATCTTCCTCGGCCACGGGGACCAGTGGTCCGACCAGATCCACTCCCCCGCCGACTGGGGGTGGACCGGAACCGCGGTGCAGGAGAAGAGCGCGCTGGTCGGGGGCCGCCTGGAGATCCGGGGCAGCCTGCGGTGCGTGGACTCGCCCGAGGTCGTCGAAGCCGTTGCCGAGGTGTGCCGGACGCAGGTCGCGGGGCGGGACGTGTTCCTGGGGTACCTGGATCCGCGGCAGCAGCGGCTGGCGGAGGCGATCTTCGGCCCGGTCGAGTGGATCGTCCGCTACGAGGACTTCGACTACCCGGAGCCGGTCGTCCTCGGCGACCTGTCCGACCTGCCCCGGGAGGTGCGCCAGGCCATCCGCCACGGCGAACGCAAGATCGCTGAGTTCGGCGTCCAGGCGACGATCATCCCGTGGTCTGAGTACACAGGTCCCGGCTGCGACCTGATCGCCGAGCAGAACAAGCGCAAGGGGATGACCGACCACAGCGCGTTGGCCCGCTACCGCCTGGACAGCTGGGACTCCTGCGACGAGGTCTCGGTCCACATCGTCCAAGCGACCATGGGGGACGAGATCGGTGTGGTCAGCCTCCTGCGGTACCGGGATGAGATCGAGGTGTACGAGGTGGGCCTCCCCGACGGCGACGGCCCATCCCGGCGCACGCTGTACTCCTGCCTCACCTTCGACGAGCCGCGGAAGTTCGCGCAGGCCAACGGATGTCGCAAGGTCCGCGCGGGGCTGGGGGCGGGCATCCCGAAGAAGATCCGCGGCGCCCGCCCCACCGAGCGCGCCTGCGGCGTGGTCGTGATGTGAACCGCGTCCCGTAGTGACCGCTGACCAGCGCCGCGACAGACCGAAGAGGACGGACATGTCAGGTTCAGCCGAGTGCTACGAGAGCCACCGCATCGCTGGGTTCGAGGGGACCGCCGTCTGCCCGCGAGAGGCGTCTGCGGACCGGAGGCAGTCGCGCGCCGCCTGCCCGCTGGAGCCCCGACTGGTCGGAGGTCTGCGATGACCGTCAGCGGAGCCAGAGCACTGGCAGCGGGCGAACTGAGACAGGTCATGAGCCGCTTCGCCACCGGCGTCACCGTGATCACCACTGGTGGCCGCGCGGTGCACGGGATGACGGCCAACTCGTTCACGTCGGTGTCGCTGGACCCGCCACTGGTCTCCTGCTGCGTGCACCGCGACGCCCACATGCACGACGCCATCGCCGATGCGGGCGGCTTCGCGGTCTCCATCCTGTCGGCCGGCCAGGAGCACGTCGCCCGCTACTTCGCCGACCGGGGAAGACCCCGCGGAGCAGCACAATTCGACCGCGTCGACTGGTCCCCGGGCCAGCGAACCGGCGCCCCCCTGCTGACCGGAGCCGCAGCCTGGCTGGAATGCTCCCTGGCAGTAGCCCACGCAGGCGGCGACCACACCATCTTCCTCGGCGAAGTCCTAGGCGCCTCCTGGACCCCCACCCCCGACGCCCTCCTCTTCCACGCAGGCCGCTTCCACCGCCTAGCCACCGAATCCCCCTGACCCGCTGCGCTCCACCAGGGCTTCTGCACCACCCGCTGGTCAGCCCTGATCCACCCCTTGGCCCCACGCCGTACCTCGTCAGCTATCTGCTCAACCTCCGCCACACCTTGCGCCCCGAACGGATGGACGCACCGATCGGACTGGAGACGTCCAGCACAACACCCTCCGCCCGCACCGAGAACACCCGCCCGTCCCGCTGCCCCACAAGAAACCTCCAACTCACCACGGGAGAAGGCACCAACGACAACCGCCAACTCAGCCATCTCCCGACCACGATCCGGAACCACCTCCAGCGCGTCCGAACCGTCGACATCCAGAAGTACCACGTCGACCATGACCCGGATGTTCAAAGCATGCGACCCCGTCGCCGCAGCGCTCACCCGAACGAAGTCATCCCCACCGACCTCGCTCCACTCTGCGTTAACGGCGGCAGCGGCCAGGATGCGCTCCAGTTCATCGCGCACACCTGATCTCGCATCATCGCGACCCCCCATATCCAGCTGTCCATGTACTTAATCATGAGGGAGGCACGACCGATCGCCCTGCTTCTGCCTGTCCTCACCGGCAGAGAGCAGCCGCGCCGGAACGAGTTCACGCGCGCCGATGAATTCGATTCCCACCACCTTTCCGGTGGAATCGAAGTCCAACACCACGTCTCCGCGTCCGACCTCCTCGTGGATCACCTGACGCAGCGGTCCACGATCCGCAGACTCACACAGGTGCAGGTACAGGCAGTCCGAGCCCTCGTCATACACAACGGATGGATACCGCACAATCGTCGCCCGTCGTTCGGTATTAACCGTGATGCCACTATCATCCGCGGCCCCCGAAACTATACAACTCCCGCGCAGGAAGAATCAGCTCGCAGTCGGATCATCCCCCGTACCCGTAGCGGCGGCAGTCGTCGCCACGCCGTTCAGGCTCGGGAAGCAGGCCAACTAGTGGTAGTGGTCGGATCGCCCGTGGCGTGGCCCGTGCGACGCCGCCGCGCCACCGATCTCGACCTGGCGGCGGTCACATAAAAGACGTAGACATGGCAAGGGCTCCTACGAGCCTCGGCAGCCAGCTCGCCTACGCCTTCACCGCCCGCACGCGCCGCCCCGCGACGGTGACCACATCACCCGGCTGGAGTTGCGCTCCCCGCCTGCCCTCCACCTTCCCGTTCACCAGCACCTGGTCGGTCTCGACCAACTCCCGGGCCCCGGCCCCGTGCTCAGCCAGCCCAGCCAACTTCAAGAACTGCCCCAACCGGATCGGAAACCCGACAACAGCCACATCCTCAATCGTCGACGACATCCGACCATCTTCCCCGACAGGACCCAGCACCGCTCTTCCGGAGAGCCCAAGTGCACCGCGCTGCACGACCACCCTGTCGCAGCGTGGACGCACGCAACGTAGCGGCGGGCTTCTGAAGACCCGAACCTTCGTGGACAGCGCGTAACACCACGGTTGCTGTCCCGATGAGCTGGTAAGCGATCGAGCATGGGAGTGAGATGGCGGAGAGCCTGCGGCCGGACATCCAGGCCGCGAAAGATCGAATGCAGACCCGGGTCGGCGCGGGCCGGGAGATCAAGCGGCTGACGAACCACCTCTGGGAGGGCGAGTCTGTGCGGCTGATGGCCGCGGGCCGCTACGGCGGCGGTACCGGCCTCGTGGCGCTGACCGACCGCAGGCTGCTCTTCATCATGGACGGCTTCACCCGCCAGACCATCGAGGACTTCCCCCTCGACAAGATCTCCTCCGTCCAGTGGGCCTCCGGCATGGTCTTTGGCACCCTGACCGTCTTCGCCTCCGGCAACAAAGCCGAGATCGACCAGATGGACAAGAAGGACGGCAAACAGATCAGCGACACCGTGCGCGCGGACCTGGCAGGCGCGGCTGCACCGCCTCCGCCGCCCACCTCCCCCAGCCCGTCTCCGACCGCGGACACCCCTGACGTCTACGAACAGCTACGCAAGCTGGGCGAGCTACGCGACCTCGGCGTGCTGACCCCCGATGAGTTCAACCAGAAGAAACAGGAACTCCTCGCCCGCCTTTGAAGTCCAGCCACCATCGCCGGCGGAAACCGGGGGACTCGTCATGAAGGGGTGGTAGTAGGCGTCGAGCGGATGAGCACGCCGCGTGGAAGGACGTCGAGCGGTGGCACGCGGGCGGCTGGCGGCCACCGACCGGCACCTTCTGCCGCGGCGCGTTCACGACCGCCTGAGCTAACCGCGGGAACGGATCTTCCAAGCCCACCGCAGCATGGACCGATTCTCGGCCGATTTCGTTGCAGTCACTTGACTGCACTTGACGTCCACTCAAGTGCGCACCCCGGTTTCACTCCTTCCATGTGCATGTGACTCCAGTTCTCGTGGCGCCTTGCTGCTCGGCGTTGAGCACGTCTTCGGTGGCGGACAGGAAGATGTTGGTCTGGGCATCCACGCGGACGCGCGGGAAGATCATGGGGTGAACCACGTCGAGGTGTCGGGCGACATGGCCGGGTCGATCATGCAGGTGGGGACGCTGGTTGGCGCTGTTCACCTGTCCGGGGAACCCAGCCAGCTTCGGTCCTCGTACCTGGCGCAGGTCCGTGCCCTGGCCCCGGACGCACTGGAGGGCAGGGACGAGGAGCTGGCGGAGTTGGCGGACTTCTGCACCTCCGCTTCCCCCGCGGCGGAGTATCTGTGGGTGCGGGGACCGGCCTGGTCCGGCAAGACGGCCCTGCTGTCCTGGTTCGTGCTCAACCCCCCGCCCGGCGTGCGGATCGTCTCGTTCTTCGTCACCTCCCGGATGCCGGGGCACAGCACGCGACGCGGCTGCGTGGACAACCTGCTGGAGCAGCTCTGGGAGACTTCAAGCGGCCATCCCCGGGCAGAACTGTACGAATCGACCCGGGAGACTTGGCTGCTGCAGCTTCTGGCGGACGCTGCGGAGGCGCACCTAGCCCAAGGCGAGCGTCTCGTACTGGTGGTCGACGGGTTGGATGAGGATCGCGGCTTCGACCTGTCGCCGGACGCGCACAGCATCGCGGCGCTGCTTCCGCGGAGGGGGATTCGGGTCATCGTCGCCTGCAGGCCGGATCCCGGTCTCCCGGTCGACGTGGCGCGGGAGCATCCCCTGCGCACCTCCGCGCTGGTCAAGAACTTGGAACCATCACCTAAGGCGGTAGCCGTGCGCGATGTGATGATCAAGGATCTGAAGCGGCTGTTGAAGGGCACCGACCTCCAGCGCGCGCTTCTCGGCTTCATCACAGCCTCGGGCGGCGGGCTGTCCGTCCGAGATCTCGCGGAGTTGACCAAGGCATCCGAGTGGGATGTGGAGGAGGAGCTGACCAACGGGAGCGGGCGCAGCTTTTCACAGAGGCCAGGCGATCCGCCGTCGTACGTGCTGGCGCACGATCAGCTCCGCGAGTTGGCCGTGGAGATGCTGGGGCACGAGTTGCCTCGCTACCTGGAGCGGATAATCACCTGGGCGGACGGGTACCGGGACCGCGGCTGGCCACCGAATACTCCACATCATCTACTGCAGGGCTTCACGCCGATGCTGGTGGCTGCCGGATACCGAGATCGGGTGATCGATCATGTCACCGACCCGCGCAGGCACGATGCGTCATACGCCGCGTTCGCCAGCCATCACCTCTCCATCCATGAGATCGAGATCGTGACTGAGATGCTCCTGGGCGACGACGAACCCGATCTCAGCGCCCTCGCCAGGTTGGCCGTGCACCGCGTCGCTCTAGGGGAAAGGGGAAGTTGGATAACACCGTGGCTGCCCTGGGCTTGGGCTCGGGTCGGCCGCTTCGACCATGCGGAAGCGCTGACGACAGCGATGCCGAACACCATCTGGCGCGCCCGGGAACATCTGCACATAGGTTCAGAACTGCACACTGCAGGACAAACCGACAGAGCTCGTCATATGTTCGACTTCGCCGAGTCCGTGTCCCGCTCCGTCAATCAAACCTTCGACATCGGGTTGCATCTCGAAGTCGCCACTGAGATGACACGCACCGGAGACTACGAACGGGCGCAGCGCGTGATCGACACTCTACGACCCGGTCTTGAGAAAGCGGCGACCTACGCGAAAATCGCCCTGATCTCACTAGAGCTAGGAAATCAGGAACAGGCTCACAAATGGTACGCCGAGGCGGAGCAAGAGTTTGAGTCCCAGGATCGCCGCTCGATGAGAGCAATAGGGGCGATGGCCGCGGCAGCCTCGAAACTAGGAAACGAGACACGAGCAGCAGCAGTGGTAGGGCTATTTGCCGACCCCGACCGGACCTATAGCTCTTCATCTGTGGGCGATATATATGATTGCGTGACGAATTTGACGGCGGGCGGTTTCGTCGAAGCCGCGATCTCGCTCGCCGAGGCCCGCGAAGATGCGGAGCAACGCGATTTCTGCTACATACGCCTCATCGAGAACCTAGCCCTCAACGGTCGGCTGGACGACGCAGAAACTCTTGCTCGGTCGACGAAGAACGAGAACTCCATGCTGGCGAGACTCTCAGCAGTGGCGACAGTACCATCCGACCCGATTCGGCTTGCTCGCCTCGCCTCGGAGCTCGAACCCTTTCTCGATCGGATACCTGAGGGCCCTCTCCGCCGTTACGCCACAGGGGCGACCGCTGTCGCATTCGCCCGCTCGGGGGAACTTGGCAAAGCCGAGGACTTGGTCCACTCTGCGCTACTCCCCACCGCGATCCACAGCGCCACCTGGGTGGCACTCGTCATGGCGAACGTCGACCGCAACCGTTCAGCCACATTACTGGAGAAGATCGAAAGCTCTGCGCGGTCCGCCTCCTCGACGCCCAGCGAGAGCGGCCTCCTCAATTGGATCGATGTCGCCGCCGACTTCGAGGACTTCGATCGAGCCGAGAAACTAGCTCTTTCACTCCGCGATCCAGAGCGGTGGACCGCAGCCTGGTCTCGCATTGCCGAGCGCCTCGCCTCCGCTGGCGATTACCCCAGGTTCAGGTCGGCTATCAGCAGAGTGACCCGAGAGAGCCAGCAACGAATACCACGATTGGAGATGATTCGAGTTCTGCTGGCGCGAAACGAAGTCGATCTAGCACTTGAGGTCGCCAGATCGTCGCCGACGATCTGGCACCGCGCCGCCGCGATCAGCCTCATAGCAGAAAGAACCCAACGAAAAGACCTCCTGGACGAATCAGTCGGTTTGGCGAACGGAATCTCCGATCTCGAAGATCAGGCGAAGACCCTTCTTCCCGCACTTCGGGCTGCCGCCAACATGGCTGACCGAAGTACGACCGAGACCATCCGCTCCAGGGTCCAGCAGATCAGCCGAGAACTCCGGACGCAAGACAAAGGCCGACACCACTCGATTCCCCACCTACCAGACCGGGTAAGCACTATGGCCGAGATTGCAGAGTACTTGGAGCGATTCACCCCTACGGATGGCCCCGGTGGCCCAGGCCCTATCGAGAGGAGCGGAATTCCGCCCGTACTCCTCGGCCGCTCGGATTCTTCCAAAGCCAAGCAGTACGCCAAAGCATTGACAATGATGGACTGGAAAGAGCTCGTAGACCGAATCGTCGTGTTCGCGCCTGAGGTGTACGGTGCGATAGCTTCGGAACTAGACCGGCTCAATTCTAAAGGCACTTCCAGTCGAGAATCATGATCAATCATCCGTCGTGACCGTCGAATGGAGGTGCGCAGCGGTCCCTTCTGAATCACGTACAGCGAAACACGGCGGGCTGGCCCGCGCGTTCTTATGCTTCGACCTGGTCGGCTTAGCACCTTGGTGTCGGTGCGCCTGGTGGGTACGCACACGACGATGCGTCCGTCGTCGATCGCCGGGTAGCTGGCGGCGGTGATGGTCGACCCCGCGAAGAACCGACCCGCAGGGGCGGCGATGCCGAACAGGTAGCCCTCTTCCCAACCCACCGCCGGGGGAAGGTGTCGGAGGAGGCAATATCCCGACAGCCGGGCTGGAGCGGCGGCGGGCACGGCCTGCCGCAACGCCCGCTGCATGGCTCGCGCCTGCTCACGCAGGACGAGCAGTCCTCCGCCCGCCCCGAGGCGGGCGTCGAGCGCGCGGACCAGCTCCAGCGACGACAGGTTGGCACCAGCGCGCTCAGTTAGGGACACGTACTGGCGGGTGTAGCCCACCTGGGCGGCGAGCTGCTTCTGGCTCAGGCCCGCGGCCTTGCGCAACCCCCGGATCTCGGCAGCCAGCGCGGCGGTGAAACCCACCAGAGCCGGCCGGGTTGCCCTCGGGTCCAACCCTTGTCCGACCTCAGGGGCCGGAGCTGTCCCGATTCTTCTCCGACCAACCGCGCAGCCCGACCGCCGCGAGGACGCTGGCTAGGGCAACGAGGGCGCCCGCTGCCAGGAACACCGTGTCGACGGGACCGAGCCGCAGTCCGAGGACGACGACATCCAGGTCGCGCAGGGCGGTGCTGACGAGGGTGCCCGCTAGGGCCGCGGACGCGATGCTGGCCACTTGGAGCAAGGGGACGAAGACCGACATCACACGTCCGACCATCTCGCGCGGCGTCAAGGTGAGCACGAGCGGGCTGAGCGCCGAGTTCTGCGCGGACAGCGCCGCCCCGATGAGCCCGACCTCGACCATGGCCCAGGCGAAGCTCTCCGTCCGCGACAGCGCTGTCAGCGCGATCCCGTTGAGCAGCAGGGATAGGCACAGAGCACGGGCCGTCCCCAGACGGGGGATGACCGCCGCCGACAGCAGTGCGCCCGCGACTGCGCCGATCCCCTGCGTCATCACCAGGGTTCCGAGCATGTCCGCTGTGGTGTGCAAGTTGTCGGTGATGAAGAAGACCGCCAAGCTGCTGACCGCTTCGCCCGCGCCCATCGCCAGCGCCAACGCCATGGCGGAGACCATGAGCGGGCGAGACCCGGTGAAGAACCGGAGTCCCGCGCTGAACTGGGAACGCCAGGAAGGCCGGTCCTCCTTGGTCGCAGGCGTGCGGGTACGCACCAGGGCGATCATCGCAAAGGAGACGCCGAACGACAGGGCATTCACCACGAGCGACCACTCGACCCCGATGGTGAACAGCAGCGGAGCGGCCAAGGGGGGTCCCACGATCATCGCGGTGCTGAAGCTGGCTTGCCCGAGGCTGCTCGCACGCCCGCGGTCTTCTGGGGCGACTACGTCGCCGATCAGGGTTACGCGAGCGGGGGTGAAGAACTGCGCACACACCGAAACGGCCGCCACGACCGCGTAGCAAGCGGTCAGCTGGACAGCGGCCGACAAATCGTCTCCCACCAGCATCAGGCACAGCAGAGCGGCGACCGCCGCGCCCGACAAGGCGTTCATCGCCAGCATCGTGCGCCGCTTGTCCCACCGGTCGGTGAACACGCCTGCGAACGGCCCGACGAGGAGCACCGGCGCTCCCTGGGCGATAAGCACGCCACTCACCGCTGCGGGCCCCCACGCCTCCCCCCGAGCCAGCACCGCGCCGACCCACAGCATGATCGTCGTGTCGAACATGATCGCCCAAGACCGAGACCGACTGGCCGATCCACAGCCGCCGGAAGTCGGTATTGCGCAACAACGACGAACGAACCGCACCGCTCACTACTGCATCTCCCCCTGTCGGCATCAATCCCGCGTTGGGTTGATCCAACCAGTAGTGGCCACCACAGGTCTTCCTCGGTCAACGAACAGAGCCGTTGCAAGCTCTCCACCAATCGGACAAGCCCATCGTCAGGGTCTTCGTCTACCGCGATCAGCGCGGCGCGCCCCAAGCCGCACGCCCGGGCTCCCAGAATGAGGCCCTTGACCAGGGGCGCCTTCCCGGATGCTCCCGCTGACCAGCAACAGACCTCTGCTGGCCTGCCGATCCCGCGAAAGGCACTCCCCGAGCGGCAGGCCACCTGTCCGCGGACACCTGTGTCGGAACTGCCACGCCCGCGAGAACGCGACACTTCAGAGCCGGGCGCGGGCCGTGCCGACGCCCGGCCCTGGAATCAGTCGCAGACGAGCAGCTTGCGATGGCCTCTCCCCCGTTCCTGCTGCCTCCGGATCACCCAGGTGCCCGGCGCGATCCCCGTGCCGCCGTGCTCCGGATGGACGAGGTAGGCAGGCGCGGAGTTCTCGATCACCGCGATCGCCAGCCGGAGGCTGTCGTGCGCGGAGTAGATCCAGCAGACGCCCTCGTCGGCGACGAGGGTGTGCGGGTTGTTCCCCGCCACGCCGCGGACGAGTTCCACGCCTTCGGCGGGGACCATCCGGGAGTAGTGCCAGCGGAGGTTCGGAACCAGGCGGGTGGGGATGACTATCAGATCACCTTGGGCCTGCAGGCCGTCGATGACGGGAATGGTGAGGTCGCGTTCGAGGTGGTCGAGGGCGTGCAGCCGCGTGCGGTCGAGTAGCTCCGTGAGGTTCATGGGATCACCGTCAGGTTCGTCGCTGGAGTTGTGCGTAGTGGGCGCCGCTGAGGCCGTAGGTCCAGCCCGCGGCGTCGATGGGGTCGTCGAACCAGTCGGGCACGCGCAGGCCGTAGCGGCGGCGGGTGCCGTCGCGTTCGACTGAGCCGTTCACGGCCAGCAGCAGCCTGCTGGGCTCGTCCCAGCTGGGCAGGTCGTACAGGACGAGTTCGTGCCCCGGGTTGCCGGGATCCGGGGCGCGGCCCACGACGGTCAGGTTCGCCTGGCTGATGAAGTCGGCCCATCCGAGGCGTTCGATGGCGCACCGCCGAACCTCGATGTTCGGTTCCGCCGCGATCCTGTCCACTGTGGGCTCTCGAATGACCCACGCCGGAACTCTTGTGCCGTCCCAGAAGTACAACTCCCAGCCGTCGGGATAGGCGACGGCAGGCCCATCCGCGCAATGCAGCCGCTCATCTTTGAGGCGCAGGGCCACGGGCCGTTCCGTGAGGACACATCGGTCCTCCCGCGGCCACCACCAGCCACACGACCGCGCGATGTCCGACCATGGACGGACGGCACGCGGGATCCCGGGCCGGCGAGCGTCGCAAGCGGCCAGCCAGTCGACATCGTGCTGCCCGAACCACATCAACCCGAGCCGTCGACCCACGCCCGCGCGGATGGCGCCTGCGATCGATTCGCGCACCAGGCGACGCAGGCCGCCGAACTCGTCGGGTACCCACCACTCCCGATCCCCGATGTTGGGCCGCCATCGCTGTTCAGCCGCTAGCGACGCGAGCCGAACCTCGAACGGCGCGTCCCGGTCGAACCGCAGTTCCCCCTGCTGCACAAGGGAAACGGCGGCCGATGGCGAACCGGCCCAGACGAACTCGGGAGGTGGGTGGCCCAACTGCGCGTACAGGGAGGAGACAGCAGCCTCCGCGCTGGCGCGATCAGCAGGCTCAGTGCTCAGCGCGTAGCGAAGCCACTCGGTCCTGACATCATTCTCGCGGCCCGATTCCGGCCGCGGGGCGCTCATAGCGCGAGGGCGAACACGCCCTTTCCGGTAGACATGCCACGATGATCGCAGCAACCAGCTGCGCCGCGCAAGCACCTCCGCGCCAGACTCGGCGGCTTGGTATCACCGGCCAGTCCCACATACCGCCCGCCATTGTGCACGAACCCGAGTCGGTGGCAGAACCCGTACCAGTCTTCATCCACCGCACGCTGTCGGCGTCCACTCTCGCCAGACGCCCGAAACGTCGACCAGCGAGGCCCGGCAGGGGTGCGCCGTCCCGACTGCCGGGGCGGCGCACCCCTGCGGGCGGAAGTCACCCGGCCTGTTCCTCCAGGTCCGTCGCGGGAACGGGTGTGGGCATGCGCCACGCCACGACCGCGGCGGTCATGAGCCCGATGGTGGCCAACGCGGTGGCGACCAGGAACGGATCGAGGGAGTGCAGGGACGGGGCGAATCCGATCCCGACGAATACTGCCACGCCGGTCGCACCGCCCAGTTGGTCAGCCGCGCGCTGGACGCCCGAGGCGGTCCCGGCGTCGTCCTCGGTGACGCCGCTGACCGCCAGATACTGGAGTCCCACGAGGCCGAATCCCATCCCGGCCGCGATCAGGAGCATGGCGGGGATCATCGCCACGCCGTCTGCCCGCAGGGCCGCGATGACTGCGATCGACACCATCGCGGCCGCGGTGAACCCGATGCCGACGAGCACGCACGCTCCAGCTCCCCAGCGGCCCAGCAGGCGGGGCACGAGCATGGAGATCCCGATCAGCGAGAGGGCCAGAGGCAGCATCGTCAGGCCCGCGCCGAGCGGGCCGATGCCCAGCCGGTCCTGCAGGTAGAAGGTGAACAGCAGGAACGAGGTCGACAGCGCCCCGCTCAGCAGCATCGTGGCCACGTTGGCCGCCACCCGCGTGCGGTTGGCGAAGAAGCGCAGCGGCAGCAGCGGGTTGCGCGAGCGTGCCTCGACCCGCACGAACGCGACCCCAGCGGCCACCGCGCCAGCCACTGACCCCACGATCACCCATGCGGGCGTTCCGGGTTCGCCAGCTTCGACCACGCCGAAGATGAACAGCAGCGGGCAGGCGGTCAGCAGCAGTGCGCCGGGAAGGTCCAGCCGCGGGAGGTCCTTGGCCGCAGGCCGTGGCCCCTCGACCAGGAAGACGGCCACCAGCAGCACGATCAGGATGAACGGGACCGAGACCAGGAAGATCCACCGCCAGCCCAGGTGGGCGGTGATGATCCCGGCCAGGACGAATCCGACCACGAGGCCGCAGCTGGCCACCGCCGCCCACACGCTCAGGGCCCGCGACCGGCGCGGACCTTCGGGGAACATCAGGACGATGGTGGCCATGGCGGCGGGCAGCGCGATGGCCTCACCGGCGCCCTGCAGCAGGCGCGCGATCACCAGCAGGGCGAACGTGGGGGCCAGGCCCGCCAGCAGGGACGCGGCCCCGAACAGGCCGGTGCCGAGCAGCAGCACGCGCCGCCGCCCGAGCAGGTCGCCGAGCCTGCCGCCGAGCATCAGCAGCCCGCCACCGGCGACGGTGTACCCGACCACGACCCAGGTCAGAACGGGCCCGTCGACGGCGAAGTCGGCGCCGATCGAGGGCAGGGCGATGGTGACCACGGTCACGTCGACCGCGATGAAGAACTGCAGCATGGACATCGCGCACAGCACCAGCCGCGCGCGTGCGGGGGACGGGCTGTGCCCGCGTGAAGAAGGGATGCCTGGAAGCATCAGGTGCTCCGTTGCTCAGAAGAGGTTCTGAGCAGCACGAACGTGCCGCTCCGGTCTGATCACGAAGCGGCTGGACGTCCAGGAGGAGAGTGAGCCGAACGCCCCGCCGCTAGCGGGACGACCTGGTCACTGCGGCGCAAGCGGCCGCGCACGAAGCAGCAGACATGCCGCGAACGCTACCAGGGCAGGGCACCCGGCTCAGTGCCCTGCCCGACGTCACTTCACCCGTAGGCCCGTTCCTGTCGGGCGGGTCTATCAGGGTTTGCGCCCCACCGCGGCGACGATGCAGTGGCCTGCGGCGGGGAAGGGAGCGGTGCGAGGACCCGCTGGCCACCAGTCGTCGGCGGCGATCAGGCCGGGCTCGATGAGGTCCAGGCCCGCGAGCATCTCCTCGATCTGGGCGCGGGTGCGGAAGAAACCGCGGTTGATGCTGCCGTTCAGGATGGACTGCACGCGCTGGGCGGTGGCGCTGTGCTCGTTCTCCGGGTCGATGAAGTGGCTGAACACCACGTAGGAGCCCGAGGGCAGGGCCTCGATGTAGCGGCGCATGACCTCGGCCGGGGTCAAGCCCTCGGCCTCGCTGTGGTGGTGCAGGGTGGCGACCATCATCAACGCCAGCGGGCGGGTCAGGTCCAGGTGGGTGCGGGTCAGCTCGTTGTCCAGGACCTGCTCGGGACGGAAGATGTCGGCGTCGAGGAAGCGGGTGGCGTCGTTCTCCTCCAGCAGCGCCCGCCCGTGCGCCAGGACCACCGGATCGTTGTCGACGTAGAGCACCCGCGCGTGCGGGGACTCCCGCTGCGCGACCTGATGGGTGTTCTCCGCGGTCGGCAACCCGGACCCGCAGTCGAGGAACTGGTCGATCCCGGCGTCCCTGGCCAGGAACCGCACCGCCCGAACCAGGAACTGCCGATTGCTGACCGCGATGATCCGCACCTCCGGCACCGCCGCGTCCAACTGGGCCAGCAACTGCCGGTCGACCTCGTAGTTGTCCTTGCCCCCCAACGCCGCGTCATAGGCACGAGCCACACTCGGCCGAGTCGTGTCGATCGCGGGCAGACGAGCGGAATCCATGACACCTCACAGCAGCGGGGACCAACCGTATTGACGCAGCGTATCGGAACCAACACCAACCGCCGCCGCGCCACGCCAGCACCGCCGCAACGTGCCCCTGTGGGCCAGAGACTCGGCTTCCGGCGCCCACGTGTGCCTTCGCCGGGAGTCATCCGGATTGCGAGAACATGACATCGCCGAAGCTGGTCGGACTCTAGTCATGAGGTCGGCGACGCCAGACCATTGCTACCGCTTGCGGAAGACTGACGGGTCAGGCTTCTTGAACCTAGAGATGACGTTTCTCCGTTTTGCAGTTTCTTCACTGAGCACCACCAATAGAGGACCGCCTTCATACTGCGCCCAGAGTTCTGGAGCAAGAATCACGCTGCCCGATCGACCTGCCGCCCGACGGTGCGATTCGAGACTAGATACGATGAGTTCCTCCAGTTCCGGGCGGAGTTCGGCGGGCCACTCCCATTCTTCGCACCAGTCAATTGCGAGCGTTGCCCCGTTGCCCAGAATGATCGATACTTCATCGGGCTCCAACCATTCCGCGATGTTGTACCAACTGACCCCGTCAGGTCCTATCAAGCGCTCGCCAGCGTCTTCGTAGCGAGGCGTTCCTGCGCGAGACATCTAGAATCGCCCCTTCTTACCCCACCGAAAGTGCACGGCACCAATATAATCCTACGCTTCTTCCTTCTCGGCAAAGACCGACGCTTGGCACCGGGGTGCGTGTCGATGACGCGAACCAACCGTAACCGGAGGAAGTGCAGGGCATCCGGCACCACCCATCGCCGCCCGCGACAAACCATCCTCACCGCGCATCAACCGGCCCAAATCAGATTCACTATGGGCCTGACCTGGGCAGCTGCGGCTAATTGAAAGCAGGTGACGAAGTTCACCCGATCGAGAAGATCAACGGCGACCCCGCAACGAGATCAACAGGGGTTCTGGAGCGCACTTCTCCTGTTTCGCTCCTTACCTGCCAGTACAACAGTCTTCCCGTCCACAAAAGACGATCGACTAGAGATCGCCCCGGGAAGATCAAACGCCCGCCGACCTGGTGTTTCCACCGAGCCAGCGGGCGTTCTTCAGACCGTCGGGCTGACAGGATTTGAACCTGCGACCCCTTGACCCCCAGACGTGCCGTTATCAAGGTCTGACCTGCGGAAACACGGATCGTCGCCATCAATCTGCCTCTGTTGGAGTCGCTTTGACGCATCTAGCGTCGGCTTGGGCTCGCTCACGTCTCCAGGTTCGCTCCATCCGCTGCACGGCGATCCATTGCCGCCGCAGTCCCGCCTCCCGCGCGGCGAGGGTCCTCCGAGCGCGCCAGGATGCCGCGACACCGTCTCCCACCGGCAGAAGCCCATACCGGTGCCGAAGGCGGAACGGATGTCGTCCAGCACGACCCGCGTCGGCCTATCTGCGGACCACAGCAGGCGGATCACGTCCTCATACCCGTAGCGGCGCCGGTCGTCGCCGCCCCGCTCTGACTCGGGGAGCGGATCGCACGTGGCGTGGTGCCTGCGGAGGCCGCCGCTTCACCGAGCTTGACCTGGCGGGGTGACATGAAACGACGGCACGGCAAGCGCCCTACTGGCCCGCACCAGCCAGCGGCGACCGGCGGGCCGAGCCCGCACGCTGGCGTGGTTGACCACCCTGACCCGGCTGCACGAGACCGCCTAACCCATGACCAGGACTGGGTGTTCAACTGCGCCGAGGAAGCCGTGCTGACGCTCGACCGCTGGTCGACCCCTCGCGCCACTGCCCCGCAACCGCGCCCACGGCACCCACGACGCTGCCCCGCCAACACTTCCCACTACCGCGCCGCCCAGGGCCGAGTCCAGCCTTGGCGCGGAGCCAGCGGGTCACCAGGGCACGACGCCTTCGTCGTCGAAGAAGCCGCCGCGCGGGCCGTCGTCCGGCAGGGTGGCGAGCCGGATCGCGATCGCGGCGCCCTGTGCTGGGGTGCGGGGGGCGTGGCCGCCGGTGAAGTCGGTCGCGACGTAACCGGGGCAGCAGGCGTTCACGATGACGTTCGTGTCGGCGAGCACGCGGGCGTACTGGGTCGTGAGGCTGTTGAGCATCGACTTGGACGGAGCGTAGGCGGCCATGACCGGGCCGGTCCGCAGGGTCAACGAGCCCATGTTGCTAGACACGTTGACGATGCGTGGCGCGTCGGCGCGGCGCAGCAGCGGGAGCACCGCGTTCGTCACCCGGACGACCCCGAACACGTTGGTGTCGAGGACCGTGCGGACGACGTCGAGGTCGAGCGTGGTCGGGTCCTGCGCGCCGTCGTCGGTCCGGCCACCGATGCCCGCGTTGTTGACGAGCACGTCGAGCCTGCCCGCGGTCTGCTCGACGGCCGCCGCGGCCGCGGTGACGCTGTCGTCGTCGGTGACGTCGAGCGCGACCCCGAATGCGTCGACACCGTCCTTCCGCAGGTGTCCTACTGCCTCCTCGCGGCGGGCCTCGTCGCGGGCGCCCACCGCGACCGTGAAGCCGAGCGCGCCGAGCCCCTGGGCGATGGCGAAGCCGATCCCCTTGTTCGCGCCGGTGACCAGCGCGGTCCTCATCTCGTTCATACGACCATGCTCGGCGAGCCGCGCCGTCACTGTCCAAGATCGATTCAGTAGGCTGTGATACCCGCCGGGTATCATGCGCGTGTGGCCGACCTGGAGACTCGCGAGCTCCGCTATTTCGTTGCCGTGGCCGAGGAACTGCACTTCGGGCGCGCCGCCGACCGGCTCGGGATCGCACAGCCGCCGCTCTCCCGCGCGATCAGCCGGCTGGAACAGCGGCTCGGGGTCCAACTCCTGGACCGCGACCGCCGCAGCGCCGCGCTCACCGACGCAGGCGCGGTGATGCTCCGCGAAGCCAGAGCCGCCCTGGCCGCGGTCGACGCAGTCACGCGCAGAACGCGCCGGGCCGCGGACCCGAAGCGCCCGCTGGTGCTCGCGACGAAGGCCGGTGCGTCGCACGAGTTGCTGCAACGGCTGCTCGACTCGGTCGCCCAACCGGTCGACGTCCTCCTGTGCGAGGTCGGCGAACAGGCGGGACTGCTGCGGGACGGGCGCGCCGACGTGGCCCTCATGCACCGCCCCTACGACGACCTCGCGGGCTTCGACACGGAGGACCTCCACACCGAAGGCCAGGTCGCGATCGTGCCCGCGACGCACCCGCTCGCGGCCCGCGACCGGGTCACGCTGGCCGAGGTCAGCGACGTGCCGGACCTGCCGATCGCCCGCTGGCCCCGTCTCGACGGGACCTATCCGGACGGCCCCGGGCCGGAGGTGCGCACCCAGTCGCAGCTCGCGCAGCTCGTGGCTCTCGGCCGGACGCTGCTCGTCATCCCCGCGTCCAGCCGCGCCTGGCAATGGCCCGAACACGTCGCGGTGCCGGTGGTCGACGCCCCGGACGTCACCACGGTGATCGCGTGGCCGCCGGGGAGGCGGTCGCCTTCGCTCGCGTCACTCGTCCTCGCGGCGACCGGGCTGCGCCACCCTGACGAGCCGCAGGCCCCTTCACCGCCACGCGACCGCGTCAGACGGCAGTCCGGCTCACCATGACGCCATGCTGCGGACCGACACCCGATCTCGGGTGACTGCCAGACCGGCGCCTGCCCGCACACCGCCATCCGCGACGACATCACCGCCAACCTCGACGCCGTGGACCGCCTCGACGAGCGCCATCCCGACCTGGAACTGGTGATCGCCGAAAGCGGGGGCGACAACCTGACCGCCGTGTTCAGCCGCGGGCTGGCCGACCGGCAGATCTTCGTCGTCGACGTCGCGGGCGGCGACAAGGTGCCGCGCAAAGGCGGACCCGGCGTCACCCACCGCCGACCTCCTGGTGATCAACAAGGTCGACCTCGCCGACCACGTCGGCGCCGACATGACCGTGGTGGTCTCCGACGCCCACCACATGCGCGGCGACCGACCCGTGATCACCCAATCGCTCACCCGCACCCCCAACGCCCTGGACGTCGCCGCCTGGGTGCGAGCCCAGCTCGCCGTCCCGCTGGGCTTGTGAGCGGTGCGGTCCGTCGCGATCGTGACCGCCGAGCGGGGCACCGACGGCCGCACCACCGTCCAGGACCTGCGCTCGGAAGCACCCACCCGGCTCATCCCCCGCCGCACCGCGGTGCGGAGCCGGGACGGCAGCGCCACCGTGCGCATCGTCGCCTCCGCCGCGGGCCCGCTCGGCGGCGATCGACTCGACCTCCACGTCCGGGTCGGCGCGGGCGCCCACCTCCGACTCATCGGCACCGGCGCGCCACCCTGGCCCTGCCCGGCCCCAACGCCCACCACAGCCACTCAACCGTGCACATCACCGTCGAACCGGACGGACTACTCGAATACCTCGCGGACGCGACAATCATCTGTGCAGGCGCCGACCATCACACCGAACTACGCGCCGACATCGCCGCGGGCGCTCGCCTTCCTGGCGGGAAACCCTGATCCTGGGCAGACACGACGAGGCCCCCGGCAAACTAACCGCCACCACCCACGTCGTCCTAGCGGGCACACCACTGCTGCGCCAAAGCCCTGCTCACGACCGTGACCGCGCATCGAACACGCCATTCGATTACGCGCGCCCGGCCTTCCTCACCGTCGACAAGCCCGCCGCGCGGCTTGGCCATGCCGCCGACGCCGATCGGTGCCCTGATGGGGTGCTCAGCTGGGCTCCAGCACGGAGACCTCGTGGCCGGAGCCGACGATGACGGACCCAGCAGGCGTGGCGGCGACCGCGCGCACGTAGTCGTGGAAGGAGTAAACGGCTTCGGCGCTCATCGTGGCGAGGTTCCAGAAGCGGACGGTGTGGTCGCCGCCGGTCACGGCGATCGGGCTGCCGTCGCGCATCAGGCAGGCAGCGGTGTTCACTCGACTGGTGTGCCCGGTCAGGGTCGCAAGCACCACACCAGTCCCGAGGTCCCACACCCGCACGGCGCCGGAAGCGTGACCGGTGACAGCGATGGGTCGGCGGTCCGCGTCAAGGCAATCGAGGGCGACCACCGGCGACGTGTCCGGGCCCGGCCAGGCGACGCTGGCCGCAGGTGCGCGTGCGGCGAGGTCCCACAGGCGGAGCCCGCCATCGGTGGTGCCGAGCACGCAGACGGTCCGGCCGCCGACGGTAGCGCAGGCGGCCGCTGTCACCGACAGCTTCTCCGGGGACAAGGCCCGCAAGGGCCCATCCGGCAGCCGCCACAGCCGGGGTGCCATACCGAGGCCCGCGAGGACGGCAACGGGCCTGCCCCCCAGGGTCGTGCAGGCGAGGGCGGTGAGCTCGCCGGTGTGGATGGCGTCGCCGACGGTGCGCAGCGGGGTCATCCGAGGAGTGGGCTCCACCAGCGTCACCGTCCGGTTCGCGGTGCCGACCACCAGCACCGGTCTACCGTTGATGGCGCTGGTCGTGACCGAGGTGATCGCACTGTCGCGGGAGCGGTGCACGCCGAGCGTGTGCCCGGTCGCCAGGTCCCAGAGCCGGACGGTGTGGTCGGCACTGCCGCTGACCGCGACCCGGACGCCGTCGACGACCATGCAGGCGAGAGCAGTCACCTGGTCGGCGTGCGCGCCGGTCGGTCCCCTGCCGAGGTCCCACACCCGCAGGCCGCGGTCATCCCCCGCGCTGATGACGACCGGCCGGTCGTCGACCTCCGCCCAGCCCAACGCCCACACCACGTCCTTGTGCCCTTCCAGCAGCGCGGTGCACCTGGTGGTGCGCAGATCCCAGACCCGCACGACGCGATCCGCGCCCGCCGCGACCACGACGGGCCGTCCGTCCACCACCAGGCAGTCAACCGCGTGGACCGCCCCGTCGCCGCGCAACTCCGCCTCGCACGCGCCGGTCCGGAGGTTCCACACCTGCACCCAACCGCTGTCGTGGGCGCTGAGGACAACCGGAGGCCCGTCCTCCGCGCACGCCATCGCCCAGACCCGGCCCTGGCCGCAGGGGAATTCCCGGACCACGGCCCCGGTCTCCAAGTCCCACACGACGATCAGGTGCTCGTCGCCTGCTGTGATGGCCACGGGCCTGCCATCGAGGTCGGTGGTGGCGACCGCCCACACCGGAGAAGGTCGCCTGCCGAGGATCGTGGACCGGCCGCTGACCAGGTCCAGAACCTTGACGACGCCGTCGTCATCGCCGCTGACCGCGACCGCCCTGCCTGCGCAGGTGATCGTGGCGATCGCCCAGATTCGCGCGGAGTTCTCGATCCGGGTCGTGCACTCGCGGCTGATCAGGTCCCACACGCGCAGGGTCCGGTCTCCGCTGCCGCTGATCGCGATCGGCCTGCCCGACACCTCGGCGGTCGCCACTGCGGTCACCTTGTCGGTGTGTCCGGACAGCACGGCGGTGCACCGCAAATCGGCGACGTCCCACAACCGCACCGCGTTGTCGACGCCTCCGGTCACCGCGACCGGCCTGCCGGCGACCACGGCCCGCGCGACCGCCCAGATCTCCGCCGTGTCCAGCTTGCGGCCCGCGGTCCCGATATCCCAGATACGGGTCGTGCAGTCGGAGTTGGCGGTGACCGCGACCGGATTGCCCTCGATCTCGGCGCACGCCACAGAGGTGACGCGGTTGGCGTGCCCCGAGAGCAGGCCGAGGCTTCTCCCGGTCCGCACATCCCACAACCGCACGCTGCGATCCGTGCCGCCGGTCACCGCCACCGGGATCTCCCCGACCGACGTGCAGGCCACGGCCCAGACCCGGTGGGAATGCCCGCGAAGGGTGAACATGGGTCGGCGTCTGTCCGCGTCCTCGCTCAGGTCCCACACCCGCACGGTGCGATCGCAACTGCCGGTCACCGCGACCGGTTTGCCGTCGACGAGCGTGCAGGCGACCGCCGTGACCCGGCTCAGGTGCCCGGTCAGCACGCCGACAGCCCGGCTGTCATGGGCGAGCGACAGGTCCCAGAGCAGCCCGCGGCCTTCCCAGCCGACGCTGACCAGGAGGGTCCGGTAGCCGGTCGACACGCAGGCCACCGATCGCACCGTCCGGTTATGTCCGTTCAGGACGGCGAGGCAGCGCCCGCTGGTCAGGTCCCACACCCGCACGGTGCGGTCGGTGCTGCCGGTGATCGCGATCGGGCGACCCGCGATCTGCGTGCACGCGACCGACCACACGCGGGCGGTGTGGCCGTCGAGACCGCGCACGTGCCGCCCGGACCGCAAGTCCCACACGTCGACCGTGCCGCGAGCGCTCGTGGTGACGGCGACAGGGCGCCCCAAGACCTCCGTGCA
The DNA here is from genome assembly GCF_053604195.1 of Actinokineospora sp. NPDC004072. NCBI lineage: Bacteria > Bacillati > Actinomycetota > Actinomycetes > Pseudonocardiales > Pseudonocardiaceae > Actinokineospora > Actinokineospora sp. NPDC004072. Next base: position 27,574 of record NZ_JBSGHB010000009.1, on the reverse strand, counting down.
GGCAATCGACGTCGTGCCGGACGAGTTGTCCAACCGCGTGATCTTCTGCCCGGTCGGCAGGTCCCACACGTCCAGGGCGTGCCCACCGGTGATGGCGATCGGTTGGCCGTCGAGCGTGCCGCAGGCCACCGCATCCACCCTGGCGCGGCCCGCCACGTTGCCGAGCAGCGCGGTCGTGATCTGGCTGCTGGTCGACCACCTCGGTTGCCAGACCAGCCCGGACCGCACCGCGGCGAGTTGCGGGCGGGCGTTGAGCCGGGCGGCGTCGAGCGCGAGGAGCTGCCTGCGGCTGCCCGGGTCGGCTCCGCGGTGCAGGTGTGCGGAGGCGCGGTAGACGGCGGCGGTGAGCTGCGCGTCCGTGCTCCGCACCGCGCGCAGCGCGAGGAGCAGGGTGTCCGGCGCCGCGTGCACCAGGAAGTCGCCGTCCGCGACGAGCCGGTCGAGTTGGTCCGCCCCCGCGGCGTGCGTGGCGAGGTTGCGCAGGGAGTACGGATGCGCGTGCGCCCAGTCGATCGCCCCGGTGTCGGTTCGGGGCGCACGAGCGGTGAGCACCTGGACCAACGCCTGGTGCGCCTGCGCGTCGTCCCGTCGGTCGGCGAGGTGCTCGGCCATAGCCCGGTGGTACAGCCGGTAGACGGACCGACCACCCTCGACGACTTCGACGACGTGTGAGCCTGCCGCGTCGCGCAGCCAGAACAGATCCTCGTCGGTGTAGCGCCGCCCGCTGATCGCCGACGCGGCAGCGGCCCAGATGTCCTCCCACGGCAGGCCCTGACCCTGGGCGTAGGCCAGGGGCAGCAACAGGTCGCGCGCCCGTTGGCTGTGCTCGCCGAGCCGGTCCAAGTCCTGGTTCATGGCGTCGCCGACCATCCGCGGCAGCCTGGACCGCCACCGGGCGTCGTCCGGGTTCGGGACGCCCGCCATGTTGGCGAGCGTGTGGCTGCTGAGGTGCGCGATCAGGAACGACGTCCCCGCCGCCGCGGCGACCTCGTCGGCGATGGCCGCGACCTGGGCCTGATCCGCTGCGCGATAGGGGCTGTCCTGGCTCGCTCCGAGGAGCCCCCTGATGACGTAGGCGCGCACGGCTGACGGGTCGGCGAACGCGCCGTCCAAGTCGATGGCGGTGCTCAGCTCGGCGGGGATCAGAGTGGCCAGGTGCGTCCGCATGCCCAGGAGCAGGCGAATCGCACCACCGCTGTCGTCGACCCGGACGAGTCGCGTCAGGAAGGCGATGAGCTGCCTCGGGTCGGCGGCTTCGTCGAGCGCGTCGACCAGGATCGTCCACGGCCTGCCGCGTTCGGCCAGCGCGGTGATGAACTCGTCTGTCGACGTCGCGGTGGTCCCGACCACGGCCGCGATCCGCGACCGCACCTCGTCCGCGGTCAACCCGGTGGCATGGATCTCCAGGTCCACCGACCCCACCGGTGGGATCGTGCTGTGGTCGAGCCGAAGTGTCGTGGTCGGCACCATCTGCCGCCGGTCCGGATGAGCCAGGGTCGCGACCAGGCCGAGCACCGCGGTCTTGCCGGAGCCCGGACCACCGGACACGACCAGCACGCGGCGGTTGGCTCCTGGTGTCGACAACCAGGTCGTCATCGCGGCGAGCGCCTTGTGCCGCCCCGCGAACCACCACTCCCCGTCGACCCCGTGGTGGGCCATGGCCTTCGTCAGGAACCGCTGCCGGTACTCGACCTCCCGCTGCTCGGCCCGTGCCTCCCACTCGGCCAGTTGCTGGACGCGCAGGTCGGCGCCGTTGAGCCGGGCGTCGTGGCGCGGATTGGGCAGGAACGCGGGGACGAACCCGGACAGCCCGACGCTGTTCCAGCCGATCCGCTGATCCGGCGGCCGTCGCGGGTTCCGGTTCATCCGCTCCACGACCGCGCCGATGTCCAGCACGTCCGGCCCATACCCGGCGACCGACAACGCCTGCACAGCCTCGTGCAGCAGTTCGGGGAACGCCTCGGCGTAGGCTTGTTCGTGCGGCTGGGCCGAAGCCACCACCACGAACCCGGCGCCGTCGACCGCGCCCCACCGCTGGGCGAACTTCGACACCGCCGCCGCGATCATGTCCTGCCCGCCTCGCCCGGAATAGCAGGTGTCCAGCAGCAGCATCACCCGCCGCACCCGCGTCCTCAGCAGCATGGCGCGAGCCAGATCCGCCGACGGCAGCGCGAACACCGGATTGTCCGGTTCGCTGTCGGCCATCAGCAACTGGTGCTCGAATCCGGCGTCGTCCAGCACGTCCCCGTGAGCGGCCAGATACACCACGACGAGGTCGTCCGGATGCCGCTCGCCCGACCGGCAGAACGAGTTGACCAAGCCGATCAACTGGTCGCGCGACGGGTCCATCCCGATGTCGGTGACATGCTGGTAGCCGAGCACGGTGGTGAACAGATCGACGATGCGCCGCCGGGCCTCGAGCAGCTCCGGCCGGTCAAGCTCCGGTGCTTTCGGATATCGAGTCACCGCAGTCGCGATCAGATAGCGGCGCGCACCGCTGCCGAGGTCAGTCACCCGCTCCCTCCCGCAGGCCCGCTGCGACGGCCATGCCGGTCTCCCGCGCGGTCAGGTACGGCTCCACGGCGTGCGCACGTGATCCATTCTGCACGACGAATCCGCGGACTCCGGGCCCGAACGCCGGGCGCAGGTCCTTGACCAGGGCGACCGCATCGCCAGCGTCGGCGATGTTCGTCCAGGTCAACCGCTCGGTCCCGGGCCACGCACCGCGACCGTCCAGCGGTGCGGGCAGGAGCCGGTCGAAGATCAGGTTACGGATGCCCAACGGGGAGCCGAGCGTCACGAGGGCCCGGACCCGGTGATCGGGCATCGCGCACAACGCCTCATAGGCGACCACCGTCCCGAGGGAGTGCGCCACCACGACCTCGGTGCCCGCGCCGATCACCTCCACGGCCCGGTCGCGAATCCGCATGCGCAGTTCAGCGTCGGAGAAGTACCGGGAGACCTGTTTGAGGTCCGCCACCATCATCCGCGTGGACAAGCCCGCGAAGAACCGCGAGCCGGACAGCGCGCGCAGGGCCACCTGCACCGAATCGGGCGTCCGCGCCAACGTGCGTGCTCCCGGCGCGGTCACTCCCGCATCGGTCGCGGCGGCGCCCGTCCACCAAGCCGCCAAGATTTCGGCGTCCTCTTCGGTGACATCCTCGGACCCGTACATCGGCGTCTCGCCGATCCCGAGCGTGCGGGCAGGCGGGCGGAACAGGTCGCCGTAGAACACAGCCGAAAGGTCGTCGGGCAGCAGCGGCGAGCCCGTGGCCCCTGCCAGCGTCAGACCGCCTGCCAGTGCGGGCAACCACACCGCCACCATCTGCTCCGGCGCCGAGTACTGCTTCCCGATCCCATGCACCACCGCGATCCGAGCCACATCACCATGATCGGCCGTCATGATCACCTGTTACCCGGCTGGGCCAGAACATCCTGCAGGCGCAGCGCGAAAGGGAGGTGCCCTGACCAGGCGCAATCCCGCTCAACCGCTGGTGCTGGGCAGCCCGCCATCCACTCCCCGCCGAGGTCCGCGCCGTCTCCGCCCGGCGCGTCCGCACGCGAGCAGTACCTACGGCGGTCCCGCTCCCAGCGGCTGCGCATGCGGCGGATCGTGCCGCACATCGCACGCAAAGGCGCCGAATCAAAGGGTCGAACTCACCGAACACCCGCCGAGATGAGCTCGAACCGAGAATGCGCCGGGCCGGGCTGTCAACCAGCTACACCAGCGACGGCATGCAGTTGCTGTTGGACACGCGAGGTGTCCGATTCGCGGCCTTGTTCCCGGTACAGCGCCAGAGCTTCCTGCCAGGCCGCACGGGCCTGCTGCAGTTGGCCGAGCGCGGCATGGGAGCGGCCGATGCTGTCGAGTGTCCCCGCGGACTGATAGCGGTGCCCGAGGGTGCGGTACAGGGCGAGGGCCTGGCGGTAGTGCTCGACGGCCTGCCGGTGGTCCCCGGCGCGGTGGGCGATGAACCCGAGGCTGTCCAGGGTGGCCGCCTCCCCTTCGGGGTAGCGGTGGTGCTGGTGGAGGGCGAGTGCGGCCAGGCAGTGCTCACGGGCGGTGTCGAGCACGCCCAAGCGCCCGGCGTACCAGCCCACGGCGTTGAGCGCTTCGGCCTCCCACGCCGGCTGGTTGAGCATGCGGTGCAGGTCGAGGGCGTGTTGGGCGTGCTCCAGCGCTCGCTGGTCGTCCCCCCGCCGTTCCCAGGTGAGGGCGAGCGCACGATGGGTGTGCGCCTGTTGGATGAGGTCGCCGTGGTGCCCGGCCAGGGCGAGCGCCTGGTCGAGGTGGTCCGTGGCATCGTCGTACAAGCCCAGCCGGGAATACGACCGTCCGAGGTTCCTATGGGCACGGCTGCGGGCGGCGGGGTCGGGCAGGTGTGCGGCGGCGTCCAGCGCCGCCCGCCACGAGGCGAGGGCGTCATGTCGATGCCCCCGCCGGACGTGGAAGACGTCCAGCACCCAGGCGAGGTGCCACACGACGTCGTGGCGCCCGAGGTCGACGGCGGCGCGTTGGGTGGCGAGGAGGGTGCCGTGTTCGGCCTCCAGCCAGTCCATCGCCGCCGAGACGTCGAGCAGCGGGTGTGGGTGGACATCAGGCGCAAGCGGGCCGGGGTGCAGGCACTCGCGATGGGGATTCACCAGTCTGTCGGCGGTGTGGGCGGTGTGCAGGTGGAAGTCCACCACACGCGCCACGGCGGCCTCGCGCACATCATCGGGCGCAGCAGCGCGGGTGGCGGCGTAGTGGCGGACCAAGTCGTGCATCGCGTATCGACCGCGTGGTCGCCGTTCGACGAGGGACGCTTCCACCAGTGCGGATAGTGCCCGTCGCGCGCGGCTAGGGGGCAGGGCGGTGAGGGCGACCACGGCAGGCAGGGTGGTGTCGGAGCCGGGAGCGATACCCAGCAGTCCGAACAAGGTGCGCTGCTCATCGGTGAGGTGCCGTAGGGACCAGGACAGCACCGCCGACAGGCTGGCAGCCGAGTCGCTGTCGTGGTCGAGCATCTCCAGTCCTAGCTCGCGCAACTCGGCGGCCGCCTCCGTCAGGGAGGTGCCCGGATGGCTCGCGGCGTTGCGGGCCGTGATCGCCAGGGCCAACGGGTAGCCGCCGCAGAGGTCGAACAGCTCGTCGACGGCGCCGGGTTCGGCGGTGACCCGGTCGGCGCCCAGGCGTGCGGCCAGCAGGGCGCGGGCCTCGTCGTGGGTCAAGACGCCCAACGGCAGGTGCTGCGCGCCGTGCCGATCGATCAAGGATGCGAGCGTGCGCCGACTGGTGATCAGCACCGTGCAGGTTGAACCGCCGGGCAATAGGGGAATGACCTGATCAGCGGTGGCCGCGTTGTCCAACACGACCAGCATCCGCCTGTCCGCCACCAGGCTCCGGTAGAGAGCCGCCTGGGCCTCCAGGTCGGCAGGGATCGCGCCGGCGTCGACACCCAGCGCGTCGAGGAACCCCCGCACCGCCACCCCGGGCTCCAAGGGCTCCCGCATGGGACTGAACCCGTGGAGATCCACGAACAACTGTCCGTCGGGGAAGCGCTCCAAGTTCCGGTGCGCCCATGCCAGGACCAGCCAGGTCTTGCCGATCCCCCCAGCGCCGCCGATCGCCGAGACCACCACTCCTGCCGCCACCACCCCCGCGTCGATCGAGGACGCCACGTCGATGGCGGCGCGCCCTCGTGCGACTGCGTCGCGGCTGCCCGTGGGGGCGCTAGCCAAGGCCCGGTCCAACTCCGTCAGTTCCGCCGCCCGCCCGGCGAACTGCGCTGGTGCGGCAGGCAGTTGGCGCGGCACTACCGGCTCAGCGGACGCGGGTGCCTCGTGCAGGTGCACGCCACCGTGCACGACACCGACCTGCACCATCCCCTGCACAGCCCCACAGACCGTGTTGTGCACATAGAGACCGCCCTCGCCGCTCGGCCTGACGGGAACCGGTTGGTCCGGCTCGAGTTCCGCCACCCTGGAAGCACCTCCCACTCCGACCAGCGGACGGAATCCCGACGTCCGCACGTCGTGGAACACGTGACAATCGACCAGCCCACCCGGACGCACCGGCCCGCTTCGCGCGACGCCGTCCCGATCAGTCTGCGGCAGTACGTCGGGCAGATGCCAGTGCCAGTTGTGACGCCTGAACGAAAATGGTCTCGAGCTGCGGTGGCGACAAAGGCCAGTCGATGGTTTCGGATAGTGCCGCAGGTGTAGTGGTAATGGGAACATTGGGCATTGTGCGGCGGCGTTACGTAGGGCGGTTTGCTCGACAGTGTCACCCGGCTGGAATTTCGCTCCCCGCCTGCTCTCCACCTCCCCGTTCGCCAGCACCTGGTCAATCTCGACCAACTCCCGAGCCCCATCCCCAATGTGAACGGAGCGGCTCGCTGAACTACTAAGAAGTAACCTCTAGGCGACCACATCGTTTCGCGCCTGAAATCCAGTGCGGCTCTTCGACGAGAATGGGTGCAGATGTTCCGCCCGTCCCGTTGGTCATAGCGTCCCGACTAGTGTCGCCCGGTTCACCAGATCAGGCATTCAGTGCGGCGTCGATGGCGTTCTCGATCGCGACAACCTCCACAGCCTCACGCTTGGTAAAGATGATCGAGTGCGGATCGTTCTGGGCCTCCATGAACGGAGGACGCAATGGGGCACCCACGAGCGGCGGCTGCCCGGTGTTGATGCGAAAGTGCCCAGCGCGCATGCCTGCTGGCGCGGTCAACTCGATGTACCGAATGGCGCGAAGCGAAACCGACATGGCGTCTTTCCAGACAAGACTCCCTTCAGCCCCTTCGGGGGTCGTGCCGTGACCGAGTTCCCGTCGAACTCGATGCTGCCGCGCTTAGACCATCTACGCTCACAGCTACTGATAGCAGGATCCCACCTGCGCGCCGAACACCACCACCGCGACGCGCGGCTTGGGCGACGCCAACCTCCTCGCACTGGCCCTCCTGCACGAGACAGACGACTCGACACCGTGCCCGCGGACCGCTGGGCGCGCAGCTGGCACCGCCGAGCGGCCAGAGTTGGTGGAGTACGAGGTCAGCGCCGGACAGGGGAACCCCGGCGGGGGCGTGTCCGGTGGTGACGTTGTGACCGAAGTATCCGATCGCCCCATTCGCATAACGGGCGCTCAACTCTCGACACGCGGATCAAGGTCTTAAAGAAAGGCGATCAGATCCTCGCCCGCACGCGACATCAATTTCCACGGACAAACTCAGTAGGTTTATCACCCAGTCGATCGAATGCCCAAAGTCTTCCACATTCTAAACATTTGTACGCCTCGCCAAAACGGCCTAGCAATTCCTCCGCCGTAAGTTCGATATCAAATTCTGCACACCTGAGGTAGTAGTAACTATTTCGGAGGTCGTCAGTCCGAATTACTACACCGCACGCGCAACGAATACTAGCCACATCAACCGCCGTAGAATATGACATTTGACATCGGAGTGCCTCCCCCACTGTTAATCATTCCATTGACCCGCCCGAGAGCGTTGCCGAAGTCGGCAGCCTTCAACCCGGTCCCAGTCAAATCGATTACCCACGCCTCCTCCGTTCACCTGCGAGTGCTTCTTCGCTGTGCGACCGAGAATATCTGTCACCGACGTTCCAGCCTTGGGAGTGTACACGTCATACGTGCCAGAGGGTGGCGAATGGCGAGAAGATGCGCTGAAGACCAATGACGCTCAGCGATCTTGTCCGGAAGGCGAGCATCGCTGGACGCTGGCTAGCCAAGAGTGGCAATACTGCAACTGTCTTTGCCGTGCTCGGGGTGGCACCTTGATCACTGTGCAACTGCTCGCGATCATTCTCTACTGCTGGTGGTCGTGCCTTCGTAGCCCGCCCTGCGCCATAGGCCGGGAGGTCGTCGACCCAACGAGCAATGCTGGAGTTCGGAACCGACCTTGAACCCCTTGAATTCGCAGCCCTTGAGATGAATGCGGAATCCAGCTGTCTAGTCGGGTGCGGATAGCTTAAACGATGTCTCCTCCACCAGGCTGCCGGTGTGAAAGCGCTGGTCGGCACTGTTCCAATCCTTTGGCGCTCCCACGGGGAGCACCAAAGCCACCACGGTCGTCATAGAGCAATCCCGAATCGAATGGGTCAGTAACTGGCGGTAGGCGAACCGATCCGCCTCGAACTCCGTCTCCGGGGACCTCCGGTAGACCGGGACGTTCCGTTCTTCGAAGGCGTAGGCGATGTTGTTGCGGTTGAGGTGCCCGAGCGCGATGTGCCCGATCTCGTGCAGCACGATGAACATCTCCGCGATGAGGCATGAGATCTGGTAGACACCTCCGAAGATGTCGACGCCTTCGGCGACGAGTGCGCGTGCATCCGTCTCCAGGTCCCGCTCAGTCCCATGCCGCTCGGCAAGCCTGCGCAACATCGAGTTGTCGTGGTCTTCCAGGCAGTGCAAGGCCTTGGTGGCGATCACTGGGACCAGCTGCTTCGCGAGAACGCCCTCCGCCAGCCGGAACATGCCCTTGACCTTCTCCTGGCGGGTGTGGTGGGCGCAGTACTCGCCGTCAGTCCACGTGGTCAGGCCCAGCGCGATGTGCACGGCCGCGGAGACGTACAGGACCAAGCCGTGGTTGAGCACGATCGCCGGAACCCCGGACGGCGTCCTCACGCAGAAACCGTTCACGGCGGGGATCGCCGTCGGCATGAACATCAGGTCCGTCACGGGATGGTCGAACTCGCGGGCGTCGACCCCGTTGATCGCCATCATGACGATACACGCCAGCATGTTGTCCTTGCCGAAACCGAACATAGCCGCCTGCAGTTCCGGAGAGACCCCCTGTTCTTGAAGTCGAGGAGGCGCCGGAAACCGCGCGACGTGATGCAGAAGAGCGGCGTATTCCTTGTCGTGCAACGCGGCGCTCAACGCCTGCAGCCACGCCCGGTCTTCTCGGAGCGCCGACTCGCGCCCGCTCGCGTCCATGACGACAGTATGCCGGACCAGATTTCCCGTGCGACACAGACGACCCGACGACTATGCCGTGGAGAACTCGCTGTGGCACCATCGGGCATGCTGACCAGAGCCTGTCTACCGAGATCACCGGCGCCTCGTTGAACAGGCTGCGCGTTCTCCACCAGCTTCCCGAGGAACGCGGTGAGCAACCCGCGTAGCGAACTACGGCGAAGGGTCTTCCGGTCGAACCACCTTGCCCTGGCCGTGCCGCTCCCAATGGCCCAGCTGTTCGGACTCAGGAACGACCGTAGGTACCTGAGCCGAGCCAGATGCGCGGCCCGCCCTGGCAGCCAGATCCGCTTGCAAGACCGGCGGATGGCGCTGAGGGGCGCGGGCGCGCTCGATGCGCACGCCTCCACAGGACGCGGACTTGCTTACCTCCCGAACGTGTCAACGACGGCAATCCATGAGTGGTGCTCAGGAGGTGCCATTGTGCCGGTACTTTCATGCGGACGAGCTCAGGATGGTTTGCTGGTTGCGGTGGGCCATCCGAGTGAATCTCGGCGAGCTTAGGTAACAGTCGGTAAGTTCTTGTGATTCCTTGGTGAATGCGTAAGTGCCAACGAGGGGTCTCAGCAGTGATTACTCGACTCATGAAAATCCTATCGCTAGCCGCACTGCTCAGCCTTTCACTTGCGATCGTGCTGATGGCAAGTTCGGGGTCTCGCGCTTGGAGCGGTTGGGAGCGCGTGGGACTATTGTGTATATTCTGGATCACCCTCGCGGGTTTGCATACGCACTTCTTCTATCGGAAACCGTTCGCTGCGAAGCCTATCACGCCTTTCTCGTTTCACCAGGTTCCCGACAAGCGGATCCTGGAGCTTCAGGAAGAGGCGAAGAACTCCAGGGAGATCCATGCAGATCAGGCTAGAATCTTTGCAGCCGCGATAGCTCGGCCCGAGCAGTTTCGTCGAAGAGTCGTAGAAGAGTACACGCCCGACCGTCGGACGCTAAGGAAGTCGGTTGCCGTCGACATAGAAGTACCGAGGCGTCTGAAGATCACCAACGATAATGCTGAGGTTTTCCTGCCCGTGGTCGTCAACAAGAAGGGTGACCTCCTTGATGACTTTCACGTGCACGAGATGAACGGGGACGGCGTTCTTTGGCTTTCGTACCGCCAATACCTATCCCTTGTGGCGCGGGTTCTGCGAAGACTTCTGTTGACGGCGTACCAGCTGTCCGCAGGCGAAGATCTGCCCAAGGCGGCAGCGCAGGCCGAGCTGATGGCGTTACAGGCGATCGTGCGGCGAGTTGACACACGAAGCAACGCCGGTATGGACTACAGCGCAGCCGACCAAATTGCGAAACTGAGCGTGACGCTTCCTGGACTTCGGACACTTGCGGTGCTCTTCGTCAGACAGCTGACCAGCAACTATGCAGTGGTAGCTCGCGTTTCCAACACGCAAGGAAGGCATCAGAAGTTTCGGTACCAGCTCACCATGACCCCGCGGGTGAAGTTCACCCGAACAGAAAGTTCGCGGACGTGGTCGTTGAGCGGATTCTTCCGGCTGATCTTTGGCGCAAGGCCAGTTGCCCTCAACCTCGACATCGCAAATGCTGGAACTTGTGAGAGCTTTCACCTACATGTCCATGCACCCAATGACCTGTACCTCGCTCGACAAGAAGCGGTCGGCCTTGAAAACGTGCTCAAGCGGACAGCCGAACAAGCGCCAACGCCGCCACACTGTCGCTTCCGCCGTCGCCTTGGACAACCGCATGCGCATTTCTACGCGAGGTTTATGCCAGCTTTCCGACCGGGCGAACGCGCGTCGATCAGACTCCACTTCTATGAGGTTCCGCCAGGCTCCGTTTTTCGAGCTACGTTGACAGCACTTGCTGGCTTGGCAATTCTTTGGTTGGTCGGCTACGTCAATTCTAGACATTCAGACCCAGGCACTGATGCGCCCGCATTTCTTCTGGCCTTTCCCGCGTTGGCGGCAACCTGGCTGGGCTTCGACTCGCCGTCTAGGAAACTCCTTGAGGGAACCCTATCCGCCCGACTGAGCATGACAATGACCGCGCTGCTGTCGATCGTGGGAACTGGACTATTCATGTTACACAAGGCGGGCCCGCAACGCATATGGCCGAAATTGCCCGAAGGTATCTCATTTCTCGGCATTTCCGATGCGACCTGGGCCGTCACAGTTGCTGTCGCATTCTTGAACGCGTTTTACATTGCCTACCTCTGCATCATCCGAACGTGGCAGTACTCCCACCTTCTGGTGAAGAGCGATGAATAAGGTATACAGACTGAAGGCATTCTGGTACAATCGAACTGATCGTTGATATCGTTAGGCGCATTGTTCTTGCGTAGTTCGCAAAGATGGAAGGGGGTGATCGAGAGCGCGGAACTTTGATGTACAGCCTGTTGAAGACCGGTCGAGGCCAGTTGCGTTTCAAAGGGAAGGTTGACATGTCGTTAAGCAGTGAGGTTCCGAGAGCTTTTGCCCCTGCTCAACCGTCCGTGCATGAGCTATCGGGGTACCAAGTGGTCACCCATACTTGGGCTCCTACTCCTGGCGCACCCGAGTTAGGCCTAGACGACTTCTATGAGGCAGTCAATGAGATCGGTGAGTACGATCGATGAAGCACCGGGTCTGCTACTGAAGTAGCATCGGCGTGTGCTCCAACAATGACACCCGTTGCTTGCCTGACAGCTGACGTAAGTAAATGCTCTGCAGCCGCATGCTCCCTGATCGGCTGACGACGATCCTGCTGCCCGCGCCACCTACGCCCCTCCCTGTCGTGCCGGAGGGGCACCTTGGCAACCAAGGCCGCCTGCAGGCTCAACCTCCTCGCCCTGGCCGCCGTTGGTGGGGTGTACGCGACCTCGCCGCTCCGCGCAGTGAAGTGGCTGGCCGCGCCCAGCAGGTCGAATCGACGCCGCTGCAGGTAACTGCCGCCGCCCACCAACGATCTCCCCGCGTATGACGTCCGTTCGGGAGCGCCTGGCTGTAGAAGCCTAGTCATCGACATCCTCGCCGCGGTGCCGTGCATGACTGTCGTGCCCCGCCATCTCGCACGGCCCTACCTGGCCGCGTACCAGGTTGCTATCAGGCTGCATGAGCGCCAATGAGGGTGTGCGCGTGGACCGCGTGGCACCTGTGAGTCACCAATTTCCTGATCCGTTGAGCGGGCTGCCGCCGAGGCGAGAGATACGGTTCGCAAGGGGCGTTGACGACAGCCACTCGGGGCCTCGACGGCAGCCCGGTCGACGCCGGTGCCGGGCCGTGCGCGGCCCCGTCAGCAGCCCTTGAACCTATCGTCAGCCGCCCAGCCGGTGTTGGCCCAGGTCGCGGGGTCGGCTTGGGCGACTCCGGAGAAGCGGGCGGTGAGTTGGGTCATCAGCCAGGTGGTGAATCGGGCGGCACCGTGTGGGCAGGTGTGGATGCCGTCTGAGCTGCGGTCCGCCTTGCCGTCCCTCTCGCGTTGGAAGCCGGGGCCCCACACCTCGGCGCTGTCGAGCACGATGACCCGACCGGCGGACTCTTCGGCGATCTTCTGCGCCACCGAGGCGGTTCGCCCCAGGTCGGGCATGTGCGGGGAGTAGAACTCGTCGGGGACGATGGGCGGCATGGTCACGAACACGACAGTGGCTCCGATGCCCGTGGCGGCGTCCGCGAGGCGCTGGTAGCCGATGCGCTGCTCGGCCTCTGTTCCCCAGTCGTAGGTGGTGACCTGGTAGATCACCACGTCCGGGCGGACGGTCTCCAGGGTTGCGGGCAGCGTCTGCCAGGTGGTCTCGGCCAGCGGTCCGACCACCCCTCCGCCACCGTCGGCGGCGATGGACGTGAAGCCCACTCCCGCGGCCTTCATGGCCGCCGCCAGCGGCAGGGCTTGGCCCGCCGCGATGGAGTCACCCATGAACAGGACCTTCGACATGCGTGGACCGCTGGTCGAGACCGTGCCGGGGGAGCCGAGCGCGCCCGGGTCGACGGTCTGGGCCGCGGGGCGCGGCACGACGACCCAGAACAGGGCCAGGGCCGCCATCACCGCGGCGAAGACGACGCCCCCGGTCCGCTTTCGTGCCCACCCCGCCCGGAACCGGATCGGGTCTTCGACGAACCGGCGGGACAGCGCGGCCAGACAGATCGACACGGCGCACACCAGTGTGGCCCACAGCCAGCCGCTCACGCCGAGCCGCTCGGCGCTGAGGACGAGAAACACCGGCCAGTGCCACAGGTAGAGGCTGTAGGAGATCAGTCCCAACCAGCGCAGCGACGGCGTGCCCAACGCGCGCGCGACGGTGTTCTCCGGAGCCTGCGCGCACAGCGCCACCAGTGCCGCGGCGGCCAGCGAATGAGCGAACAGTCCGCCATGGAACAGCCCTCGGGACGTCTCGCCGTCGACCAGCAGCCAGGACATCGCGATCCCGGCCAGCAGGACAGCGCAGACCGCTCCGGCCAGCCTGCCGGTGATCCGGCGCAGCAGGTTCCTGGCGGGTTCGGTGGCCGCGAGCGCGCCGAGCATGAGGGAGAAGGCCCGGGTGTCGGTTCCGGTGTAGACGCGGGTGGTGTCCCCGTCCCCGACCAGCACGATCATCAGAGCCAGAGAGGCAAGGGAGACGACAACGGCGAGAAGGGCGACCGCGCGCGATACCCGGACCGCCCGCCTGGCGAGAAACAGCACGGCGACCGGCCAGAGCAGGTAGAACTGCTCCTCCACGGCAATGCTCCAGAGATGGCCGAACAGCCGGTCCGCCCCGAAGCGGTCCCAGTAGCCCGCCGACTCGCCGATCAGGTGCCAGTTGACCAGGTTCAGCTGCACCCACGGTCCGTCCGACAGCGCTGAGGACCACAGGTCGGTCATTCCCGCCGCCCAGACGACCACGGTCGCGATGACGAGCACGACGACGAGCGCCGGGGCCAGGCGCCTGATCCGACGCTGCCAGAACGCGGTGAGCGACACCGATCCGGTGGCGGCGGCCTCCCGCAGCAGGAGGTCGGTGATGAGGTAGCCGGAGAGAGCGAAGAACAGGTCGACGCCGAGGAAACCGCCGCTGATTCCGCCCGCGTGGAACAGCAGGACCGCGGCGACGGCCAGGCCGCGCAGACCGTCCAGAGCCGGGATGCGCGCACCGGGGCTGAGGGTGTCAGGTGTCCGAGGCACCTGGTGCAGTTGTGTCATACCGTCCACGATCGACAGACGATGCACAGGACGGGTCCGAGCCGTGTCGCGGTTCTGTCGCAGCCGACTTGGCACGTCAGGCAGGCAACGGGCAGCCGAGGGGTCCGGTCCCGCTGCCGTCGGTGAAGGTCAGCGCGACCGTCATGTCCGCGGGCCCGCCGCTCTGCCGGTTCACGCCGAGGGCGGTGCACACGATCTGCTCGATCCCGCGCTCCCCCACCTCGTGGCGCGCCAAGGGAACCGCCACGCTCGTGACCGTTCCCGAGACCGTCACCTGGGGCCCCAGCGACTCGACCGGTCGCAGGTCCGACCGCAGGCCGTCCTGCGGCGCTCCGCCGCCGCGCAACAGCAGTTCCAGCGCCGCGGTGACGTCGCCGAGCCTGCCGGTCGGGACGAGATGGGGCACGAGGTCCCCGCGGGCGTCGAGGTAGTAGAGGACGACGCCCGGCGCGACGCCGGTCGGCGCACGGCCGCCACCCATCACCTCCGACGGCGCCACGCCGCATCCGGCCAGGAGCACCAGGACCGAGGCGGCGACCGCCCTGCGGATCACCGCGCCGCTCCCGGCAGCCGCAGCACGAACCGCGCGCCCGCGCCCGGCGCGTCGCCCGCCTCGATCACACCGCCGTGCAGGCGGGCGTTCGCCAGGGCGATCGACAGCCCCAGACCGCTGCCCTCGGAACGGGTGCGCGCCGCGTCCGCCTTGTAGAACCGCTCGAACACGCGGGTCCGCACCTCCTCGGACAAGCCCGGGCCGTGGTCGACGACCTCCAGCTCCACCTCGCCCCCGTCAGCACGGAGTGACACCCGCACGGGCGGGCGGCCGTGCCGCAGCGCGTTGCCCACGAGGTTGGCCACGATCACGTCCAGGCGGCGCGGGTCGAGACGGGCCCGCAGGCTCTCCGGCGCCACCAGCTGCACCTCGCCGCTCCAGCCCCGCGACGACAAGCACGCGTGCACGGTGCGCGGCACGTCCACATCGTCCAGGAGCAGCGACGCGCGGCCAGCGTCGAACCGGGAGATCTCCACCAAGTCCTCCACCAGCCCGGCCAGTCCGCGGATCTCCTCGGCCGCCAGCAGGACCGACGTGCGGGCGTCGGCGGGCAGCAGGTCGGCGTCGGCCTCCAAGACCTCTGCGACCGCGACCAGTGTCGTCAGCGGCGTGCGCAGTTCGTGGGAGACGTCCGCGACGAAGCGGCGGGCGTCGGCCTCCATGCCGCGCAGCTCGGCGACGGTGCCCTGCAGCCGCTCCGCCATCCGGACGAACGCGCGGGCCAGGTCCCCCAGTTCGTCCGACCCCCGCACCGGCGGCCGGACGGCGAGGTCGCCGCCCGCCATGCGGTCGGCAGCGGCGCGCAGTTCGCGGACCGGGCGCAGCACCCGCCCGGCCACCACTAGCGCGATCAACAGCGCCAGCGGCAGGGCGAGGACGGTGGTCAGCACCGCGGCACGCGCGGAGTCCGCGATCCGCGTCTCGGTGGCCGACAGGTCGCGGACGGCGTAGACCTCGATGCCCGAGTCCCGTCGGGCGCCGTCCATCAGGGTTTCGAGCACAGGTGTGCCGAGCACCAGGCGGGGCCCGTCGACGGCGGATACGCGCTGCAGCACCATCTCCTGCCCTGCGCCCACCGCGTCGCGCAACTCCCGGGTGACGGTCTCCAGGTTCGGGCCCGCGGCTGACACCAGCTCGCCGTAGACGACCATCGTCGAGGTCCCCAGAGCCACCCGCATCCGGTCGAGAGCCTGCTGGTCGGGCGGATAGTCCACGGTCACGGCGACCTCCGCGACTCGGCGCCGCAGATCCTCGGCCGCCCCGTCCTGCACCTCGGCCACCAAAGCGGCGCGGGAGGAGGTGAACCCGGCTCCCGCCGCCGCCGCCGCCCCGACCACGGCGACAAAGACGAAGCCTGCGACCATGCGCGGGCGCAGCCCCGTGAACCGCAGCCAAGACCGCGTTCTCACGTCGGCCCGAAGCGATAACCGAAGCCGCGCACCGTCTGCACGAACACCGGACGCGCCGAATCGTCCTCGATCTTGGCCCGCAGCCGCTGCACGCAGTTATCGACCAGCCGGGAATCGCCGAGGTAGTCGTGCTCCCAGACGGCCTCCAGCAGCTGGACACGGCTGAACACCTGTCCTGGCGAACCGGACAGCACGAGCAACAGGCGGAGCTCGGTCGGCGTCAACGACACCTGCACCCCGTTGCGCGACACCGTCAGGGCAGCCCGGTCAATGGTGAGCGTGCCGTGTCGGTCGACCCTCGCCGCGCCCGCTCCAGTCCGGCCGCGGCGCAGGACCGCCCGGATGCGGGCGTCGAGCACCCTCGGCATCACCGGTTTGACCACGTAGTCGTCCGCGCCTGCCTCCAGCCCGCCCACGATGTCGAAATCGTCCCCGCGGGCGGTGAGCATGATGACCGGGACGTCGCCTTCGGCCCGCAGCCGCCGACACACCTCGAACCCGTCCACCCCCGGCAGCATCAGGTCCAGCACCACGACGTCCGGAGGAACGCTCCGGGAGCGGCACAGCCCCTCCTCGCCGGTGCGCGCGATCCGCACCCGGTGGCCGTGCCTGCCCAGCGCCAACTCCAGACCACGGCAGATCGACGGGTCGTCCTCGATCAGCAAAACCTCCGCCACAAGCCGATTATGTCCACCGCGTTCCACGTCGAGGTCATTCACCGTCTGGTTGCGACGTAATTTGGACATCGCGAGACCTGCCGCCGCAAGTCATTCACTGGCGCCTACCGCGGTGAGGACGGGGGTTCGGGCTGCGCGGCGGGCGGGCCATTGCGCGGCGAGCAAGCCGATCACCGTGGTCACGGCGACGAACCCGGCGAGCCTGCCCCATGGGATCACCACCGGCAGGCCGCCCTGGGTCAGGACCACCGCGACGCCGACCACGCCGCCCGCGACGAGACCGGTGAGGGCGCCGAGCAGGGCGATGAGGACCGATTCCAGGCGCAGCACGGTGACCACATCGCGACGGCCGAGGCCGATGGCGCGGAGAAGCCCGATCTCCCGGGTGCGCTCGATCGTGGACATGGTCATGGTGTTCACGACGCCGAGCGCGCCGATCAGCACGGAGATGCTGAGCAGGGCGTAGAGGATGTTCAGGAAGGGGTCGAAGCGCGCGCCCTCGGCGTCCCGGTGCTCGGCGCGGGTGCGCACCAGCATCGTGGGGTTGTCGAGCGCGGCGGTGATCTCCCGCTTCAGCGCGTCGGCCTGGCCCGGTTCGGCCTGGACGAGCACGGTGGTCGGCGTCCGGTCCTCGGGCAGGACGGCGGCGTCGACGAGGGCGTCGTGGTGGAAGCCGTCGGGAGCGTCGTAGACGGCCACCACCGGCAGGGACACGACGGCCCCTGCCACATCACCGGAGGCCACCGACCCGACCCGCCACCCCGTGTCGGCCGCCGTCTCGGTCGAGACGGCCATGCCGCGCCGGAGGTCGAGCGTGCCGTCGGTGACCCGAATCGGGACCAGCCGCGCGATGGTCGTCGGGTCGACGCCCGTGACGCCGACGCGGTCGTCGCCGAGGTCGAGCACGGCCGGGACGATGGGGGTGACGGCGCGTGCGCCGGGCAGTCCGGCGACCCGGGCGGGCAGGTCGGCGGCCGCGGTGGCGAAGTCCATAGGCGTGATCCGCACGTCGGCGGCGTCTCCGGTCTCGGCGTCCCGCTGCGCCTTGGCCGCCACCGAGGCGATGGGGACGGTGACGGCGGCGCAAATGGCCAGGCCGGTCATCAGCGCGCTCGCGGTGGCCGCCGTGCGGCGGGGATTCCGGCGGGTGTTCTCCGCCGCCAGCGTCCCCCGCACGCCCGCGATCCTGGTCAGCGGACCGCGCACGAGCGCGGTCAGCGCGGTGGCCAGCAGCGGGACCATGGCGACGAGACCGAGGAACAGCAGCGGCGCTCCCAGGTAGACGAGGTCCTGGGAACCGGAGAACAGCAGCGCCGACCCGAGGACAGTGGCGGCCGCCCCTGCGGCGGTCCGTGTCCGCGATGACGCGGTGGTCGGGGGCAGGCCGGTGCGCAGCGCGGCGATCGGCGGGACGGCCGCGGCCCGGCGCGCGGGCAGGTAGGCGGCGGCCACGGTGACGCCGAGCCCGACGGCGACGGCGGCGACCACGGGCACAGGGGTGAACGGCCGCAGCGGCACCGGCGGCCCGTCACCCACGCCGAACAGCCCGTCGAGCGCCCATGCCGCGGCGATGCCCAGCGGGTGCCCGAGGACGGTGGCGACCGCGCCGAGCAGGGCGGCCTCGGCCAGCACGCCGCGCATGACCTGGCGGCGGGCCGCGCCGACCGCGCGGAGCAGGGCGTGCTCGCGGGCGCGGGCCGCGGCGAGCATGGTGAAGGTGTTGGCGACGGTGAAGACCGCGACGAACACCGCGACCGCCGCGAAGCCCAGCAGGATGGCGGTCAGCTTCTCGCCGTCGCCCGCCGCCGCGTTCGAGGCGATGTAGGCGTCCTCGGGCAGCAGCGGGACCAGCGCGGCGGTGTCGGGCGCACCCGACACCTCGATCGCGGTGTGGCCGAACAGCCTGTGGGCGGTCGCCGGGTCGAAGGCCACGAACGTGCCGCCCATGGGGTCAGCGGCGGCGACGACGCCTGACACCCGTGCCTCCCGGGCGACGCCGCCGACGATGACGCGGACGACGTCGCCGACGTCATAGCCGGTGCGCCGGGCGGTCTGGTCGTCGATCACGACCTCACCGGGACCACCGGGCGCGTGACCGCGCACGGTGTCGCCCACGTGGTCCGCGCCGACCGCCCACTCCGGTGGTCCCACCACGCCGCCGTCCGGGCCGACCAGGAACGCGCGGCCGGTCGAGCGCAGGCGGGCGGACTGCACCCCCGGCGCCTCGGCGATCCGGGCCACGAGGGCGGAGGTCATGGCCTCGCCCTCGATGACGATGCCGCTGGGCTGCGCACGGTCGAGCGCTGCGCGCACCGAGGCCCCATAGAGCAGCGCGCCGGACACGAACGCCACGCCGAGCACCACCCCGATCAGCGGCAGCACGAAGCGCGACCACTGGGCGACGACGGCGCGCACCGCCATGCGGATCACCGGCCCACCGCCGGGGAGTCGAAGCGGCGCATGCGGTCGAGCACCCGCTCCGGCGTCGGCTCGGGCATCTCGTCGACGAGCGCGCCGTCGGCCAGGAACAGCACGCGGTCGGCGTAGCCCGCGGCGATCGGGTCGTGGGTGACCATCAGCACGGTCTGCTCCCACTCCCGTGCGCAGCGGCGCAGCAACTCGAGGATGCGGGCGCCGGAGCGGGAGTCCAGGTTGCCGGTGGGCTCGTCGGCCACGACGATCTCCGGCCGGGTGACGAGGGCGCGGGCGCAGGCGACCCGCTGCTGCTGGCCGCCGGACAGCTGGGCGGGCCGGTGGTCGAGCCGGTCGCCCAGCCCGACGGCGGCGATGACCTGCTCGGTCCACGCGCTGTCCGGCTGCCTGCCCGCCAGTGCCAGCGGGAGGGTGATGTTCTCCCACGCGGTCAACGTCGGCAGCAGGTTGAAGGACTGGAAGACGAAGCCGATCCGCTCACGCCGCAGCGCGGTCAGCGCGTCGTCCGACAGCGCGCCCAGATCCGTGCCGCCGAGGCGGGCGGTGCCCGACGTGGGCGCGTCCAGCCCGGCGAGGCAGTGCATGAGCGTCGACTTGCCCGAGCCGGACGGTCCCATCACCGCGGTGAACTCGCCGCGGCGGAAGACCGCCGACACACCGGAGAGCGCGACGACCGCGTTCTCCCCGTCCCCGTACACCTTGCCGAGCGCGACCGCCTCGGCCACCACTTGTCGCTCCACGTGACCATCGTGAACACGCACGGCGGCGTCCGGATCATCCGCTCGGCCGAGCCGCACCAGCCTGATCAGCCGAAAGGATGAGGCGAGGGCTCATGGGCTGCTATAGTGTCCCGGTCATGCCTTCCGCGTTCGTGTCGCTGTCATGGGCACAGCGGGTGACTATCGCCGTCCTCTGCGCGACAGCGGCGGCGGTGCTGGTCGTCGAAGTGTTCTCCGCCGAATCGGTGGTCACCGCGGCCGGGGTCGCCGTCTGCGGGGTCCTCGCCGTCACCGCGCTATTCATCCCCCGGCTGGTACTGCCGTCAGCCCTCCTGTCGGCCGGGTTCTCGCTGGCGTCCCTCGCGCTGCCGGTGCGGCTGGACAACACGTTCGGGCTGGTGGAGCTGAGCGCGCTGTCGTGGCTGATGGTGCACGTCGTGATGGCGCGGACCCCGCGGCGGGCCGTCGGGTCGGCGCTGGCGCTGGGCGCGGCGATCCTGCTGCTGCCGCTGCGGCTGGCGCCGACCGAGCCTGTCGCGCTGATCGCGGGCGCTCTCGCGCTGGGGGTGCCGTTCCTGGTGCTGCTCGGCCTGTACCTGCGGCTGCACGAGCGCCGCAGGGCCGACGGGTTCGCGATGGCCCGCCAGGAGCAACGCCTGGAGTACGCCCGCGACCTGCACGACTTCGTCGCCCACCACGTGACGGCGATCGTCGCGCAGACCAAGGCCGTCCGATACACCACGGCGGCCGGGAGCCCGCCGTCCCCCGAGGATCTCGACGGGATGCTCGCCGCCATCGAGACGGCGGGCTCGGAGGCGCTGACCTCGATGCGCGGCATGATCACCGTCCTGCGCGGCGACGCGGAGCCGCCCCGGCCCAGCACCCTCGGCGAGGTGGTGCGCGCCGCCGCCGACCGCTTCCCCGGGCCCGCCGTGGTGACCACGTCGCTCGACGACCGGCTCGCCACCCGCGTCCTGCCGGACATTGTGGTGGAGACCGTGCGGCACGTCGTCCAGGAGTCGCTGACCAACGTGCTCCGGCACGCGGAGGACGCCTCCGCCGTGGAGATCAGCGCCCGGCAGGACGCGGCTGGCGTCGCGGTCACCGTCCACGACGACGGTCCCGGCAAGCCCGGGACAAGCCCCGGCTTCGGCCTCGTCGGCCTCGCCGAGCGCGTCGCGGCCGCGGGCGGCGTGCTCGACGCGGGCCCGGTGCCGACCGGCGGCTGGCGGGTCGTGGCGACACTGCCATCATCGGGCGCATGATCCGCGTGCTGATCGCCGACGACCAGGCGATGGTCCGCTCGGCGTTCGGGATGATCCTCGGCGCGCAGCCGGACATGGCCGTCGTCGCCACCGCGGCCGACGGCGAGTCGGCGGTCGAGCAGGCCCGCCGCCTGCGTCCCGAGGTCTGCCTCCTCGACATCCGCATGCCGCGCCTCGACGGGCTCGCCGCCACCCGGCTGCTCGCAGGCCCCGACGTCCGCGACCCGCTCAACGTCGTCATCGCCACGACCTTCGACCTCGACGAGTACGTCTACCAGGCGCTCCGCAACGGCGCGTGCGGCTTCCTCCTGAAGGACTCCTCCCCCGCCCTGCTGGTCGAGGCGGTCCGCGCCGCAGCGTCCGGCACGACCCTCATCTCTCCCGCCATCACAGTCCGGCTCCTCGCCCACCTCGCCCCCCTGCACAGGCCCGAACCCGAGGACCCCGGCCCCGTCGACCCGCTCACGGACCGGGAACTCGCCGTCGCCCGCCTCGTCGCCCGCGGCCACACCAACGAGGAGATCGCGGGTCAGCTGTTCGTCACGCTGGCGACGGTCAAGACCCACCTGGCCAACATCCAGCGCAAACTCCGCGCCCGCAACCGGGTGGAGATCGCGGCGTGGGCGTGGCGGACAGGCACCGTGACCACCTGACTCCCTTCGCCGATCGCATTGACGGTCAGCGGTGCCACCCGCCACACCGGTTGGGTGGCCGTTGATGCGGCGGGCATCGCGCCCGTCACCGCTGCCCAGACCACAAGCGTGATGGTGCTCGTCACGGTGACACGCGTGTCATGGTGCCTTCCTGATCGAGTGGGGGCCACCGGGGTGAGTCGCTCTGCGCCCCAAGACGGGTCAGGGGCTGTCGTAGCCGAGGGTGTAGTCGCCGGAGCCGCTGTAGGCGTGGATCCGGTAGCGGTAGTAGCCCGCGGTGCCGGAGTAGGTCAGTTCCTCGTCCGCGGCGGACGTGACGCCCCGCGCGACGGTCGCCCAGCTCGAGCCGCTCCATCTCTGGAGGTAGAGGTCGAAGTTGGCACTGTCGGGGCCGTCCAGGCAAGCCCGGTGCGCGCCCGGCACGGTGGTGTGGAAGTAGCGGCCGTCGGGCTGGTAGACGCTGCCGTCGGAGCCGAGGGTGCCGGTCCTGGTCGTCTCGAAACCGGTGCAGCCGTCAGGCGTGCCGCGCACCGTCAGGGTGAACACGGCGGTACGACTGCCCGCAGTGCCGGTTCCGGTGATGGTGATCCGATAGGTTCCGGCCGGGGTGGACGCCGTGGTCGCGATGTCCATCGTGGACGGCTCGCCGGAGGTCACCGACGTCGGGGTGAAGGACGCCGTGGCACCGGTGGGCAGGCCGGACGCCGCGAGGGTGATCGTCTGGGGATCACCGGTGACGGTGGTGGTGGAGATCCGCGCGCTCACGGCGGCTCCGGCGTCGACTCCGCCAGCGGTCGGGGTCACCGCGACGGCGAAGTCGTCAGCCGGGTCGCCGCAGTCCGGACGGCCGGGCTCGCTGGACTGCCGCGGCACCGAAACCGCGTCCCAGGCGCCCTTGACCGTGTCGAACTTGGCGCAGTCGCCGGGAAACAGTTGGGTGACGGCGTTCATCGTGGCGACGCGGGCGTCGGCGTACTCCCAGAACGAGGTCTTCTGCATCAGCGCCGTCATCCAGACACGGCCCGCGTTCTGGATTCCCATTCCGGTGACCGACGCGGGGCCGCCAGCGCAGATCGGGCTGTCCGGCTTGCCGCCGCCGGGATGGGAGCCCTCGGCGATTAGGTAGAACCAGTGGTTGGCAGGCCCGGCCGCGTCGTGCACCTCGGTGCTGGGGATCGCCGTCGACCAGCAGTTCGGTTCGTCCCTCGGCCCCGCCGACGGGTCGTACATGACCCGCTCCGGTCCACGGCCCAGCGCGTCGGCCTCCTCGGCGTAGACGTAATCCGGTGGGTCGTCGGGATGGTTGGCGTAGTGCTCGGTCAGGGCGCCGAAGATGTCCCCGCTGGCTTCGTTGAGCGCGTAGGTCTCGACGTAGCCGTCAAAGCCGCCGGGAGTGAACTGGAAGACCGCGTGGCCGTGCTCGTGCGCGACGATGTCGAGCACCGACAGTTGCCGCTGATTGTCCTTCGAGTGGCCGATGTTGACCGTGTGCCCGTTCCAATAGGCGTTGACCTGGTTGAGCCCGACGAAGATCGGGAACGCGCGGCCGTTGCCGTCGAAGCCGTCGCGGCCCAGCCAGTCCCGCAGCATGTTCCACTCCTGTTGGGCCGCGTAGTACGCGTCCGAGCACGCGGTCTCCAGATCGGTTCCGCTTCGGTTGCCCCAGACGTCATCCGGGCCGGACACCGCGCCGTTGCCCTGGACACCGCAGAACATCCCGGACCGTGTCCGGTCGGACATCGAATAGCCCGACGAGGTCCGCGTCGTGTCGATCGTGACGTCGTCGTAGTAGTGGCCGTGGCCGATCCCCGCCAGCACCTCATCCCACTCCGCCAACACCGCACCGAAGCGGGCGTCGACGATCACGTGCAGCGTGCTCGGCGTCCCCTTGGCCGACCGCCCACGCACCACGACCTCGTATGCCAGGGTCTGCTCGCCCTCTGGCGAGAACACCACCAGTTCCGGCGCGCCGACCGCGTCAACCCCGGCCAGCTCCGCCCTCGCGACCCGAGCCGCCCGCTCCGCCGACACCACCGGAACAGTGCCGACAGAAATGGCGCCCTGACCCGCCAGCGGCGACCCCAGCACAGCCCCGGACGCATCCGCGACAACGACGAAATCACCACCGACGACACGTAAGCCGCGATACTTCCGCTCATAGGCGTGGAACGACAACCCGCGCGGCCCGGAGGACACACCGACCGCGACGAACTCCTCGTCACCTCGGTCAACCGCCACCTGCCGCACGTACGCCACCGCGCCGTCCACGACCTCCTCGGCGGCTCCCGCGGCCTTCACCCCCACCACCGACGTCGCCATCACCGCCAAAGCGGCGCAGACCGAACTCAGCCTTCGCATGTGGCCGCCCTCGCTCCAGACATGACCGGGCACAGGGAACCCGGTGCGTTGGACGACGGTCCCAGCACCTCGAACGACAGACAACGGACGAAACGAGGACCGCAAGAAAGCGGCAAACATCAGCCGGGACTATCACTGAGTGTGGTTGTAGTCCAGAAGGCCGATCCACGATGAGTGATCACTCGTACAGGACTCGTCAAACCTGGACAGACCGCATCCAACCGTCCCACGATGTAGGTGCTTCCGCACCGCGTGGGCACATCCGGTATGGGAAGCACACTCTGGCCACGTGCGATCGGAAGTTCTGTCGCGGCGACAGGGACCTGGCTCCGGGCGGGGGCGAGCGGGTGCTGTGCGACGACGTGCTGAGCGTTCGATCGGACCAGGTGCCCGTGCGGCGTTGCTGGTCGACCTGACGTGCGACCAACGGTTCTGGTCTCGAGGGTCACCACCACTGACCGGGGTGGCGTCATCGAGATCGTCCAGGCGGCACGTACCCAGCCGGCGACGCGCTGGCTCTACAACCCCGCTCCCGGCGCGGTGTCGCCGACATGGAGACACTGGAGTACGAGTTCCATCTGCTCACCCACGGGTCCGGCGAGGACTGTCTGCTCCGCCGCGCGGGTAACGGCTGGCAGGCGGATGTGTCTAGACCCGCGCTGTTCTACGTCGAGGACACCGACGGACACGGACGCCTGCTACCGGCGGGACGACGGCGGTTACGGATCAGCGACCATCGCGGACTGACGACCTGCCCGCGTTTCGCGGGTCTTCCTGCCCTGGCGAGTTGCGCGCGGCGACGGTCAGGCTGGTGTGTCGAAAGGGGGCAGGTCATGAGTATCGATGTGCAGCAGCCCAGGATGTACGACCTGGTGGGCACCACCATCATGGTGGCCGGGGTCGCGGGGGGCGCCTTCGAGGCGAACTTCGAGTACCGCGTCCACGAAGGCCACGACGAGGTGACCGGGCACTTCATGGCGGGCGACGGCATCGGCGGCCACGGCCAGTTCCAGATCACCGTCGACGTCGCGGGCGCGGCCTTCACCCTCGACCGGCTGTTCGTGGAGGTCTTCCACACCTCCCCCAACGACGGCGCCGAGCTCGACAAGGTCATCGCCCCCGTCGTCTACGGACCCAAGATCGTCCCCGGCTACCGGGTGTACTCCGAGCACGTCGTCCAGCAGGGCGAGACGCTGTGGGGCATCGCCGCCCAGCACTACGGGAACGGCGCCCTCCACCACCGCCTCGTCGCCGCGAACCCCGGCACCGTCACCAACCCCAACATCATCCACCCCGGCGACGTCATCCGCGTGCCGCGAGACTGATTACGACCGCCCGCGGGATCGCCCGGGACCAAGGTCCTTGATCTTGCGGTCGTTGCTTCCCTATCTCCCGCTCAGGCGCGGCCGCAGAGTGAGGACAGCGTCCCACTTCAAGGAGATCCCGTGCTGTCCGCAGCCTCCGCGGCCGTTGTCCGCGCCACGTTGCCCGTCGTCCGCGCCCACGCCGTCGACATCACCGCCCACTTCTACCCGTCGATGTTCGCCGCCCACCCTGACCTTCTCCACCTGTTCAACCAGGGAAACCAGGCCGACGGCAGGCAGCGGGTTGCACTGGCGTCCGCGGTGGTCGCCTTCGCCGAGCACCTGCTGGGCGACGCGCCAGGCGGGGGCTTCGACATGGTCGCCGAGCGGATCGCGCACAAGCACGTGTCCCTGGGCATCCGGGCCGACCAGTACCCGGTCGTGGGACGCCACCTGCTGGCCTCGGTCGCCGCGGTCCTCGGCGACGCCGTCACCCCCGCCGTCGCCGCGGCGTGGGACGAGGTCTACTGGCTGCTCGCCTGCAGGCTCATCGCCGCCGAGGCCCGCCTCTACCAGCGGGCCGGAGTGGAGCCGACCGCCCTGTGGCGGCGCTGGCGGGTGGCCAAGCGCCTCGACGAGGCGGTCGACACCGTGTCGTTCACCCTGATCCCCGACGGGGACGACGCGATCCCCGAATTCGTCCCGGGGCAGTATGTCTCCGTGGCGGTGGACCTGCCCGACGGCCGCCGCCAGCCCCGCCAGTACTCGCTGTCCCAGGGGCCCGGCCGCGGATCGCTGCGGATCACGGTGCGCCGGGTGCGCGGCACCGCCGCGACACCGGACGGCATGGTGTCCACCCATCTGCACGACCACCTGGCCGAGGACGACTCCCTGCTGGTCGGACCGCCCGCCGGGGAGACCACGCTCGTCCCCGGGCTGTCCCCGGTGCTCCTGATCAGCGCGGGAATCGGCATCACCCCCATGGCGGCCATGCTCGATCACCTCGCCCGCACCCAGCCCACGCGGCCGGTCGTCGCCGCCCACGCCGACCGCTCCCCCGCCCACCACGCCCTGCGCGCCGACTGCGCGCACGCCCTCGCGGGCCTGACCCACTCCGACTGCCTGACCTGGTACGAGTCCGGCCAGCACAACGACTCGCGCCCCGGCCGGATGGACCCCGGCGTCCTTCCGCTGACCCCGGACACCACCGCCTACCTGTGCGGGCCGGTGCCGTTCATGCGGGATGTCCGATCGTCCCTGCTGCGCCGCGGGCTCCCCGCCGAGCGCGTCCGCTACGAGGTGTTCGGGCCGGGGATGCTCGACCAGCACACCGGCTGACGGCCCCGGCGGGATCAGCGCGCTCGCAGCGCGGCTCGGGTCTGGGCGGCGATCTCGATGTCCTCGCGGGCCGTGATGACCCAGGTCGTCACGGTCGCGTCCGGTGCGCTGATGCGGGCGTCCTCCGAGGTGCCGCGATTGCGCTCGTCGTCGAGGGTGATTCCCAGGAAGCCGAGCCCGGCGGCGGTCTCCGCCCGCAGCGCGGCGTCGTGTTCGCCCACTCCGCCGGTGAACACCAGGAGGTCGAGGCCGCCGAGGGACGCGGCCATGGCGGCGATGGCCTGGCGGAGGCGGTGCACGTACACGGCCAGGGCCAGCGCGGCGTTCGGGTCGCCCGCGTCGGCAGCGCGGCGCGCGTCGCGCATGTCGCCGCCGTGGCCGCTGAGGCCCGCGAGCCCGGAGGCGTGCTCCAGCCCGTCGGCCAGGTCGTCGAGGGTGAGCCGGTCGCCGTGCAGCAGCCACAGCAGCAGGCCGGGATCGACGTCGCCGCTACGGGTGGCCATGACCAGACCCGCCAAGGGGGTGAACCCCATGGTGGTGTCCACCGAGCTCCCGCCTGCGACCGCCGCGACGGAGGCCCCGGCGCCCAGGTGGCAGACGACCACCCGGGCCCGCTCCACGGCCAGTCCCGCGAGCCCGGTCGCCCGCCGCGAGGCGTAGGCGTGGGAGAGGCCGTGGAACCCGTATCGGCGCAGGCCCCATCGACGGCGCCACGCGGCGGGCAGGGCGTAGGTCGCTGCCGAGGGCGGCATCGTGGCGTGGAACGCCGTGTCGAA